>DATBWU010000145.1:0-51801 GCA_036514635.1 Anaerolineae bacterium | reverse complement strand
ACGGTGCGCGTGGGAGCGCCGTTCACGCGGCAGCAGGTGACGCGTTTCCTGGAAGCGCGCCACATCGAGACGCGGTATTTGTTTTCGGGGCACATCCTGGCGCAGCCGGGGTATCGGGGGATTGAGCGGCGGGTGGTGGGGGCGTTGCCCAACTCGGACCTCGTGTTGCGCGGGGCGTTCTTCGTGGGGGTGTATCCGGGCTTGGACGAGGCGCGACTGGACTACCTGCTGGATGCTTTCCATGACTTCTTCGCACAGCTCTAAACAAAACTTCCGAAGTCTGCAAGACTTCGGAAGTTTTGAAAGTGCCGGTCACCTTGACCACGTTTTATTCAGCGCCATCGCGGAGCATCACTGAGCGCAGCGTCCACCACAGAATTTTCAGATCCAGCAACAGGCTCTGCTTCTTCACGTATTCGATGTCGTATTGCACGATCTGCTCGAAGGTGATGCCACTGCGCCCGTGCACCTGGGCCAGACCCGTGATCCCCGGAAGCACTTCGAGCCGCTCGTGATGCCAGAGTCTATACTCTTCCACTTCCCACGGCACATTTGGTCGCGGGCCGACCAGACTCATCTCACCCTTGAATATGTTGATCAGTTGAGGCAATTCGTCCAGGCTGGTCTTGCGCAGGATTCGCCCCACGCGCGTGACTTGCGAGTTCTGAATCGGCTTAAAGACTTGCCTGCCGTCTCCATTCGGTTGGATCTGGCCGCGCACAAAAGCCTTCACGAAGGCCCGATGATGACTATCATCAAGGTTATTGTGCATCGTCCTGAACTTATACATGCGGAAGATGCGGCCGCCTTTTCCGACCCGCTCCTGGACAAACACCACAGGCCCGGCCGACTCCGCGAAGATCGCCAGCGCACAGATGAGCATTATCGGCAGAGCGAACGGCAATGCCAGCACGCACAGCGTAATATCCATCGCCCGCTTGGCGATTCGGTATCTCGGCTCAAAGGGGGAGACCCTCGGTCGGTTGATGATAACCCAGTCCATCGGCCTTCTCTCTCAACACGGTGTCGTATCGGCCCGGCTCAGTTGCAGTCACATTCAGATGAGGCTCCGCCTCCATTTCGTGGACAGCCTTCTCGACCAGGCTTTCAAATGTGAGCGCGTCATCGGGCAGGGCTGCTGTGCCGATTTGCAGTGTAACCCCCACCTGCTCGGAAACAGCCTTGCGCAATCGGCGGGTCAACTCGGGCAGCTTGGCCAATGTGGTTTCCGGGAGCAGCACCAGGAAGTGATCGTTTCTCTTGGCAATGACGTTGTAGTGATCCAGCTCGTCGCACAAGGTCCGGGAGACGCCCGATAACACATACTGCTTCATCATCGCTTGCTGCGCCTCTTGCACCATCCGATCCAGGGCCACCTGAACCGACCCCTCTTCCACTCTCAACGCCATGAGCAGCAGAGGTCGTTGAAAGATGCGAGCGCGCTGCACTTCTCGATACATCTCGCCCTGCGCGGCCGAAAACGACTCGGACACATGGCCGACCTGGCTCACGCTGATGTGGGTTACCGCGTTTTCAAACTCGCGGATCGCCGAACTGACCCAGCGAGCTAAGAGGGTCGTGATCGAAATAGCGCATATCTCGGTCACGGTCAGGGGAAGAGCAGAACCCCACACGTGCGACCCTTCCAGGGTCTTGAGCACCAGAAACGCCGGAATGGGCATCGACAGGACCGCCCACAACGGCAATCGCTGCACACCGGGGATCAGCATGGTGCTCACGACGATCAACGGCACAAAAGTGTAGGCCATGCTGGTGATGTTAATCGGTTCACTCAGCCTTTCGACGTTATAAAAGAAGAAAAGCCAGATGATCAAGGCGGCAATCAACAAGCGCATTCGCTTCATAAACGGTAAGCCTTGCTCAGAAAACCTCTGTAGACCCAGCAGGCCACGCTGCTTAACAACAACTTACCGTCCAGCCACGTTCGTGACCAACGGCTAAATAGCCCTGACCGGACTTGTCATTCGTTCTTGCCAATATAAAGAGCATCGCCAAAGGCTTAAAAATGCATGGAAAGTGATCCACCCGCTCTTAAGGTATGGGTGTGGGCGGTTCCAGGTCGATGTCCGTCTCGGTTGGTAGAATGGTTGGTGAGTCGTCAATAGCCGTCGCAATCGGCGTCGATGTGGGAGACGCTGTCCCGTTGTGAGAAGGCCGAATCGAGCCGGAGTCGCCCACCGGGCTGTCTGTGGACCAGGTTGGGCCATTTGAGTCGGCAGCATCAGATGCTTGGAGCGTGCCTTGCCGGCCGTTCCCCGAGCTATCGAGGACAACCCGGCCGGAGCCTTCATCCAAATGCCATAACGCCAGCGTATTGGCTGTGCTCGTCAGTGGAGCCTGCAATGGTGTGAAATCGGAGGTGTAGATAACCGCATTCGAGATTCGGATCTCGTCGAGCAGCCCGCTGAAGTATTCCCCATCGTAATCTCCGGCCCTCCCGAAAGTCAGGGCTCCACTGCTGTCCACGGGGCTTGCCGTGTTGCGGCGAATGCTTCGCAGTCGGCCATTCACAAAGAACCTCACGGTTCCAAGACGATCTCGAGAGACTGCAACGTGGTACCAGACTCCGATGCGGGCGCTCTGCCTGGAGCACAGCACGAACTCATCAGCCTCCATCGACAGAGCGAATTGATCCCTTGCGCCCCTGCAGTCATCAGAGCCGCCGTCGACGTACAAAGAGAACATCGCCTGCCTGTGATCGTCGGTGGCATCCGATAGGAAAGTCTGGACGCCGCCCGAATCGGCAGTGCGCCTCACCCACAGTTCGATCGTGAACTCCCTCGCGAGCGGCAGGTCGACTGTCCTGACCCTGTCGTCCACACCATCAAAGAGCAGGCTGCCCGGCGTCACGGCGGCTGGCTCGCCAGTCGGGGGCGGCGCAGAGGCCAGTGTGACCTCTGGTGTCGGAGCCGGCGTGCCGATCGCTGTAGCGGTATTGACGGGAGCCGGTGTGTCAGTTGCTGTCGAAGTAGCGGTCGGCGTGGGGGTATCCGTCGGCGTATCGGTTGGTACAGGCGTATGGGTGGGCGTCGGCGTATCCGTGGCTGTTGGCGAATCCGTCGGCGATGGGGTAGATGTCCACGTTGGGGTTGGCGTCGCGGAAGGTGTGCTCGTCGGCGTCGAAGAAGGCGTGAGAGTCGGCGTAGGCTGAGGTGTATCGGTTGGCGCCGGGGCCATCGGCGAGGTGATCGCAGCCGAGCCGGCGTTCTCGACAACGACCTGAGTGGCTGCTTGAGTCGGCGCTCCTGTCGAAACGGGATAGAGTTCAATCCGGGCCGTTGGTATGGAGGTCGCCGTCGGCAAAGCCAGGGCGACAGCGGTCTCTGCCGGAGCCTGTTCAGCCGCCGAAGACTTTCCCGCTGCGGGTGCCAGGGCAACTGTCTCGCTGGAAGACTTGGCCTGTTGCGGGCTGCTGTCACGCAATGCCGCCAGGGCATTCATGTAGTTTGCCATTGCGCCTGTGACCTCGTGCGCCAGCATTGCGCCACGGACAGCATCCTCATTTGCCACGGCCTTCAAGCCCGAAGTCGTTGCATCTATCTGGCGCTGAAAGTCTGACATGGCCGTGGGGATCTCGCTATATCGCCCTCGGGCCGTGAGGGTCGCGACCTCCTGTAAGCGCGTCTGCGCAAAAGCGAGATGTAGCTGCACCTTGTCAGCCTCACTGGGCGAGATCGCAACTTGTATTCTCTCCACAGCAGTCTTCAGGCCATAGAGTGCATCCCCGGGTAGGGCATTCTGGGCCATAGCGAAAACGATCCCTACGCTACCTAAAAGTATCAGGGCCGCCATCAACAGTGCGCTTACGGGAGACAGGAGAGGGAATCGCCAGTTGAACCGGCGAAACTCAATCGGCCCGACCAGTGAGGGCTTAGGCTTCCGCCGATCGCGGGCGAAGATGGCTTTGGCCCGCGCTTCAGTCTTAGGCGGTGGCGGCTGCACATTGTGCGACGAGAGAACGGTATAGATCGCGCGGAGGCGGGTTACACTTGCCGCACACTCCGTGCAGGTGAGCAGGTGGGCCAACACGACGCTGGCCGCCGCGCTGCCCAACTCCCCTGCCACATAGGCCACAAGGTCTTCGTCAGAAACCGGATGACTGCACATAGCCTTTCGGGAACCCTCACAATAGGGCGGCTGCAACTCTTTATTACGTCTTTCTAACATTACAGAGGGGAAAACAGCGCAGAAAAATGCACGGGCTGCGAATCTGCGTGGCGAAGGGGCTACTTAGAGCCTATCCGAAAACCTTGGAACGCGGACTTCAGTCCGCGCAGGCTTCAGCCTGCGATCCGGTTTTCGGATAGGTACTTATACGTACAGCGCAGAGAACATTGGAGAAGCTGAAGGAGGTCAGCAATCGGCGAGGTGTGCCTCGAACCGTGAGTCGAGGTTTTCAGAACTGCGAAGCTAGACGCTGAAGTCGATACCCATGTCAATCAGGATCGCTTCCAGTTTTTTGAGACAGCGGGCGCGAGCGGAACCGATGCTGCCGACGGCCAATCCCAGCCGCGCGGCAATTTCATCATACGTGGGAGCGCCGGTGTCAAAGAAGAGGGCCTTGAGCAGTTCCTGGGAGCGTGGGTCGAGACGGCTTATGGCTGCGTGAACCGCTCGTTGAAGCTCCCAACGCTGCACCCACTCCGATGGCGGGGTCCCGGTGTCCTCGACACTCTCATCCAGGGCCACGTAAGCGCGTGAGGCTTTTCCAACACGCCAGCACTCGCGCGCGGTGATCGTCATGAGCCAGGCCGACAAGCAAGTGCGGTTGCGCAGGCCCTTCAGTCGATTGAAGACGATCGTGAAAACGTTCTGAAAGACATCGTCTGCATCAGCCGGAGAGAGTCCCCAGCGCAATGGAATCGAATACACCAGTCGCGCGTAACGCTCAACCAGCGTATTCCAGGCGGCCTGATCACCATCCAGGCAAGCCTGGATCAACACTGCATCACGGCTATCGGCGAGGCTCGATTCCGTTGAGGCAAGACGCCCGGCCTGGCGATCCTTTCTCTCTTTGAGCAGAATGGCCGCGTTTTGGGTGAGAGTCAAACTTGCGGTATAGTGATCTACAGCCATATGATGATCAGTTGACAGGCTATATGTGTATCTGTAAAATACGGACAACTGGGTCAAGCGCATAACGTGAGGGCTATGCCCTAACAGGCATACCTTACGATGCTTGGCACGTTTACCGCCAATAAACGTGCGAGTCTTGCTCTTGACCTGGCTACTCTCAGAGCTGGCCCACCTGGGTCAGCTCACTTCTTGTCGCACAGACGCACGAGATGCAAATGTCCCCGCGAGGACTTCCCTCAAGTTGCACACCCACCCGCAGAAAAGACTCAACAGGTGTATCTAAAAAACTACGCCGAACAGCAGAGTCAGGCTTCAACGTTCGGCGCCGGTCCTTGCGTACAGGGAGGTGTTCAAATAGTTTGCCTGGATTCAATATATCACCTGTTGGATCGCAAGTCAATGCGATTCGCAGTTAGAATTGGTATGATGATGTATTGAAGAGGTAGGAACTTTGTAGACCCCACGCCGATAACGAAGCAAAACAAGCATGGTATACTCTGTTCCCAGCACTTGCCGATTCAAGGACTTTATGCCCACCCGAACTCTGTACCTCATTCGTCATGGCCAGTACAAACACGACCCCGATGATCCACGCGAAGGCAGCCTGACTCCCTTGGGCCGGCGGCAGGTGAAGCGCCTGGCGCGCCGCCTGCGCGGCCTGCCCATTCACGCTATCCACTGCAGCACGCTGCGCCGAGCCGAAGAGACGGCAGGCATCCTCGCCACCGAGTTTCCCAGCCTGGAGGTGCAGCCGGCGACGATCCTGCAAGAGTGTGTCCCCGGCTTGCCATCTCTCTTCGCCGAGCACTTCACGCAGAAGTATCCTGCTGAGGTCATCGAGCAGGGACGACGGCAAGCCGAGACTGCCTTCCGGCGCTACTTTCGGCGGACGCACAACCTGGATCGGGCCGAGCTGGTCATCTGCCACGGCAACATCATTCGTTACTTAGTCTGCCGCTCGATCGGCGCCCCACCGGCGAATTGGGTGAGCTTCGACATCCGCAACGCCGGTTTATGTGAGATCACCATCGACTCCACTGGCCGCATCACCCTCCTGGCCTTCAACGATACCGGCCACCTGCCGGCGTCGCTGCTGACCTTTGTGTAAGGGTGCACTTCTCCGGCGAAGGGCCTGACCGGTCGCACAAAAAAGTGACCGGCACTTGGAGAGTGCCGGTCACTGTATCTTGGATCACGCTGTGACGGGTTCTTTCACTATTGTATCGACCTTCTTGCTGAACGTGATACCCTGCTCGTTCACGTCCACCACGACCGTGTCGCCGATCTTGAAGTCGCCTTTGAGCAAGGCCACCGACAGCGGCGATTCGACGTACCGCTGCAGCGCGCGGCGCAGCGGGCGCGCGCCGAACTGCGGATCGTAACCGACCTTCGCTAACCACTTACGCGCCGTCTCGGTCAACTCGATGAAGAGGCCCTGATCGCGCAGCCGGCTGCGAATCTCGTTCATCTGCAAATCGACGATCCTCTCCACATCTTCCAACGAGAGCGAGTTGAAGATGATGATCTCGTCAATGCGGTTCAGGAACTCGGGCCGGAAAGCGCGCTTAAGCTCCTCTTCGATCTTCTTGTGATCGCTGATTACGGTCTGGGTCGTTTCGCCGGGGCGCACGAAGCCCAGCGCCCCGCCCTTGCGCGCGAACTCGGTGCCCAGGTTGCTGGTCATGATGATCACCGTGTTGCGGAAATCGACCGTGCGACCCTGGCCATCGGTCATCCGCCCGTCGTCCAGAATCTGCAGCAGCGAGTTCCACACCTCCGGGTGTGCCTTTTCGATCTCGTCGAACAACACCACCTGATACGGTCTGCGGCGCACGGCCTCGGTGAGCTGCCCGCCTTCCTCATAGCCCACATAGCCCGGCGGCGCGCCGAACAGCCGCGAGACCGTGTGCTGCTCGCGATACTCGCTCATATCGATCCGCACCAGCGCATCCGGGTCGTCGAACAGGAACCAGGCCAAGGCTTTCGCCAGCTCGGTCTTGCCTACGCCCGACGAGCCGAGGAAGATAAACGAGCCGATCGGGCGGCGCGGGTCCTTCAGGCCGGATCGGGCGCGGCGGATCGCATCGCTCAGTGCGGCAATCGCTTCGTCTTGCCCGATGATGCGCTCGTGCAGGCGCTCTTCCATGTGCAACAGCTTCTCCGCTTCGGTCTCCATCATCTGCGCCACCGGGATGCCGGTAATTTGCGCGACGACCGACGCGATGTCATCCTCATCGACCACTTCGTCGATGTTTTTCTCGCGCCGCCACTCCTCGCGCCTGGCATTGAAATCCTGCTCCAGGCGTATGCGCCTGCTCTTGATCTCCGCCGCGCGCTCGTAGTCGCGCGACAGGCCGGCCTGCTCCTCCTCAGCCTGCAAGCGATCGAGGTTGGCCTTCATTTCTTTCAAGTCAGGCGGCAGCGTGTACAACGCGACCCGCAGCTTGGCCGCCGCCTCGTCTACCAAATCGATCGCCTTGTCCGGCAGGTGTCGCTCGGTAACGTAGCGCGCGCTGAGCTTGGCCGCCGCCACCAGCGCTTCGTCCGAGATACGCACCTTGTGATGCGCCTCGTAGCGATCGCGCAAGCCGCGCAGCATCTCGATCGTCTCGTCCTCGCCCGGCTCATCGACGAACACCGGCGCGAAGCGCCGCTCCAACGCGGGGTCTTTCTCGATGTACTTGCGGTATTCGCCCAACGTCGTCGCGCCGACGCATTGCAACTCGCCGCGCGCCAACGCCGGCTTGAGCATGCTCGATGCGTCGAGTGCGCCCGACGCCGCGCCTGCGCCGACGACCGTGTGCAGCTCGTCGATGAAGAGGATGATTTCACCCTGCGCGCGCTGAATCTCTTCAACCACCGCCTTCAGCCGCTCCTCGAATTCGCCTCGGAAGCGCGACCCGGCCACCATCGCGCCCAGGTCGAGCGCCACCACGCGCTTGCCCATCAAGATTTCCGGCACGTCGTTGCTGGCGATTTTCTGCGCCAACCCTTCCACGATCGCCGTCTTGCCGACACCCGCCTCGCCGATCATCACCGGGTTGTTCTTGGTGCGTCGCGACAGCACCTGGGTCACGCGTAGGATTTCGTTGTCGCGGCCGATGACCGGGTCAAGTTTGCCGTCGCGCGCCATCTTCGTCAGGTCGCGGCTATACTTCTCCAGCATACGGTAGCGCGACTCTGCTCCCGGATCCGTCACACGCTGACCGCCGCGAACCTCTTTCACGGCTTCGCTGACGCGATCCTTCGTAACGCCGGCCTCCGCCAGAATGCGCGCCGATGCCGTGTTGCGCTCATTCAAAATCGCCAGGAAGATGTGCTCGGTCGAGATGTATTCGTCCTTGAAACGATTGGCCTCTTCCTGCGCCAGCTCCAAGATGCGCTTCACGCGCGGCGTGATGAATACCTGCCCGGCCCCGCCGCCATAGATCGCTGCCTTGGGCGAGTGGCGCAGCACTTCGTCCAACCGGCCACGCATGACATCGACATCCACGCCGAGCTTTTCCAGAATCTGCGACACCGCGCCTTCCGGCTGCTCGAGCAGCGCCAACAGGATGTGCTCCGTGTCCACTTGATTGTGCCCGTAGCGCTGCAAGATTTCGATGCTGCGATTGGCTGCATCCTGCGCGCGCTCGGTGAATCGATCAAATCGCATCATGTGTATTATCTCCGCTCGCTTTCCCCATGCTCACTTTGTTATTCTGAGGGCGCGCAGCGCCCGAAGAATCTTTTGGCCCTGACCATGCTGGAGATGCTTCGCCGCTAGGCCGTTCAGCTAAGATTCTACCACTGATCAACCACCCCCGCTCCAGTTCAACACCTTATTCGGCGTGACTTCGACCAGTTGGCTGTACTGGTCGTCGGCAGCGATATTCCAGTCGTACTTGCGGATGAATTCGTCGATTGCACCCTGTGGCCGATCCGATCCCTCGACCCATCGCGCCGTCCCCTCGACGATGATCGGTGACGAGCCGTCTTCCAACGCGAGCGCAACGCGCCTGTTCTGCGCCAGGTTCTTCGCTTTAACGCTGCCCGGATCGATGCAGAGGTACAATCTTCCCTCGTGCCAGGCAAACCAAACCGGAGTCAGATGTGGTCGACCATCGGGCCGAACCGTCGCAATCCAGATGTTGTTCTCCGAGCACAGGCGCTGCTCCACGTGGCTGTCGATGGCCGTCATCGTGACCTCTGGCAACCAATTATATCCTCGGATGAAACGGATGGCTGCCAACGGATGCCCTCCGTTCGCATCCGCTTGTCCGTTTCCTGTCCGTTGATCACCGCTTGTCCGTTTCCTATCCGTTGATGACCTCTGCCATTCTCACGTTGCTTCGGAAGTACAGCCCGTCCTCGTTCGCGTCCACTTCGACGACATCGCCCTCGCCGAACTCACCGCCGCTTCGAGATCGGCCCGCCGCTCGGCTAACTCGATCTCGCGCCGGGTCTGTTCGATCTTCTCCTTGATGGCCTGTAGCGACGTGATGGCATTCTTTTCCAGTTCCCAATGCGCGCGCAGCGAGTTGGACTGCTCTTTCAGGTCGGTGACTTCACGCTCGATTTTCTCCAGCCGCTCCGAATCTTTGATCTCTTTCAACACCGCCTTGAGGCGTTCCTCGAATTCGCCGCGATACTTCGCGCCGGCCACCAGCGCGCCGGGGTCGAGCGCGACCACGCGCCGGTTCTTCAGCCCTTCCGGCACGTCACCGCGCACGATGCGCTGCGCCAGCCCTTCAACGACCGCCGTCTTGCCCACGCCGACCTCGCCGACGAGCACCGGGTTGTTCTTGGTGCGCCGCGACAGGATTTGGATGACGCGGCGGATTTCCTCGTCGCGGCCAATCACCGGATCGAGCTGGCCCTGCCGCGCCAACTGCGTGAGATCGCGCCCGTACTTTTCAAGTGTCTGGTACGTCGATTCGGGTTCTGCGACGCGACGCGCGTCGAGCCGCGCACCGACACCAGCGCCTGAAGGATAGCGTGCGCACTGACGCCGCGCGGATTCAGCATGTTGCCGACTGCCGTGCGCGACTTCGCCAGCGCCAGCAGAATATGCTCCGTGCTGACGTAGTCATCGCGCATCGACTTGGCTTCGTTCTCTGCCGCGTTCAGCACATCGCTTGCGGCGCGACCCAGGCTAACCTGCGCCGTGTCACCTGATACGCGCGGCTTGTTTTGCAGATCACGCTCGACGATCGCCGCGAGCTGCTCCAGACTTTGCCCGAGTTTCTGGAGCAGTTGCGGGACGACGCCATCGCTCTGCCGGGCCAGACTCAGCAGCAGGTGTTCCGGCTCGATCATCGGATGACCGAGCGACTCGGCCAGCCGTTGCGATTCCAATACAGCCGACTGCGCCTTCTCAGTGTATTTGTTCAGATCCATAGCGCGGCTCCGCCGCAACCAAAGTATGGGACACGGATGAACACTGATTCTGATCCGTGTTTGTCCGTGTTCATCCGCGTCCAAAAATCTTCGCGGCCAACGTAGTTTCTGCGAAGCAATGCTCTATACCAAACCTCCACCAGTAAAACGTAAGATGACCCACTGCAAAAAGCCGGATTTAACCGCAACTCCCAAAGGGGGCAGGCGGACGCAACCCCGCAAAAAGAAGCGGGGCAGGCGGGCGCGAAGTGTTCTAGGTATTCTTTGCGTTCGCCTGCCCCCTGCAAGGGGGTTGCGCTCTTCGCGGTGAGATAAGCCTTTTTTCAGAAGAGTCGTAAGATGCAATAACGAAAAAGGCCAGCCACAGTGTAGCCGGCCCCTGCTAGAGAAGTATTGGAAAAGAATTAGATTCTCATCAGAGCAGCAATCGCCTCCAAGTCATCACGCAACACGTAACAGGCTTCACGTTTTCTTCCGTCCTCGCAGCACGACCCCGGCGACGATCGCCGCTGGGATGGCGAACGGCCCGACGACCACGCCGAACCAGATCACCAGGTCGCCGAGCGTGCGCAGAATGCCGCCCAGGGTTTCGCCCGCTGCGGTGAATGTCTTCTCCGGCATCCAGGCGACCGGCGTGGGCGTTGGAGTCGGAGTCGGCGTGGGTGTGACGGTGGGCGTAGGCCGCTGCGGCTCAAGGTTGACGACGATCGTCGAGAACGCGGCGCGATCCTTCAGGTAGTTCATGCGTCCCTTGATCTGCTCGATCTCGGCCTCGATCTCACTCAGCTTCGCGTTCACTTGCAGCGCCTCTTCCACGTTCTGGGCTTGCGCCAGGAACTCGCGGATGCGCGCGGCCGTCGCCTCCAGGTTGGTCAGGCGCGACTGCAAATCGACGTACTCATCGCTCACGTCCTGGCCCGAAGCGGTGTCGCTCAACACCGTCAGCGCGAGCGCACGCAGTTGGCGCTGAGCCGCCTCGAACTGATCGACCGGCACGCCCATCGTCAGCGTGGCAAACTTGAGCGAATTGTCCTCCCAGGTGCGGCTGCTGACGATGTAGCCGCCGCTGTTCACGGCGATGTCGGTGACCTGGTCGATGGCCCGGTTGGTATCGGCGACCATCAGGTTCATCTCGCCGTTCTTGATGATCATCCGGTTGGCGCGATACGGCGAGGAGGGAACGTCGGGCATGCCGCCCTCTTTATCCGCCAAAGCGACCTCGACACCGGCCGGCGCTGCCGTCGGCGCAGGCGCGGGTGTGGCAATTACGGCAAACTCTTGTGACTCTTCACCATCGGAGCGTGTCATCGATCCTGACCCGGGAGTCGCCGCAGTCGCGCACGCAGAAATGAGCAAGGACAGGACTAGCAGCATAGCGAGGGGGACGATTTTCTTTGGGGCGTTCATCTTTTCTTCTCCTTTTTTCGTGGCGCGGTTTTACCGCAAAGAGACATGGTAAACCTTTGCTGTGTTGTTCTCGCCGCCGAGAACGCAGAGGGCGCAGAGATTTGAAATTCCTCCTGCTCACAGGACGTCGCCTGTTGCAAGCGTGTTCCCAAAAAAGTGACCGGCACTTGCACAGTGCCGGTCACTTGGACCCCGTTACGAGACTGTCAGCACCATCGCCCCGTTGACCTCGCTCCGCTTGATTCTCCTCAGCGCCGTGTTCGCCTCTCGAAGCGGCAGGGTTTCGACGTCGGTTCGGATCGGAATCTCGGCAGCCAGCGCCAACAGTTCCCCGGCATCGCGGCGCGTGGCGTTGGCGACGCTCCGCATTGTCCGCTCGCGGTAAATTAGATCATACGGCATTTGTGGAATGTCCGACATGGTGATGCCGGCCAGCGCGAGCGTGCCGCCCGGTTTCAGAGCGCGCAACGCCAGGGGAACGAGCATCCCGGCCGGGGCGAAAATGATAGCGCTATCGACCGGCGCGGGCGGCGTGTCCTCGGCCCGGCCCGCCCAGACAGCCCCCAACTGAATCGCATGGCGGCGATGCGCTTCGCTGCGCGTGAAGACGTACGTCTCGCAACCCCAGTGCCGCGCGACTTGGATCGCGATGTGCGCCGACGCGCCGAAGCCGTACAATCCCAAACGCTGCCCGGGCTTGATCTCGCTCAACCGCAGGGCGCGATAGCCGATCACACCTGCGCACAACAGCGGCGCAGCCTGAAGATCGTCGAAGCCGTCCGGCAGGCGATAGACAAAGGCTTCCGGCACGACGACATACTCCGCGTATCCGCCATCGACGTGATAGCCGGTGAAGCGTGCGCTGAGGCACAGGTTCTCACGGTCGCTGTGGCAGTACTCGCACTCACCGCATGTCGAGTACAACCACGGCACGCCGATGCGATCACCGTCGCGAAAGAGACTCGCTCCGGAACCGCGCGCCTCGACTACGCCGACGATCTGATGCCCCGGCACGATGGGCAACCTGGGATGGGGGATGTCCCCTTCGACGATGTGCAGATCGGTGTGGCATACGCCGCAGGCGCGCACCCGGATACGGACTTCGCCCGCGCGCGGATCGGGTATCGGCCGATCGACCGGTGTGAGTGGCTGCCGGTCGATCGGCGCGGGTTGCGAGAGCTGCATAGCGATCATGGTGTGGCCGGTGTTTCGGGTGTGACGGGTGTGGAACTTGACTCGATATTCGGAGCCGATGTCGGCGTCTCGAGCGTCTCGGCCAGGGTCGACGTGGGCCGGGTTGTGCTGGTTGGAGTGGGCAACGGCGTCGGCGTGGATGTCGGCAAAGGCGTGCGGGTTGCCGTCGGCTGCGGCGTGCCCGTCGCGGCTGGCTGGCCTGGCACGTTAGTCGATGTCAGGCTTGGAGTGGGCGTGCGCGTCCGGCTCGGCGTCCGGCTCGGCGTCCGGCTTGGTGTGCTGGTCTGCGTCGGGGTTGAAGAACGGCGCGTAGGTGAGATCGACCCGGTTGGCCTTGCACCGCCGGTGCCGGTCGTGCCCAGGCGCGCCGTAACGCTCGGCGTTGGGCTGGGCGAATAGGTCGCCGTGGGTGTTGTAGCAGTCGGCGGCCTGAAGGTGGATGTGACGGTGGCTGTCGTTGCCAGTGCAGAGGCCGACCCGCCCAATCCATTCGTCAGCCCGATCACGCCCACGATCAACAGCACGACGGCGGCGAACGGCGCAACACGCCGTGTCATCGTGCTCCGATCGATGGGCAGCCACTGCGGCAACCGGCGTGTCAGGCTGGTCCCGCCTAGCCTAAGCCGCCGGGCCTGTTGCAGTGCCGTGCGCATCTCCGCCGCGCTGGCGAAGCGCCGCGCGGGCTGAAGTTCCATTGCACGCAGGATGATCCGCTCGGTATCGGCAGAGATGTGCGCCCCCAGCAGGCGCGGCGATTGGAACGATCCGGGGTCGGCCACGCGCTGAGTGGCTGTGGCCGGTGCGCGGCCGGTGAAGAGGTGATACAGCGTCGCCCCCAGGGCATACACGTCCGAGCGCGGGTCCGTGTGGCCGAGGTGCGCATCGTATTGCTCCGGCGGCGCGTATTCGGGTGTGCCCAGCCCGTGCATGATCGTCGCGGTTTTGAGGTTGGACGCATCGAACAGCTTCACCAATCCAAAATCGACCAGGAAGATGCGCCCGTCGGGGGTCAGGCGAATGTTGGACGGCTTCACGTCGCGGTGAATGATGCCATGCCGATGGATGTAATCGAGCGCGGACAATAACTGATCGGCCCACGACAGCACCAGGTCTTCGACCAGGCCGCCGCCGGCTTTCTCGCCGACCTCGCTCAGCGACTGGCCTTCCACATAGTCCATCACCAGATACTCGAGGTTGTCCATCTCGAAGAAATCTGTGACGCGGGGGAGATTGGAATGATCGAGTGTAGCCAGGATTTGCGCTTCGCGCTTGAACTGCTGGCGTGCTTGCCGGACGGCTTTTTCGCTGGCAAACGGATCGGGTCGCAGTTGCTTGATCGCCACCAGTCGATCCAGCGTGCGATCGTGGGCGCAGTACACGGCGGCCATGCCGCCCTGTCCCAGCAGGCCGACGATCCGATAACGCTCATGCAGAACTTGGCTGGGCGTCAACAGCATGACTACACTCACCGAATACAATTGGGCCACAGAGCCACGGAGGCACACAGGTTGTCATTTTAATCTCCGTGTCTCTGTGCCTCTGTGGCAAGAACCTATTTCCCACGACGACCGAGCAACAACACCGCGCCCAACGCGGCCCCGAACGCCGCACCGAAGATCGCCGCGACCGGCGGCTTCACCTGCACCTGCGCACCGCCTTGCACCGTGTCGGCCACGGCGATCAAGACCACCGAGTCGTTCATCTCGACACGATTCGACACTAGCACGGCCACCCCCGACTGATCCAGGTGCGCGTGGTCGCGTGCGACGACGACCGCTGACATGCTCTCCTCGATCGCGGCCTTATTGGCAACCACGCCGATCATCTGGCAGCTCGGGCCGACGCGCACCGTTTCACCCTGTACCAGCCCAATGGCGGCTACCGCAATCTCGGCTTGTTCGGCCGTCACTCGTGCTGCGCCCCCTTGCTTCACCACCACGGACTGCGCTTCGACCTCTTGAACACCGGCCAGCTTGACCGTGACCGAATCGGCGCTCACCGTGCGCGCGCCGCCGCGCGAGATCGTCACGGTGTCCGCGTACACATCTCGCACGCCGCCATTCCGCAAGTTGACCGTGCCGCCGCGAAGATCACCCGCCTGTGGATCAAATGAAGTTTCCGACGTTTCCATTGCGCGCCTTTCGTTGTTTTTCGGTTAGGACAGGCTGCTCTTAGTATACTCCCAATCGCAATCTCTTACACGCTGGTGATTGCACACATCTTGAATGCTCGCCGACCGCGTCCGCGCGGGCCTGGAGCACTTGTGGATAATCACCAGCTTACACGATGCCTTCGGCCCTGAGGATATCGCGGATGAGCGCTTTGCGCTGCGCGCCGCCGAGCAGTTCTAACCGGCGCACACCGAGCGGATCGATCATCTGGCGCAACAGGCGCACTTCTTCGCCGGTGGGTGGCTCGGTCTGGTGCACGTCGGGCGCAACCTCCAGTGGGAAGCCGGTCTTGGTCTGAATCCTGTCGATAGGCTCGCCCGCGTGAAAAGTCGTCAAACGCATTCGGCCATGGGCATAATCGAACTGCCCCAGGTTGCTGACCAGGTAAATCGGCCCGCGGCCTGCCTGCCGATCGGGCACATGCCCCAGCCCGCTCACAAAATCGATCGGCTCAGCGAACACCGCTCGCGAATGGCGCGGCACGTACAGGCACGCTTTGTCGTTGTAGCCGGTCACGTCGGCGATGCCGCCGCTGCCGGGCAGGCGCATCTGGGGGTGGTCGTATGTGCCGCCGATGAACACGTTATTGAAGTTGCCGCGCGAATCGACCTGCGCCGGCCGGAAGAATTCTTTCAGTTTCACGCGCGGCAGGAACTCGCACGCGATCTGCGCGAAGGTCAAGAAAGCCAGCCCCTTGTTGATCCATTGCTCTTCGACGCGGGCTAGTCCCAGCGAAGCCCAGTCCCGGCATACCGATTGGCCGATCGCCGAAGCGAGCAGGATGTTCGGCGCGTGTGTCAGCTTCGCCAGGATGACACCGGCCATCACCAGAGGCGTGGCGATCCCCTGACCCACGGTCTCGCCGTCCACAATCTGCCGGGAAATACATACGCACATCAACTCGTCGCGGGTGTAGTCAATTGAGGCTGGCATGGTAAGCGGTTGGATGGTTAGGTGGTTGGACGGTTAGATAGTTGGATGGTTAGATGGTTAGATGGTTTGTTGTGGGAATTGTGATGCAGATGGCGGTCGGCGTCAACTGTCGGCAGGTGCAGTCTGCCGTCTGTGGGTTTCAAGGTGTCGATTCAGCACGTGCAGCCCCAGCGCGGCACTCAACCCGACCGACATGATCCACAGCCACGGCAGCGCCGGCGAGTTGCGCACCACCGACTCGCCATACAGCGCACTGCCCAGCACGTTGCCCAGGCTGCCCCCCAAGGCCAGCGCCACCGCGCTTACACCGAAATACGATCCGCGCGCCTCGGGCCGGGCCAGCTCGGCGATGACGGTGTTTTGATTCGCCAGCGCGATCAGGTTGCCCAGTGAGAACACGGCGATGCTCGCCAGCATCAGGGGAAATGTCGGCATCACAGCCAGGCTGCCGAGGCCGAGCGCCATCACCGCCACGCCCAACACCAGCGCCGTCATCGGGCTGAGCCGATGCTCCAGCGCACGGACGATCGGGATCTGCAAGAAGATCGTGATCAGCGAGTTGACGGTGTAAATTAGGCCGACGCTGCTCTTCTCGCCGCTCAGGGCTTCACCTTTCAACGGCAGCGAGATGGTCAACTGTACCCACATGAACCAGTACCCCATGAGCAGTGCGGTGAGCACGAGGAAGGCGCGATCGCGCAGCGCCAGCCGCACGCCGTATGCGAGCGGTTGATCCGCCTCGCCGACCCGCACGGCCGGAAGCCCGACCAGTGCGATCACCAGCGCGGCCACGTAGCAAGCCGCACTCAGATAGGCGACGAGCGCGAAATCGACTTCCAGCAACGCGGAGCCGATCAGCGGCCCGGTCGTCAGGCCCAGGCCGGTGGTCACACCGCGAATCGAGTAGAAGCGCGGGCGCTCTTCTTCAGTCGTGAGCGCCGCGATCGCCGCGCCGCTCGGTGCGTCGAACAGCGAGCCGCCGACAGCGGCCAGGATCGCAGTCACCAGGAGCGTCGAGAAGTCAACCGCCCCGGCCATGCCGGCGAACGCGATCGTGCGGACGACCAGCCCGATGAGGATCAGCTGCTTCGCGCCGAAGCGATCGGCCAGCGCGCCGCCGATGACCGTCAGCGTCTGCTGCAAGAACTGGCGCACGCCCAGGATGATGCCGATCGACGCTGCGGCCCAGCCCAGATCGTCCACGTAGTGCAAGGACAGCACCGGGATGATCATGAAGAAGCCGGACCACATCAAGTACGTGTTGATCAGGAGGATCATCAGGCCGCGCCGGCGAACACGACGCGGCAGCAGTCGTTGGGGCGATTGCGGTGCGAGCGGCATGGCAGCGCATTGTAACGGTCAGTGGCGATCGGCGCAACCCTCCCGCGGGTCGGTGTGCACTCAAGGGTTGTCAGCAAATCTAACGCTCGCGGGGACGCGGGCGTTGAGCCGCCTGACATGTTTTGCGTGCACACGCAGGTCGATCAGCGTGCCCGTCTTCCCGCGCGGTAGCGCGCGAGCAAGCCGTCGCGCGGGCCGAAGATCAGCGCGAGGACGAAGAGCACAGTGCAGGACAGGACAATCGATGCGCCGGTGGAGACGCGAGCGTAGTACGAGACGTACAGGCCGATCATCGACGACAGCACGCCGATTGCCGCTGCGACCAGCATCATGTGCGACAGTCGCCGCGTCAGCAGCGAGGCCGCCGCTGCGGGTGTGACGAGCATCGCCGCCGCCAATCCGACCCCGACCATTTGCAGCGACACCACTACAGTCACGGCCACCACGATGATCAGCAGATAACGCAGCCCGCCGACCGGCAACTTGAGCGTCGCGGCGAAGGTCGGATCGAATGCGAAGATCAAGAACTCTTTGTACAGCAAAACGATCGCCGCCAGCACCAGTGCCCCGAACCCGATCGTCAGCAGCAGGTCGCGGTCGCTGACGCCTAGCACGTTGCCGAACAGGATGTGCGTCAAATCCGTCTGATACGACTGTGCACTGCTGATCAGCAGCACACCCAATGCCAGAGCGCCGGAGAAAATGATGCCGATCGCGGTGTCTTCGCGCACCCGGCCTCGTTGGCTGAGGTAACCGATCCCCACGGCGACGACAATCGACATGATCAATGCGCCGATAAACAGATCGCCGCCCACCAGGAAGGCGATCGCCACGCCGGGCAGTATCGCGTGTGCCAGCGCGTCGCCCAGAAACGCCATACCGCGAAGAACGACGTAGCAGCCGACGATCGCGCACAATGCACCGACCAGCGTCGAGGCGATCAGCGCTCGCTGCATGAAGGCGTAGCTAAATGGAGCGAGGAGAAAATCTAACATGCGTCAGGCATAGTGCGTGAAGCGTGATATGCAAAGCGTAATGCGTAAAACGTGATGCGTAGGCTCTCAATCCGCAATCGACAATCCACAATCCGCAATCACGGATGGTGTCCGTCCGTCGCGGCCATGATCCGATCGCCGCTGGGCATGAGCGTGATCTGCGAGCCGAACACGCGGCGTAGAATCTCAGGCTTGAACACATCTTCGGCACAGCCACACGCCACGACGGTCCCGTTCACCAGCAGCAAATCGTCAAAGTGTGAGAGCGCCTTGTCGAGATCGTGCGTCGCCAGCAACACCGTGATCCCCCGCGTCTTGAGGTCATCGAGCACGATGTAAATCGCGTTCTCGGTCGGTGCGTCCACGCCGGTGAACGGCTCATCCAGCAATAGGATGTCGGCTTCCTGCGCCAGTGCGCGCGCCAGGAATGCGCGTTGCATCTGCCCACTCGACAGCTCGCCGATCGGCTTGTCGGCCAGGTGGAGAATATCCAATCGCTCCATCGCCCGCTCGACGGCGAGGCGATCCGCGCGACCCGATCGCCGGAACCAACCGATCCGCCCATATCGCCCCATCATCACCACGTCGCGCACGCTCACCGGGAAGCGCAGATCGATGTCCTCGCGCTGAGGCACATAGGCGACCTGCACCGCGCGCCGGCCGGGCGGCTCGCCGTGAATCAAGATGTGGCCCGACCGCAGCGGGAGCAGCCCCATGATCGCCTTAAACAGTGTCGACTTACCCGCGCCGTTCGGGCCGAGCACTGCCAACCGCAGGCCGGACGCGATGTCGAGCGTCACATCCCACAAGGCGGGCTTGCCGTTGTAGCCGACGCTCACGCCGTCAAGATGAACGGCGGTATGCTCGGAATGAGAGTGTGTATTTAGGTTCGTAGCGCAGCCTCCCGCCGCAACTAAAAGGCTAACCACGGATGACACGGATTGCACGGATGTTTTGATTTCCCATCTGTGACATCCGTGAAATCCGTGGTTCCAAATCTTCGCGGTCATGATAGTTTTTCAAAGGTAATACACTATCGGTGAGATCGGCTATCGGCTCAATGCCGTCACAATCGTCGTGACGTTGTAGCGGATCATTTTCAAGTACGTGTCAGCGTCACTGCCCGGTACTCCCAGCGCATCGGTGTACAACGGCGGGGCCAGCGCCACACCGGCTTCGGATGCAATCTGCTCCATCAACTTTGGATTCGAGACATTCTCAGCGAAGATCGCCGGGATGCCGGCTGCTTTGATGTCGGCGACCAACTGCGCGATCTCGCCTGCAGGCGGATCGGCCACTTCCGTGGAAATGGAACCGAGCGCCGTGCCGACGATTTCAAATCCATAGCGCGCGGCGAAATACTGAAACGTGTCGTGCGAGGTCACCAGCTTACGGCGTTCTTCGGGCAGCGAGTTCACCTGCTCGGAGACCCACGCATCGAGATTTCGCAACTGAGTGACGTAGGCAGCCGCGTTCGCCTGATACGTTTGGACGTTGCCCGGATCGGCTTCGGCGAGCGCATCGCGAATCATCTCGACCATCCGGATCGCGTTAGTGACATCATGCCACACATGCGGATCGAGCCTGCCGCCGTCTACCTCTATCGGCGTGACGTTGCCGGTGACGGCGACGCGCCTGGCATTCGATCCGGAAGCGGCATACAGATCATCCAGCCACATCTCGAATCCCGACCCGTTCTCGAAAACCAGCGCGGCTTCTGCGAGCGCGGCGGCATCGATTGGGCTGGGCGCGAACTCGTGCGTGTCTCGTCCCGGCCCGACGAGCGTTTGCACATCGACCTTGTCGCCGCCGACAGTCTGCACCCATTCGCCGAGGATGCTGAACGTGGCTACGACTTTCAGGCGGCCGGCGTTGGCGCTGCCCGGTGCTGCCGGACGGGCGCACGCTGCCACCAGTGCGACGATCAACCCAAGAATGCCGAGTGTCTTCGTCATCTCTTGCCCTGGCATTCCGGACAACGACCGACTAACTCCAGCCAGTGCTTTTCAATCGTGAAACCCGTGCGGCTCTCCAGCCGTTTGAGCATCGCGGTCATGTTGCAGTCTTCGAACTCGATCGTCGCGTGGCACTCACTGCAAATCAAATGATGCCCGTGCTCGGCGGACGCCGGTGCAAAGCCTTCGCAGCCGTCGTCGAGGTGCATACGGCGGATAGCGCCGATCTCGACCAGAATGTCCAGCGTGCGATACACCGTCGCCAGGCCCAGGTCGCGGCAATTGCGCCTGGCTTGTGCATAGACCTCTGCCGGACTCATGCGAGAGTTCGATCCGGCGATGGCGCGCAAAACTGCTCGGCGCTGGCGGGTGATCTTGAACTGCCGCTCTGATAACTGTTGCGTCACACTGTCAAGGTCAAGCATCCCCATCCCACTAATTGAGAAAGTTTCTCATTTAGCGCAATTGTAGCATATCCGCAGGTGGTGGTCAAGCGAGAGCCGCTTTCACTTGCACTGTGTGTCTGCATTTGCTCTATCATTTGTTGATTGCTATAATTTTCGTGCCTCTGCACGCACAGCAAAAGATCGAATCGGCGTTCTGCATCGTGAACGACAACCGAGATGATCCATCGACGGCTTGATCAGCGCACCGCCGATGCCGTATTCTCTATTTCATAGGACTTATACAGGTGGCAGTTTTCTCACCGCAACCCCCAAAGGGGGCAGGCGAGCGCAACCCTGCAAACAGATGCAGGGCAGGCGGACGCAAAAAAGCCAGAAAATCTTTGCGCTCGCCTGCCCCGCGCGCTACTGGCGGGGTTGCGACCTTTGCGGTTAAATTGCATCGAATGGTGTAACTCTTATTTCATCGAGGAGCGAGTATGGGAGACTTCGCCGTAGAGATGCGCGATGTGGTCAAGGAGTTTCCCGGCGCAGCGCGCGGATCGGATCAGGTACTGGCCGTCGATCACGTGACGCTGCAAATCCGGGACGGCGAGTTCTTCTCGCTGCTCGGCCCCAGCGGCTGCGGCAAGACCACCTCGCTGCGCATGATCGCCGGCTTCGAGCTGCCCACCGGCGGCGAGATTTACCTCCACGGCAAGCCGGTGGGGCGCACGCCGCCCTTCCAGCGCCCGGTCAACACCGTCTTTCAGAACTACGCGCTGTTCCCGCACATGAGCATCGGCGCGAACGTCGCCTTCGGCCTTCAAATGAAGCGCGTGTCCAAAACCGACATCGAGCAGCGCGTCAAGGAGGCACTGGACATGGTGCGCCTGCCCGGCTACGAGAAGCGTCGCCCCAGGCAGATGTCCGGCGGGCAGCAGCAGCGTGTGGCGCTGGCCCGCGCTCTGGTCAACCGGCCCGAAGTGCTCTTGCTCGACGAGCCGCTCGGCGCACTCGATCTGAAACTTCGCAAAGAGATGCAATTGGAGCTGAAGACGCTGCAACGCGAGGTCGGCATCACCTTTATCTACGTTACTCACGATCAAGAAGAAGCGCTAACGATGTCCGACCGGATCGCGGTGATGGATCACGGTCGCGTGCTGCAAGCCGGCACGTCGCTGGACATCTACGAAGCGCCGAACTGCCGTTTTGTGGCCGACTTCATCGGCGAGACGAACTTCATCAGCGGCACACTGGTATCGGTCAACGGGCAGGAAGGCGAGTTCCAGGCCGACGGCCTGAAGATCATCGCGATGGTCGAGGCGAATGTGAAGCCGGGCATGCCGGCGACGCTGGCGGTGCGCCCGGAGCGTGTCCGGCTGACTCCAACAGCGCCCGGCGATACTCCGAACGCATTTGTCGGCGAGATCGTGGAGTCGATCTACATTGGCACGGACACACGCTTCGCCGTGCACCTGACGCCGACGGTCAGCGTCCGCGTGCGCCGGCAAAATGTCGAGCCGATCGGCATGCCGGCGCTGGAAGGCCCGACCGGCGTGAAAGTCTGGGTGTCGTGGCATCCGGAAAGCGCGCGTGTGCTAGCCAGCTAAGAGACTGCCTGAAAAGGCTCAATAGTTAACCACCAAGGCACGAAGACACCAAGAAACACCGGGAAGACCGAGGATCGCAATCATGATTCAGCGCCTGCGCCAACACAAGTCGCTCCAGGGCAGCCTGCTCGCCTCGCCAGCCCTGCTCTGGATGATCGTCCTCCTGATCGTTCCCCTCCTCCTGATCGTGATCATCTCGTTCGGTGGGCGCGACGCCGACGGCAACGTCATCTATACCTTCAGGCTCGACAACTACATCCGCCTGACCGGGTACACCGACAATTGCCGAAGCGCGGGCGACTACTTCAGCGGGCTGTGGCAGGCGATCACCAACCCGGCGGCCTATGACGAGACCACCAACCCGGCCACGCGCTGCTTCGACCCGCTGTATTTGCAGATCCTGTGGCGATCGGTCTCGCTGGCTTTGCAGACGACCCTTGTCGTGATCCTGATGGGTTATCCACTGGCGTATTACGTGGCACGCTCGTCGATCCGGCGACGCAATCTGTTGCTGTTTCTGATCCTCGTTCCATTGTGGACCAATTTCGTGATCCGTGTGTATGCCTGGATTATCATCCTGCGCGGTCAGGGCGTGTTGAACGGCCTGCTCGGCTCAGGCGCGTCTGCGCTAGGGTTGCCGTTCAGGCCGCTCGACCTGTATCCGTCGGCCGGTGCGGTGCTGGTCGGCATGGTGTACGAGTTCCTGCCGTTCATGATCTTGCCGATGTACACTTCGCTGGAGAAGATCGACACGTCGTTGTACGAAGCCGCCGCCGATCTCGGCGCGAACCCGTTGCGCACTTTCCTGCGCGTGACCCTACCGCTGTCGATGCCCGGCGTGGTGGCCGGGACGATTCTGGTGTTCGTGCCGGTGATGGGCACCTTCGTCGTATCCGACATTTTGGGCGGCAAGCAGTTTGTTCTGGTCGGCAACCTGATCCAGCGCCAGTTCCTCGACGCGCGCGATCGCGCTTTCGGCTCGGCGGCCTCGATCATTCTCATGGTGATGACGCTGCTCGTGACGGTGTATTACACGCGCCGGTTCGGCTTTGGCGAGGAGATCGCGCCCGTATGACTCATCGACGCTCGCCGTGGCTCCGGCTCTTCACGCTGCTGGTGTATGCGTTTCTGTACGCGCCGATCGTCGTGCTGATCGTGTTCGCCTTCAACTCGTCGCGGACCAACATCACCTTCGAGGGCATCGTCAACCAGGAGCCTTGCGGCCCGTTCTACTGGTTCTGCAAGTTGTTGAGCAACCGGGATGTCGTCGATGCGGCGCGCAACACGCTGACCATTGCCACGGTATCCACACTGGTCTCGACCGTCATCGGCACGATGGCCGCGCTGGCGCTGCAGCGCTTCTCCTTCCGCCTGAAGGCCTTTACCGAGTTGTCTCTGTACGTGCCCATCATCATCCCCGAAATCGTGATGGGCATCAGCATCCTGGTGTTATTCAATCAGGTGTTCAACTGGATCAACACGACGTTGGCGCTGGCTCCCGACAATCGACTGTCGCTCGGCCTCGGCACAGTCATCATCGCGCACATCGCGTTCAGCATCCCCTTCGTCGTGCTGGTCGTGCGGGCGCGCCTGCACGGTTTCGACAAGAGTGTCGAAGAAGCCGCGATGGATCTCGGCGCGAACGAATGGGTCACCTTCTGGCGGGTGACGCTGCCGTTGATCATGCCGGGCGTGTTGTCCGGCGCGCTGCTGGCCTTCACGCTCTCGCTCGACGATTTCATCATCACCTTCTTCACCACCGGCCCCGGCGCGACGACCCTGCCGATCTACGTGTACGGGCTGCTGCGGCGCATCATCACGCCGGAGGTCAACGCGCTATCGACGGTGTGGATTCTGATCGTGCTGGTCGCGCTGTTGATCTCACAGCGTCTACAGAGGAGGAGCACCTGAGCAGTGAGCAGTGAACAGTGATCAGTAAACAGTGATCAGTGAACGGTGAACAGTTGCGGTGAGCAACATACATCGAATCGAATGGAGGAGAGGAACATGCGCAAGCTCAACATCACAATCTGGAAAGCACTGGCTGCACTCGCCATCATCGCCCTGCTGGCGACTGCTTGCGGAGGCGGCACGACTCAGGCCCCCACGCCCAGCGCGGGGCCGACCGCCGAATCTGCGGAGAAGAAAGTGACCGGTTCGGGTTTTGTATGTCCAGAACCCGACCCGAAGCTGGAGGTCACCTCGACGACGCTGAACCTGTATGGGTGGACGGAGTACATCCCGCAAGACCACGTCGATTGCTTCGAGATGGTCTACGGCGTCAGGGTCAACCTGGAACTGTACTCGTCTAACGAAGAGATGTATGCCAAGTTGTCGGCGGGAAGCGCCAGTTACGATCTGGTGCAGCCGACCGATTACATCATCAGCCTGATGATCCGGCAAGGGCTGCTGCAGAAGCTCGACAAGAGCAAGCTGCCCGTTCTGAAGAACTTCGATCCCAATTACCTGAACCTCCCGTTTGATCCCGACAACGACTACACCATCCCCTACCAGGCCGGCACGGACGCGATCGTCGTCAACACCGACGCGATCGAGGACCCGCCCAAGTCGTGGGCCGACTTGTGGAAACCGGAGTTCATCGACGCCAGGCGCATGGTGTCGCTGGACGACTCGCGTGCCGTGATCGGCGCGACGCTGCTCACGCTCGGCTACGACGTGAACACGACCGACCCGGAGCAGCTCGAAGAAGCCCGCGTCAAACTGACCGAGTTGGCGAAGGGCATCAAGCTCTACGACAGCGACAGTCCCAAGACCGCGCTCATCGCGGGCGATGTCGATCTCGGCATCACCTGGACCGGCGAAGCGTTCCTGGCCCACCAGGAGAACCCCGCCATCGAGTATGTCTACCCGGAGGAAGGCGCGATTCTGTGGCAGGACAACTATGCGATGCCTGCCAGCGCACCACACCCCGACGCGGCGTACGCCTGGATCAACTACACGATGCAGGGCAACCTGTTCTGGCTGATGCTGCGCGACTTCCCTTACACCAATCCGGACAAGGCCGCCTTGGATTACGCCGAGTCCGACACCACCACACAGGTCGATGACGGCGCAGGCGGGACGATCACCCCGGCGGAGCTGTACGCGGCGTACATCGAATCGCCCATCACCAACACGCCACCCGAGGCGGTCAAGAACGGTCACCGGATCACCGATGTAGGTGATGCCCTGCCGCTGTACGACGAGATCTGGACAAGAATCAGAGAATAATCATGGCGGCACTCGATCACGTTTCGCCCGTCTGGTCGCGCGCTTTCACGCCATCAATCGTCGTCGAGCGCGGCGAGGGGCCGTATCTCTTCACGGCGGATGGCAAACGCTACCTGGACTTTACGTGTGGCATCGCCGTGACGAGCACCGGTCACGCGCATCCCAAAGTGGTCAAGGCGATTCAGGAGCAGGCCGCCAGGTTGATTCACGGCCAGGCCAACATCGTCTATCACAAACCGATGCTCGAGCTCGTCGACGCACTGATGACGATCATGCCCGATCCCGGCCTCGATTCGTTCTTCTTCAGCAACAGCGGTGCGGAGATCGTCGAAGCCGGCGTGAAACTGGCGAAGACCGCCACGGGCCGGCCCAACGTGATCGTCTTCTCCGGGTCGTTTCACGGCCGTACGCACCTGGCGATGGCGATGACGACGAGCAAGACGGCATACCGCGCCGGGTATCAGCCGCTGGTGCCGGGCATTTTCGTCGCACCCTATCCTTACGCCTATGCGCTGCACATGGATGAAAGCACTACCAGCGAGTATTGCATCAAGCAACTGAAAAAACTGCTCAAGTCGCAGACCGCGCCGGAAGAAACCGCCTGCATCGTCATCGAGCCGGTGCTGGGCGAAGGGGGCTACGTCCCACTGCCCGCCTCGTTTCTTCCGGCGCTGCGGGCGTTATGCGACGAACACGGCATCTTGCTCGTCGCCGACGAGGTGCAGACGGGATTCGGGAGGACAGGCAAGTTCTTCGCGGTCGAGCACTTTGACGTGCGGCCCGATATCCTGCTGATGGCGAAAGGCATTGCCTCGGGCCTGCCGTTGAGCGGGCTGGCCGCGCGCGAAGAGTTGATGGCGAAGTGGAAGCCGGGAGCGCACGGCGGCACGTTCGGCGGGAATGTCGTCGCGTGTGCGGCAGCCGTGGCGACCATCCGTGTACTAAAGGAAGAGAAACTCCTTGACAACGCTGCCGAACGCGGGGCGCAATTGATGGACGGCCTGCGCAAGTTGCAGAAGGAGTTCCCGTCGATCGGCGATGTGCGCGGCATCGGCCTGATGGTCGCCACGGAGTTTTCCAAGAACGGTGAGCCTGACACCGATGCAGCGAAAGCGGTCGTCAAGGCCGCTTACGAGCGTGGCCTGATGCTGTTGGTGTGCGGCACGTATGACAACATCGTGCGCTGGATTCCGCCGCTGGTGGTGACGAAAGAACAGGTCGATGAGGCGCTGGCGATCTTTGCGTCGGCGCTGGATGTGGTGAGCGTGTAAAGGATGGTATAATCGTCACGAGTTCGGGGTGTAGCGCAGCCCGGTAGCGCACACGGTTTGGGACCGTGGGGTCGCCGGTTCGAATCCGGCCACCCCGACTTTCGCATAATATGGTTTTGAGCGATCCATCCTCATCGCTCATCACGCGACTCACTTTTAGGTGGTGTCGCTTCCCCAACGGATGTAGAAGTAACATCCCCCCACGCCCTCTTGATAGCTGCTGAGGGCAAGCCAAAACAGCTCAAAGGCCTTTTACTTTCATTTATTGTTCCTCAGATGCCACTGCGCATCTGTGAACCTCAAATGCACGCTAATGCTCAACGTCCGCTTGATGCAGACGCGTGCGACCTGTGACCCAGGTTCGCGTCGACGGCTATTGCCTCGACGCCCCTATCGACGGCTGCTACCTCGATAGACCGACGCCAACGAGCATTTCGCGCTCCCGGTGCGGCGCTGGCCCACCCTCCTGCGCAAATCGCTCCGCAGCGTCACACCATACGCAATGGCGACTGTCCCAGCGCCATGCGGACTGCGTTGCCTGTGGGACAGGCTGCTCGGATGAGCGGCCACTTTACGGTGCATTCGGTTCACGTGAGCTGATGCACTGTGGAAAACCCCGCATCGCCAAACTGGCGGCTGCCGCGCACAGAATTCGCAGCAATTCTAGGGCAGCGGCCTGGCCGTAGCGGGGGGTAGAAGGGGTGGAGTTCAAAGACCATCCGAAACGACTCGTGGCGAGTCACATGACATCTGTCACTTGCCTGCGCCGTGGCAGTCGGTTAGCCTCTCTCATCAGGGGAAGTGTCGCTTGCATGCCCCATTGACGCAGATCGCACGACTGCGTGACTTCTCGACCGGCAACTCCATTACCTCCTCATCATGCCCCTGCCGGCATCGCGTGCGACCTTGATGCGTCTGTCGCTCGCCATCAATCCGCGCTTCGACCCTTGACCATCTTCATACGCCGGCGCGAGCCGCCGATCGATTGAGCCTGTGAAAGACTGTGAACCTATCCGGCGATGGGGCTCGGTGACTCTGACCATTGCCGGTTGCATTCTTTGATTTAGCACACCGATTTGAACCAGATAGGGGCTGAGCATGAAAATCTCAAGACGCATTCTTCCAATCATCTTGGTTGTATTGGCAGCTCTGGTAGTGGCGTTGTTGCTGCCGAACCTGCTCACAGCACCGTCATCTCAGCGAACAGTGCAGAAAGGAGCGTGAAACGATGAAGAAGGCATTACTATCTCTCCTGTTAACCTGCCTGGCCCTCCTCAGTCTCACGGCCTGCTTCCCGCCGGGACGTGGGGCCAAGACATTACAGGACCGGACTCCAGACCGCGTCCTTTCCATCGAACTCTGGATCGATCACGAGCAGTATGACTTTGGCGAGCCGGTCAACGTCCGTGCGAAACTGACCAATATCTCCGGACAGGTTGTCAACCTGACCAGCACATCGGGAAACGACCCCGTGATGGACATCATTATTAGAACCACAGCGGTCTACGAACCGGAGGAAAGGTTGATATGGTCACACGATCATCCTGATGACATAGTGTACACCCTCGAACTCGCGCCGGGAGAATCCTACGAGTTGGAGTGGTCGCAGGTGCCGTCACAGCGCCGTGGTTACGCAGTTGAGGTGCCATGGGTAGACCACACCGGCTATCGAAGCGTTAGCTCGCTCGCTATTTCGTATGGTGAGAGCCTACCCAATCCATGACCAGTGCGATTCGCTGTTCGCTCGAGTTGTCTAATTGCACTTCGAACCCAGGAGAGTTCCGATGAGTCATTCGCTTCGTCAGCCACTTGGAATCATCTTGGTAGTTACTCTATTTGGGTTGGGTGTTCAGTTCCTGAGTGCGAACACGCCTTCTGTGCATGCCCAAGGTGGTAGTACGTCATCTCCTTCACCCACACCAACGTACACCGCAACGCCTTCCGCCACATCCACGAATACGTCAACGCCTACCAACACCTCGACACCACCTCTACCCTGGCCGCCGCCCACAAATACGCCAACGAACACCGCATCGCCTCCACCAACGAATACGGCCACGGCAAGCCTTTCACCTACTCCGACCAATACGTCGACACCAGGACCTTCACCGACACCAACGGATACGCTCACACCGACCGACACAGCGACTCCTGGTCCATCGCCTACACCGACCGAGACGCCTGGACCCACCTCGACACCAATTGCGCCCCCCAATTCAATGGGTGACTGCGGCGATTTACCAAATTATCTTGACTCGACTCATTTCCGTATTTGCTACGATGCCGGCAAAGCCAGTTTGTCTGATGCCTCAACATTGGCTCAAAATCTTGAAAACGCTTGGGGCTGGTTCGAAAGCGATGGATATTCAATGCCGAACCTGAATGGAGGTCGGCTGACTATCTACGCTACGAGTGATATTCGGCTTGGGTGCATTAAAGATGATTTGCCTGACGATAGGGCTGTCTCGCTCCCTGGTCGTATCTGGATACCAGTCGTCGGGATGCTTGATCAAGATTTGGTCGTTCACGAGCTGTTTCACTCTGCCCAGTGGTCTTACCGAAATCTGTGGGGGTCGCCGAGTTGCAGCGGATTTATAAACGCCTATACAGGTGCTTACCAAGTGGACGGTTGGTTCCACGAATCGAATGCAGTCTGGATGGAGTTTTCTCAGGTCGAACAAGGTAGACATGCGGGCGCGCCGGGTGGGTATTGGGGAAATCTTAATGAATACTTCGGTGGTACAGCCCAAGGATTACAGGGATGGGTTGGATTATTGACCGGCTCCCAGCTTCGTGCTTATGCCGAAGCGATCTTCTCTCGATACCTGGAGCTTACACAAGGAGGCTCCAACGCCATCAAGACAATATGGGAAAACGCCGGCGATCCTGGAACGCGCATCACCTATGCCATCAACAGTGCCGTGGGAGGCAACCTGAGCAGCGTCTTTGCCGATTTCGCGGCAGCCAACTACACCCGAGATGTTTACCCGTATTCCTACAAGTGGGCTACCCAAATCACGGTGAAACGAGAACATGATCACACAAACCTGTCTCTCCCAGGTAACACTCGTGCACCAGGTCGGGCCGAAGTTGCATCACTTGGGGCAGAGTATGTGCGGGTGACCAACTTCGTTGCGCCCGCTGGCACTAAACTTAACCTGGATCTCAAGGTAACAGCGAATTCGCTGTTGATACCAGAAGGTGTCAGCTTGGTTCTGCTCAAGCGGCGGGTTGGTGTAACCAGTTGGGAACTTCCAGAGAAACTGAGTCTCGTGTACGTCCCTGAAGTAGACGAACTATGGTCCCGACGCACAATGATCGATGATGTAAGCGAATATGAGGAAATCGTGCTTGTCCTCAGCAACGGAATGTGGCGGAGTGAAAGTGACTTTGTCAAGTTCTGGTACACACTCGAACTCGTTGGTGAGGATATACCTCCCGATGTCAAGTTGCTGGGCAGGAAGAGCAATCGTGGTGATCGCTGTAATCAGTTGCTGCGTGTTTCAGTTGAAGCCGTAGACCATGAATCGGGTCTCGGGCACATCACAGCCTGGGATGTTACTAACGCCTGGTCAAGTCCTGTGCAGCTGCTTGACCAGGCGCTGAGCAATCCACCCGACGAGGTCTTCTCCGCGCCACTTCTCACTTTGTCAGTAGGCGAGTCCAGGCTGGTCAGTGTAGAAGTAACTGATCAGGTTGGCAATGTGGCCACGAGCAAGCGCCTGTTCTACCTTCCCTCACCGGGTTGCGACGGTCCGGACGACAACTTCTCCGCCGCCAGCATGCAGCTCCCCGTATTCTCGTTGCCCTCTGGTGCGCGTGCCACTCCGAAAGTCGCCGTGCTGAACAACGGCTTTCCTGATGAAACGGCTGCTTTCCTGGCCTGGGCGGGTGAACCGGTCGATTTGGTCAATGACGATTTCGATCCGGTGGCGACCCTGAGCGACTTCTCCGTCCTTGTGATTCCCAGCGGTGGATTGTATGGTTTGAGCGATTTGCCATCCTTCCGCGCTCGACTGGAAGAATACGCGCGTCTCGGCGGCGTCATCGTCGCATTCGATCAACAGCATGGCATAGAATATTCTGCGTTGCCAGGCAGTGAACTCTCTGGTTATGGCTGGAGTGAGGATACTTCCTGTTTTACCAATGCCTTCTACCTCGCCACCTCACATTCAATCTTATCTGGCTTCAACAAACCCCGGCTCAACGTTCAAGCCGACGGATACTTCACCTCGTGGCCGGCTGACGCCACCATCCTGTTGCGCCGCAGTGCGAACGGGCAACCCGGCGCGGCGCTCTATCCCTTCGGAGAGGGCTGGGTGTTCGCCACGACGACGCCCGCATCCTGGTGCGTGATCTCATCTCGTGGGCGCTTCTCCCCCCTGGTAGGGGGGAGCCAGAGGGGGGTCTGCCAACATTCCATGCCGGCGAAACCGTCTCGTTGTCCATCCCCATCACCAACACGGGCACTGTGACCACGACGGCGATTCAACTCGCGCTCGTCAGCCCGGCTCGCCAGCTCGCCTTCACGCAGACCATCACGACCGAACTCGCGCCGGGCCAGTCTTCGAGCATTCCCTTCACCACCACTGCTGCCCTGCCCCTCGGCATCTGGAATGTACAGCCGACCCTGCTCAACGGCCAATCACCAATCATCAATCAACAATCTACAATCCGCAATCCGCGATTCATCGTTCACAACCCGCCTGCTTCCGTGTCACCCGAAAACGAGCTATCCCTGAGTATCACTGCACCAGGCGATACCTTCTACAAGCCGAACGAGACGACTTTCACCTTCCATGTCTTCAATCACACGGACGATACTCGCGCAGCGACCGTGCGCTATGGACTTCCGCATCATTCCTCGGAGAGCCGCGATTATGCTACCTACGGTGGATTCGATCAGTTGAGCCGGGTCGTAATGATCGGCGCTCATAGCGAGGTTACCTTTACCTGGGCGGTGACGTTGTTCGCCAGACAAGACTCGGTGTGGGCGCGACTAGAAGAGAATGGTGCGCGCGCCTGGTTCAACGTGCGCACGATCGCGCCCGATGTCGATCTCCAAATGGCGCTCATCGAGCCGCCGCCCTATGCGATCGGGCGACCTCTTTCGGTCGTGTTCACCGCGACCAATTTCTCGGAGCTTGCCATCACGCCCACCTTGTCCTTCAACGTCCGGGGCGATAATGGTATCTACTACGTGACGCGGTACAGTCAGGATCTGCCTCTGTACCTGCCGCCAGCCTCTTCACCTCAAGGGACACAGGTTACGACCACACTTACTTTTACCTTGGCTAAACTGACCAGTTTGTACTCGAGCCAATCGTATGACCCAGGGCGTGCAGCGTTTATGACGGCGGGTCTGAAAGCCGGGCCGGTGGTTCTCGACGGCGCAGGTCTTCCGCAAATCTATCTGGACGATACGTTGTTCGCGCTCTCGGCGCAGCCGGTCGCACCCTGGGTCGCCGGCGAGTCGGGGTCGGTCTCCGTCGCGCTGACCAATCGTCATCCCACGTTGGGACTGACCGGCATCTTGACCGCCACGCTCATCGATCCGCAACGGGCTGAAATCGCCACATCAACACAAGCCATCAGTCTGAACGGCGGCCAGGCCACGCTGGTCGATGTGCCGCTGTCAACTCCATCGTCCTTGCGGCAAGGGGCGTACCAGTTGCGCGTCAACGCGACCGACGGATACAGCGTACTGACCTACACACTGCAACTGCCGACGTATCAATACGCGCTACTCGCCGCATTTGAGCGGCCCGCCTATCGCGCCGGCGAAACCGCCAGCCTCGGCGTGCCGGTGCGCAACACCGGCATCTTCCAGCCCAACCTGGATGTGCAAGTGCAGGCCGCCGACCTCGAGTACTCAGACACGCAGACCATTTCGCCGCTGGCCAACGGACAGGGCGTCATCACCTTCACGCTCGGCCTGCCATCCGACCTGGCCTCCGGTGCACATCCGATCAGCCTGACCTACCGCACACCGGCCGGTGAGACACTGTGGACACAGCCGCGCAGCCTGTACGTGACCGCACCCGAATTGCAGGCCGTGGTCGATGAGCCGGCGTCGGAGGCAGGTGATCCTATCAGCGTGACCGTCACCAACGTCGGCGGCGCGATTGCCAACGCCGAGTACGACCTGACGCTGTATGATGGCGAGAGCGCGGCGCTGCAAACAGTCGCCGGCAGCCTCGATCTGATCGGCGTCGATCAATCGCAGGTCGTCGCCATTGCCATCCCACCCGAAGCGAGGACAGGGCAATACCTGCTGCGCGCCACGGTGTGTGAGACGGGAACGAATCAGGTCGTCGACGTATTCATACCCATCGACGTGATCGGCGCGAGCGCCGAACTCTCGGCGACAGCTGGCAGCCTGATCTATGCCGAAGGCGATCCGGTCACTCTCGTCGTGACCGTGACGAACACTGGCCCGGCGCTCACGGATGCCCGGCTCGATCTGGGAACCACTTCGACTTCCCGATCTACGAGTTGGGGCACATTCGATTTCTTGGCCGACGGTCCGTGGACGCATGAATACATCAACGATGTCGTCCTGGACAACAACCGGCTGTGGGTCGGCATCTACGACTACGACGGCGGCGCGGTTGTGCTCGATGACGGCGGCACGCCCTTCGACACGTCGGACGATCAATGGCAGCACTTCACGGAAGATGACGGGTTGACCTGGAACGAGGTCACGGGCATCGCCATCGACCAGAGCGGCTACAAGTGGTTCGGCCATTGGCACCATGGTGTCAGCGTGCTCGACGACGGCGGCACGCCGTTCGACAAGTCCGACGATCGATGGACGGTTTTCCACGTCGCCGAATACTTATTCGACCACGTCTGGCAGATAACCGTTGACACAGGCAACCGCAAATGGCTGTCCACCGACGTGGGCTTGAAGGTGCTCGACGATAAGGGCACGCCGTTCGATCCGGCCGACGATGTCTGGCAGACCTTCTCGACTGCCGATGGATTGGCCGACGACCGGATCGCGGGAGTGACGATCGATGCTGCCGGCCGAAAGTGGATCGCCGCCGGTTACGCCATGAGCCTGCTGGACGACGGCGGCACGCCCTTCGAGAAGTCCGACGACAACTGGCTCACTTTCACCCCGGCGGATGGGCTGGCGGATGGCTGGGTTGAGGGCGCCCTGTTCGATACCGCCGGACGCTTGTGGCTGGCAACCTCCGGCGGGATCAGTGTCTTCGATGACCATGGCACACCCTTCGAGAAATCTGATGATGTGTGGCAGACCTTCACAGAAGCCGATGGGCTGCTCTCGAACACGACAAGAGAAATCTGGATCGATTGGCAGGGGCAAAAATGGATCACGTCAATTGACGGAGGCGTGAGCGTCCTGGATGATGGCGGCACGCCTTTCGACAAGTCGGACGATGTGTGGCTGGTCTACACGACAGACAACGGACTGGCAGATGCCAACGTGCAATCCATAGTCGGCGGTATTGGTGTCGATGCACCGATCTGGATTGGCACGTGGGAGGGTCTCAACGTCGTGCAGGAGACGTTCGGCGGCCCTGGCGGAACGTGGCAGATGTCGCCGGTGTCGCTGGATGTGGCCGCGTCCGAAACCATCACGCTCGCCGTGCCGATGGATCCGCTGACGCAGACGGGTAAGTTCCGCCTGAATGCGCAGCTGACCTCCAGCGCCGGTCAGGAACTGGCTCCAGCGCAAGACACCTTCTACATCTTCCCGGCCTCCGAATCGGGCGGCTGGCAGACGCGCCCGCGCGGGCTGGCGGCGCTATACCTGCAATCTTCTACACAGCCGCCGCTCGTGTTGACCCTGGACGCTTCCCCGCTTCTGGCGCGGCCAAGCCAAGACATCAGCTTGAGCGGCAGCCTCTACAACTTCAGCGTGAGCCAGTTGGAGCCGACGCTCGTCATTACGCAAGATGGCGAGACGCTCTACACAGCCGGACCTTTCACGATTGAGCCTGGCGGCGAGGTCACCTTCACCACAGCAACGACTGCCCCGGCTACGCCGGGCTTCAGCCGGCTCGAAGCAGCCGCCGTCGACCCGAGTTACCAGGTCAGTGTGCAGGAAGCGATTGAGGTGGCCAATCCGATCATCGTAGCTGAGGTGGAGTCACCGCTCCTGGTCGGGCGTGAGCCGTTCTCGCTGACCGTCCTTTTGAACAATCCCGGCCCGATCGACGCTCAGGTTGACGTGGATGGAGTCGGTGCGCCCGAGACGATCAGCATGCCGGCCGGTGAGATGCGCCTCGTGCAGCGCGACCTCCAGATCGATCGCGACACGACTTATACCCTCACCTTGAGCGGTGACACGGCCCAGGTCCTTGTCCGCAACATCGCGTTCGGCGAGGCAGTGGAAGCCGCCTTCGACCCACAGTCCGTCTATCCCGCCGGACACATCGAGATACCGTACACGCTCACCAACGCCGGCCAACTCGATGTCGAGTTCGTGACCGCCGTCACGCTCTCCAATCCCACTCCGCTTCGCTACGGGGACTATAGTCAACAATCCACACTCGGCAGTCAGCAATTCACCGCCTTTCTGCCCGTGGGCGAATCGGCCGATGGCCTGCTCCTCTTCGACGATGTGCCTGCCGGCGACTACACGCTCGACTATGAGACGCCGTATCAGTCTGGCGTGCTCTCTTTCTCCGTTGGAGCATCCGACCAGGTCGAGCTTCTGCTGATGCCGGATGCTTCGGCAGGCGGGCTGCTCACGACGACGGCAGTCCTGACGAACACCGGCGTCAATGCTGTCAGCGGAACGCTCGTCCTGGAAGGCGACTTCGCATCCAGCGCGCTGAGCGTCACACTGGAATCCGGTGTGACGATGACACAACCGCTCACCCTCAACCTGTCAGCCGCCGAAGTAGGCACGCAGCCCATCACGTTGACGTTGTACCATGATGATGGACGCTGGCTGGCTTCGCACACAACCACAGTCACAATCGGCGGGCCTGACATCATCATCGCCTCAGTGCCGGCCAACTTGATGCGGTCTTCTGGCGAGGTCGTCACGCTGACCTTCGGTCTGGAAAACCGTGGCAACCAGCCCGGCGACGGTTGATCCCGGCCAGGCGGTGTCCATCACGGTCACGGCCATCAACCTGCAGCCGAGTGTCGAAGTCGCGCTGGTGCTGACCACAACCGCCGAGTACGAGTGGTCGCTGCCCGTCTTTGAAGATACACGCGGTCTGCTCGTAACATCCGGCGGCCAGGCCGCTGTAACTATCCCGTGGGGCACAGCCGACGCGCTGGGCGGACAGTATGGCGTGCGCGTCGTCGCGCAGGGTGACGGCGAACAGCACTTGGCGTCGACGACCGTTCGCGTGCGCGATTCGGCCAACTTCACCGCCTACCCGCTGACCGGCACACTGCCGCTCACCGTGACCTTCAGTGATCTGTCCACGCCGCTGGGCGGCATCGACGCCTGGCTGTGGGACTTCGGTGACGGGATCACTTCCACACTTCAGAACCCGGCACACGTCTATTCACAGGCGGGGACGTATCCCGTCACTTTGACGGTGACTGCCGGAATGGATGTGTACACCAAGACGCGACCCGGTTATATCGAAATCTTCCCGACACCGACCGCATCCGCCCTCGCGCCATTCGTTGCGTTAGGGCAACAAGGTGTCTGGCTGAAACAGGGCAGCACTGTGGTAAGCGGCGATGTTGGCGCGAACGTAGCCGGCGGCGATCCCTTCCTCAGCGATGGCGTCGAGGTCACCATCGGCGAGTCCGTCGTCTTACTCGATACAACCTCGCGCGTGATGGGCGACAGTCTGAAGGTCAAGCAAGGCGCGCAAGTGTACGACGTGTATTACAACGACCTGAGCGGCCTGGGACAGGTGTTAGGCAACCACTTCACACCCGTTAGTTTGCCGCTCGTGCCGGCCTTCCCGCCGGTGCCGGATTTCAGCCCCGGCTCTCAGAACTTCGACGTGCCTCAAAACGGCGCGTTGACGTTAAGCCCGGGCCGTTACGGCACGTTGCTGGCCCGCGCCGGATCGACGATCACACTCACCGGTGGGGTATATGATTTCGCCGCCTGGGATGTGCGCGATCGGGTGAAAGTGCACATCGAAGCACCGACGGAGATTCGCATCGCCGGACGGTTGGACACGGATGTGAATGCCTATGTCGGACCGGCTCCCAATGCCGCTGGCCTGAACGCGACGCACATCAAAGTCTACGTGACCGGGATTAATGGCAACACGGGCAACCTGGGCGGGACACCTAAGGCCGTCGAGTTCGGAGAACGAAACACTGTGACGGCCAATGTCTACGCGCCGAATGGAACGGTGTGGATCAAGCAGGGTTCGACGGCCACGGGAGCCTTCCTGGGGAAGTGGGTGGTGATCGGCGAGAATGTGACGCTCACACGGGCCAGTGGATGGTAGTTGCCCAGCCTGATCGACGCCGCGCTCGAACGCATTGAGTTGAGGCTACCCCTTCCATAGAGGTTTCACTCAATCCTTGCGTTGTCAAGTGAGCCGTTCACGGACGCCTCCCAATCGGGAGGCGTTTACTTCGTGCGAGCGGGCATTCGTAACTGCTCACACGAGCACGCCGGGAAGTGAACCTCCCGGCTGATTGCGTGAAAGTCGGCTGAAGCCGACCGGCGGATTCGCCGATTACCCTGTAGCGGCGCGCAGCAGGCAACTCCGGGCGATGGCCGCTCAAGCCGCATGTGGTATCATGCTGGTCATCACGACACACGCCGGATTCTCACCGCTTTGCCCCAAATGAAGAACGAGCTTATGCGGTTCGGTCAAAGAGCTGCTCCAATAGCAGCGCTTGTTGCGCTTTGCCTCCTGTTCTTCTGGAAGATGCTCTTCACCAACCTCATCATCGCTCGTGGGGATCTCTTCATCTACTTCTACCCCTATCGTGATTACGCCGCGTCGGCTCTGCGCGAAGGCCGCGTACCGTTGTGGAACCCCTATCTCTTCATGGGCGCGCCGCTGCTGGCGAACAGCCAGGCCGGATTCTTCTACCCGCCCAACCTGCTTTCATCGTCGCTGCCGCTGGGCGTGACGCGCGCGGTAAGTTTGAACATTGCCGCCCATATTGGGATCGCGACCATCGGAGCGTATGTCTTCGCGCGCAAGCGGCTCGGCGTATCGATCCTCGCTGCGTGGCTGGGCGGGGTGTCGTTTGGATTGGGCGGCTATCTCGGCGCGCAGGTCGAGCATTTGAATCAACTGCAAGCACTGGCGTGGATGCCGTGGTTGTGGCTGGCGTACGAGTGGGCAACCCGCGAACGGGGACGTTGGCCGGATAGTTTGTTGGCTGGTTTGTTAGTTGGCTTGATGCTACTGGCCGGCCACTCGCAGAGCGTGTTCATCACACTGGTCGGACTGGCGACCTACGCGCTGTGGCCTGCCATCGAGCAAGGGCGCAGGCCACGCATGGCGCTGCGGGCCGCGTTGTTGCGGATAGCGCCGCTTGCGATCATGGTCGCCGTCGGTGTGACGCTGGCTGCGATTCAACTCCTGCCGACCGCTGAACTCACGCGACTCTCTCCGCGTGGCGGCGGATTGCCGCTGAACGAAGCCGTGTCGTTCTCGCTCGATCCACGCTTGATAGGGCGTGCCTTACTTCCCGATTACGACGGCGCGCTCCCGGCGGGAAGTGAGTTCACGGCGTTCTTCGGCATGTCGGCGCTGATGCTGATGATAGTTGGCTTGTTGGTTAGTTGGTTGCACGACCAACCATCCAACCATCCAACTAACCGACCAACCTTCCGCGCTCTCTCCATTGTCACCCTTCTCGGTCTCTTCCTCGCGCTCGGTGGCTTCAATCCGCTGTATTACCTGCTCGTTCGAATCGTTCCCGGCTTGGGTCTGTTCCGCGCGCCCGCGCGTTGGCTGGCATTGTTCGCCTTCGGCGGATCGATGCTGGCCGCAGTTGGGCTGGATGCAATGGGACGTGGATTAACGCGGATGACACGGATGACACGGATCAGATTCGCTCTGCCGCTGCTCATTGTCCTCCTGATCGGCTCCACTTTCATTAGTGCAGACATCACACCCGCCGGAGCCGCCGGACCTGTCGGCTTGCCGAGTGTCACGGCCCTGGCGTCGTGGACGATCACTCTCGTCGTGGTGTGCGTGCTTTTGCTTCCGCCGGATTCCACGATCCGCATTCTTCATTCTACATTCTACATTCCGCCTTCCACATTTGTCCTCATTTGTTGTCTTGAGCTTTTCCTCGCCACGCGCCACCTGCCGTACAACGCTCACCTCACCGCGCCCGACGCGCTGACCAGCCTGCGGCCTGCGCTCACGCAGTTGATGCTCGGCGAGGCCGACACGCCGCCGCCGCGCTTCTTGTCGATCTCGGATATCCAGTTCGACCCGGGCGATACCGCCGAGTTGAAGGCGATCTTCGCCGATCAACTCGCGCCGCAGGCGTTTTACGATCTGATTGTCGCGACCAAGCAGAAAGAGATCGCCGCGCCCAACCTGCCGCTGTACTATCGCCTGCCTGCCGTCGATGGATACGATGGCGGCATCTTGCCGCTGCGCAGCTATCTGACCTTTCAACGCCTGTTCCTGCCGCCCGACGCGATCCAGCCCGATGGCCGCCTGCGCGAGCAATTGAAGTCGATCCCCGGCGCGCGCTGGCTCGACCTGATGAACGTCAAATACGTCATCACCGACAAGGTGCGCGATCGCTGGCTCGATGATGTGTTTTACGATCTGCAATTTGAGACTCAACTGGGGCAAGGCGACGAAGTATCAACCGATCAAGTGCCGCCGCTTGAGGCGGACGCGCTGGGGATCGTGTACTCAGAACCGCTAGCCGACTCTGCGCTCGGCGAAGTCGAATTGACTTTTGTCGATGGGTCTGTGTTCGTCTTGGCGTTGACCGACGCGCCGCTTGAGACCGTCGATGGCCTGTCGGTGGCGCGGCTGCACTGGAACGAAGCGCAGCGCGTATCCGCCGTGCGCGTGCGCGCTTCGAGCGGTTTCGTGTTGCACGGCGTGGCGCTGATCGACGAGCGCAGCGGCACATTCCAGTCCTTCGTCCTGGCGAAAGGTGGCCGCTACCGGCTGGCGCACTCAGGCGATGTGAAGGTGTACGAGAATCTCGAAGTTCTGCCGCGCGCGTTCGTCGTGCCGGAAGCCCGTTTTGCAGCCAGCGACGACGAAGCCCTCGCCCTCATGCAACGCCCCGACTTCGATCCGTCTAAGACAGTGGTGATCGTAGGTGAGGCCTCGTCTGTCCTTCATCCTTCATCCCTCATCCCTCATCCTTCATCCCTCATCCTTCATCCCTCATCCCTCATCCTTCATCCTTTCATACGTTTCACTCGTTACGCCCCCGAATACATTTCGCTTGAAGTCACTGCCGACTCTGACGGCTACCTCGTCCTCACCGACGCCTGGTATCCCGGCTGGACGGCCACGATTGACGGTGCGCCGGTCGAGATTCTGCGCGCCAACGTGCTCTTCCGCGCGCTGCCGATTCCGGCGGGCACACACCAGATTGAGTTCCGCTTCGATCCGCTGACGTTTCGGATCGGCGCGGGGGTCAGCGCGGTGGCCTGGCTTGCCGCATTCGCTGCAACGTCCAGCACGTTCCTGTGGCGTCGCAATCGCGCGGAGACTTCAAGAAAAAGCCGGCTGTCCCGGCCCAGTGTCACCGGGTTTTCCGACTACGGCTTTGAAGATGACGGGCTAGAAGAACGAGGCAACGAATGAGCCACGGATAAACGGATTCATGCTCCCGCCTGATAAGTAATCTGGCAGGTTGGGTGCGACGGATGAGTAGACGGATCGCATGGCAGCGCGGCGGGCATCCGTTTATCCGATGTCTATTCGATGCGGTGGTTTAGACGGTTATTCGCCCTTCGTCTTTCGTCCTTGATCTACGTTCGTTGATCGGGCAGGGCGATGATGCTGCGTCGTTTCGTGCGCGTCCCCGGCGTGAATCCCGATCGGATCGACGTGCACCGTGGTCTCCACCAGCGCCGGCAGTGTGTGGAAGAGCGCGTGCCGAACCTCTTCGGCGATGGCGTGACTCTCGGTCGTCGTCAACTGCCCGTCCACGTCGATATTCAGTTCAGCCCATTGCCGGTGGCCGACCCAGCGCGCCGCCACGTCGTGCACTGCCAGCACACCCGGCACGCGGGCTGCCGTGCGCTCAATCTGATCGCGTAGTTGTGGATCGACGGCATCCATCAGCCGGTAGCCGATTTCGCGCACCGCCCCCCAACCGATACTCAGAATGACGATACCGATCGCGATGCCGACGATTGGATCGACCAGCGGATAGCCGAGCGCGACGCCGATCGCGCCGATCAGCACGCCGAGCGAGGTGAACCCGTCGGCGCGCGAGTGCAGCCCATCGGCGATCAGCGCCGCCGAGCCGATCGCGCGCCCGATGCGGATGCGGAACAGCGCGACCAGCTCGTTGCCCAGGAAGCCGATCACGGCGGCGGCTGCAACCCAGCCCAGATGGGCAACGGGCTGTGGATAGGCGATCTTGTCGATCGATTCGGCAAACACGACGACGGCGCTGGCGAAAATCATGATCACGACGAACGCGCCAGCCAGGTCTTCGGCGCGGCCATAGCCGTAGGTGAAGCGTCGATTGCGGACGCGGCGCGACAGCGTGAACGCCAGCCACAAGGGCAGGGCGGTCAGCGCATCGGAGAAGTTGTGGATCGTGTCGGCCAGCAGGGCCACGCTGCCACTGACGGCGACGACGATCACTTGGAACAGCGCCGTCACCATCAAACCGGCGAGCGACACTTTCAGCGCCCAGATGCCGCGCTCTGTCGATAGCGCCGCATCCAGCGCAGCCGGCGCGTGCCCGTGCGAGCGCGTCCTCGCTTTGCGCAGCCGCGCCAGCAGACCGGGTGGCTCGTCATGGTGATCAGGATTCGGATGATCGTGAGTGTAATCATGATCGTCATGTGTGTGCTGGCTCATGCGTGATCCCCCGCCACCCGCTTCGACATTAAGATATCCGAGAGCATTCGGTAATTCGTGGGCAATGCCCGGTGATGAATCACCGGGCTGAAAAAGCGAAGCCTGCTTCAGCAGGCTGTTTGCCGCTTCAGCCGGATTGATCCGGCTTTTCTTGATTAGCCCGACGATTCATCGTCGGGCGATAGGCGTGAGGCAATTGCCAAACGCTCTCTATCCGGCTTGCCCATGCCGTTTCAGATTGCGAACCAATCACACCCGCTGGATTGTACTACAGTCCGATTTGGCTCAGGTGCGGTCACAGGTGCAGAAACGTGCGACGCACTTCTAAAGTGCGTCGCATGTGGCCGGTTTCACCTCTGAGGTTACAGGAGCGGCGATTTTATGGGAAGGTCAACTCGACATGGAATGTGCTTGTCTTCTTGGTTCCAACCAAGGGGATTTTGGCTTTCAGGTACCAATCGAAGGACACCTTCCATTGGGGAGGGTTCGCCTTGCCCGAAGACTTGAAGTTCTCCACGCATAGACCCCATCCCGCGAGGGTATAACAGTCATTCTTCTTGACGGTTGTTTCGACCCAGGGCGCGAGTGGCAGTTTGAGACCAACCCGGACTACTCCCTTGTTGTCGATCGTAGCTCGGACGCAGAACTTCATGCCCAAAAAACTGCCGCACTTCTCGTAGGTCTTGACGTAGTTGGGAGCCTCGAGATTGTAGGCGAAAGCAGTGGCCGTCTGGGCAAAAACGAGTGCCAGCACCACGATTGCGAGGATTGTCTTTTTCATTGTAAGGGACCTCCTTGGCCCTACGTTGAAGGATATCCGCAGGATAAGTGCAGACATCACAACGTGAACCTGGCGATGAAGCTGAACTCGATTCTGTTTGGATAAGATGTCCTTCTTCGGAACGGCGGGCACTTCGTGCAGTACGGCAGTCATTCGTCATAGTGTCTGTATTATCTGGATGGCCCTCCTCGCTGATCGGGTCCCATTCAACCGGCACAGCCTTGAATGTGTTGAGACAAGAATACGATCCTTTCCCACCGCAGTGTGTAACAAGGCCGTATCAATGTTCGCTGAGCGAGAGACAGGCTCGAGGCTACTGATGTCAAAGCGCATCGTTTGAACGAGGCTCATTTCTAATACTCGGCTTCACAAGGGATGCAGTAGACAACTGCGAGGAAGAACGACAACTTATGCGTGCTATTCGTGGAGACGGGAGCACCCCCACTCCGCTTCGCTACGGGGGCTGTAGTGCACCCGCCGCAGGCGTGTGTTCGTGGATCAGAAATGGGTTGCGGCAGACGCCGCACCATGTGTGAATCTAGGAAGATCGCGCCAATTGTACTCCGATCCTTCGACATGCTATAATCATTTCGTCCCAAGCCCGTGATTGCCCTTGCAGGAGCCATGTCCCAGGAAATCAGCGAACCCGCATCCGAGGTGCTGCCGCTGCCGTTGGCGGCGATGATCGAGAGCCTGCTGTTCGTGTCCAGCGAGCCGGTGCCGGTCGGCCGGTTGGCGGAGGCGCTGGATGTGAGCGTGGAGCAGGTCGAGGAGACGCTGGCCGAACTGAGACAAGTCTCGAACAACGGCGCGGCGCGTGGCCTGATGCTGCAGCGGCGCGGCGACAAGGTGCAATTAACCACGCGCCCGGAATGTGCTCCGTTTATCGAGAAGTTCCTGGGTCTGGCGCTGACGACACGGCTGTCCAAGCCCGCGCTGGAAACACTCGCCATCATCGCCTATCAGCAGCCGGTCACCCGGCCTGAAATCGAGATGATCCGTGGCGTCAACTGCGATGGCGTGATCCAGACGCTCTTGAGCAAGGGCCTGATTGAAGAAGTCGGGCGGTTGGAGACGGCGGGCCGGCCGATTCAGTACGGCACGACGTTTGCCTTCTTGCAGCACTTCGGCCTGCGCAGCCTCGACGACCTGCCGCCGCTGAAAGCCACGGAGCCGCCGACGCTGCCCGAAGCGCTATCGGCCGAGCCAGCCAGCGCAGACCAGCCGCCGTCTCTCGCTTAGAGGCTGTCTGAAAAGGCCGCTACAGTAACCACCAAGGCTCCACCCCCTGAAGGGGGCAAGCGACACAAAGAAACACCAAGAAAACTTGGAGAGGCTTGGCGTCTTGGTGACTTGGTGGTGAGTTTCAAGGCAGTCTCTGAGAGCCTATCTGAAAACCTCGGAACGATGAACCCACAGGCCGATCAGGCAGTCCATGGATTCGCTCATCGGCAGCACGCTCGGCAAATATCGCATCGACGAACGCATCGGGCGCGGGGCTACGGCGACGGTGTACCGAGCGCATCATCCCACCCTCGATCTGCCGGTCGCCATCAAGCTCCTGCACTCTTATCTCGCCGAGGATCGAAACTTCCGCGAGCGTTTCCAGCGAGAGGCGACCACCGCCGCGCAGCTGCGGCATCCGAACATCATCCAGATATACGACTTTGAAGCCGAAGACGGCGTGTATTACTACATCGTGATGGAGTACGTCGACGGCGGCACGCTGGACACGCAGTTGCAGGCGCTCGCCGGCAAACATGGGATCATGCCGCTCAAAGAAGCCATTCGGATTGCGAGCGATGTCGCGTCGGCGCTGTCGTACGCGCACGCGCGCGGCATGGTGCATCGAGACATCAAGCCGCCCAACGTTCTCATCGATCGGACGGGCCGCGTGATACTGACCGACTTCGGCATCGCGCGCATGTTAGGTGGCCCGCGCTACACCGCCACCGGGGCGATCGCCGGGACGCCCAACTACATGCCGCCCGAACAAGGGCTGGGTCGGTCCAGCGACGCGCGCGGCGACATCTATTCACTAGGCGCGATGTTCTTCCAGATGGTCACCGGCCGCCTGCCGTATGAAGGCGAAACCGGCGCGTCGGTCATGCTGCGGCACATCAACGATCCGATCCCGATCGCCAGCGACCTCAACCCGAGCCTGTCACCCGGCATCGACACCATCATTTTCCAAGCCATGGCGAAGGACCCCGGCGATCGGTATCAGAATGTGGATGCATTCATCGCTGACCTGAATCGCCTGCAGGAAAGTGAGACGCTCGTGGAGGCCGTTCCGAACGAAGCGCCCGGCCCGACGCCAGTCGTTTTCCACTCGCAGGCATCGACGATAGGTTTTTCGGCACTGCCGCGCACGATCCGCCTCGTGCCCTACACGCTGGCTCCCGGCCAGACGATTGTCGATCCGACCACCCTGCCGGCGGCGTGCGACGCCCATTGGGATCGCGCCGTCGAGCACTTCTCAAAAGGCTACATCACCGACTGGCTGCGCGATGGCGTGGCGCGCTTGCGCGAGGCTTTTCAACACGGCCCGGCCGACGAGCTGGACGTGATCCGGGCGCGCGCTGAGATTATCGTGCGCCAGATTCAAAGCGGTGATGAGTTCACTCGCAACGCCGGATTGGAAGAGTTTCTCGAAACGCTGGGCGCGCCGCCCCCGATGATGCGGGTCGAGCCGGATCGTCTCGAATTGGGCACGCTCGGCATCGGCGAAACCGGATCGCCCGTCACGCTGACCATCACGAATCGCGGGCGCGGCTTCCTGTTTTGCCGGGCGATCAGCCATCTGCCGTGGCTGAAAGTGAAGACCGAGTGGCTGGGATGCCTGGCCGGCCAAAGTGTCTCGTTGACCCTGGAGCCGGACCTGAGCGGTCTACCCGCCGGCCGGATCGAATCGCCCGAAGCCGTCGAGATTCGCAGCACAGGCCAGAATCAGTTCTTGCCGGCGAGTGTGGAGATTCTGCCATCGGCGTTGCACGTGGATGCCTCTGTGCTGGATTTTGGATCGGTGGGGCAGGGCGAGACGGTTCAACGGGTGTTCCAGGTGAATAACGATGGGCAAGGCATTTTGATGGGGCGTGTGCTCTGCCGCGTGCCGTGGCTGGCGGCGTCGCCGGCTCAGTTTAACGTGCCCGCCGGCGCGAGCACCGAGATCGCGGTCAGCGCCGATACGCAACCGCTTCCACCCGGCGAGGTCGATCATGCCTGGGCGTTAGTGGTAGAGAGCAATGGGGGCAATGCCGTATTGGGCATGAACATGAACGTGCTGCCGCCGCGCCTGCACGTCGAGCCGCTACACGTCGATCTGGGCAACGTCGATCTGGCCGAGCCGCACGCGCGCCGGCAGATCGACCTGACAGTGTCGAACACCGGAGCCGGTGTGTTGTACGGCGCGGTCATGCTCGAAGCGAACTGGCTGACCATCGAGCCGGCATCGTTTCGATGTCGCACCGATGAAACGCAGACGCTGCGCCTGTCCACCGGCAGCCTGAAGACCGGACAGTACCGCCAGGTCGTGCGTGTCCAGTCGAGCGCGGGCGTGGCCGAAGTGCCGGTCAAACTGCGCGCGCACTTCTCGCTAGAACCCGACATGGTGTACGTGCAGGCCGGCCCCTTCCTTCGAGGCAGTGACGATCACGATAAACTTGCGCAGCCGGCAGAGCAACCGCAACGCACGGTCGAGCTATCGGAATACTGGATCGGCCGCTGCCCGGTGAGCAATGCCGAATACGCCGCCTTTGTGCAAGCCACGGGCCGTCGCTCGCCTGAACACTGGCTCGGCGGCCGGCCGCCCGATGACAAAGAGAATCATCCGGTGGTGAACGTATCTTGGTGGGATGCTGCAGCCTATTGCCGCTGGCTGGCCGAAATCACCGGTAAGCCGTACCGCCTGCCGACCGAGGCGCAGTGGGAGAAGGCCGCGCGCGGTGCCGATGGGCGAATCTATCCGTGGGGCAATCGGTGGGATAGCCGCAAGTGCAACGCGCAGGAAGGCGGAGTGGGCGAGACCACGCCGGTCGGCGCGTACGGCCCGGCGGGCGACAGCCCCTACGGCTGCGCCGATATGGCCGGCAACGTGATGGAGTGGGTCACCGACTGGTATCGCGCCGACTATTATGCGCGATCCAACGTGTTGAAAGATCCCACCGGCCCGGCTTCGGGCGCGGTTGCCGTGCTGCGCGGCGGGTCGTACGCGTCGCGCTACTGGAATGCGCGATGCGCCAGCCGGGTCGGCGGCAATCGAACCGCGACCGCTCCGGAAGTCGGGTTCCGGTGCGCGGTGTGGCTGCCGTCGAAACCTGAAGACACTCCGCGCCAAGAGGAGTAATCTTGTGATTACACACACCTCAGCGAACCACGGAGGCACGGATACACACAGGTTTCAAAGGGCCGCTGTCTGCGTGCCTCTGTGCCCGTGGTGAGATGTGAACAATCACCAGGAGCAGTAAGCGTACTTCTTAAGAGACTGTGGCTCTCCCGACTTTGCCGGGAATGGAACCGCAAAGGCGCGAAGGACGCCAAGAATTTCAAAGGCTTTGCGCTCTTGGCGTCTTCGCGGTGAGAATTTCCCGCCGAACCTGGAAGAGCCGAAACTGTCTTAGACTCACCACCGAGGCACAAAGAAAGCCTTGAGACTCTTGGTGTCTTGGTGACTTGGTGGTTAATAATCAGGGCTTTTCAGACAGGCTCTAAGGTCCAGAAAACGAAGGAGGACTTCGCATGGACGGTTCAACGCTTGTCGCTATTATCTTCGGTGCGGTCTTGGGATTCCTGGCCGGCTGGATCATCGAGTGGCGCGTGGACCTGGCTTTCTGGAAGACTCGTGCGGCGATGTTCGGGCCGGACGCGAGTGCAGCGGCGGCTGAAGCGCAAGCGGATGCCGCGACGACGACGCTCAAAGAGATGCTGGAGAAACGCGAAGCCGAACTGGCGTCATTGCGGACGCAGCTGGAGGAGCGCGATCGCCAGCACCTGGCGGACTTGGCCGAACGGGATCGGCAGGCGCAGGCGCGCCTGGCCGAGCGCGAGGTTGCGCTGAAAGCCGAGTTCGATCGGCGCGAAGCGGCGGTGCGCACGCAGGCGGACGGCGCGGTCGCGACGGTGCGATCGCAGTTGGAGCGGCAGCTGGCGGACCTGCGCACGCAGCTCGACACGCGATTGAACGCACTTCGGGCGCAGGGCGACGATCAGGCCGCATCGACGCGCGTGCCGGGCGAGGCGTTCTTCGCCTCGCTGCGCGACGAGTACGAGAAGCGCGAAGCGGCCCGCCTGCATGAATACGAGCAGCGTCTGGGCGAAGTGCGGGCCGCGTACGATGCGCGCGAGCAGACGTTGCGCGAGCAGTTGGAAGCGCGCGAGGCGCGGCTGCGCGCCGAGTACGAAGACCGATTGGCAGCGGCGCAGAAAGATCGGGACGGGTATCTCGCCTCGATGCAGCAACAGCATGAAGCGCGCCTGGCCGAAGTGCGCGCGGAAAATGAAAGCCGTGAGGCGGCTGCGCTGCGAGAACGCGAAGCCGCGATCAAGGATCGCGATGAGCGGATCGCGGCGCTGATCGCGGAGCACTCGGCGCGGCTGGCGGACGTGCAGCAGGAGCACGATCGGCGCGAGGCGGCGCTGCGGAAAGAGTACGAGGCTCGCCTGGCCGAAGCCCAGAAAGTGCGCGCGGCTCTGGAATCCGATATCAAGTTCGTGCGCCGCCGCTACGAATTGTACGTCCGCAACCATCCCGACGATCTGACGGCGATCAAGGGCATCGGCCCCAAGACGGAATGGCTGCTGCACAAAGCCGGCATCAACAGTTTCGCGGAACTGGCCGAGGCCACGCCCGACGACATTCGGAGTATACTCAATGCACCCAAGTGGCGGCGCGTCGATCCCGCGTCGTGGATCAAGCAGGCCGCCACGCTGGCGAAGTACGGCGAGAAGGAGTGACCTCATCCCACCCCCTTCCCCTCTCCCACTGGGAGAGGGGAAGGGGGCCGGGGGGTTGGGGTGAGGTAAAGGAGCGCGCCTATGGCTGCCCCAGGTCAAGTATTGCGCGGGGATCGGCTGACGCCGGGCGAGTTGTATCGGCGTCACGTTCAGCGCAAGAAGGTCGTCGCGTTGATCGCCGGCCTGCTCTTGCTGCCGCTGTCGCTAATGCTGATCGTGGCTTACGATCGCGGGCCGCTCGGACAGGCGGTCTCGCAGTTCTTGGGCTTCTCGGTCAGCGATGGTCAGCGTCCAGGAATCACGCCGACGACGGGGGCGATCGCGCAGGTGTCGCCGACGGTTGGCTGCCTGGACACTGTGTTCAACGGACTGGTTGCCGATGCCGAGACCGGCGCGCTGCTGGGCGGCGTCCGCGTCACGACCTCGTTTGGCGCACGGGTCGAGACATCGCCCGACGGCGAGTACAACATCCTGGTGTGTTACGACCCAACTGTCCACGATGGTTTCTCGCTCGTGTTTGAGAAGGAAGGATACGAGTCGGGCAGCCTGGATGTGGTGACCAGCGCCTATCCGGGCGTCAGTTTCCAAATCCCCGATATGATGCTGTACTCGGTTCAGGTCGTGACGCCGACTCCGACGCTGTTCGAGCCGCCGAGGCAGACGCCGTTGCCAACGCCGGCTCCGACGCTGTTCCAACCGCCGCGACAGACGCCTTTGCCCACGTCCGCCGCGTCCACCGGTGGATCGAATACCACGCCGACGCTTGCGCCGACGCCTGGCTCCGGTGGGCCGGCCCCCACGGATGTCGAGCCGACAATACGCCCGCCGAATACGCTGCCGAATACCGGCGTGCCGCAGGCTCTATTCCCCGGACAGGCGATCGGCTTGGTGCTGCTGGCGATCTCGCTGATGCTGATCGTCGCCGGGCTGTGGCCGGCGGACGAAACCGATCGATAACCGCATGAGCGTTGTGGAAGACTTGACGGGCCGGCAGATTGGCCCGTATCAGATCGCCGCTTCGTTGGGCAAAGGCGGCATGGGATGCGTATATCGTGCCTACGATCCCTCGGCCGCCCGCGTGGTGGCGATGAAAATTCTTCCCCGGCAGTTGGCCCTCGATCCGGAATTTGCCGGTCGATTCCGGCAAGAGGTGCTCGTCATCTCCCGGCTCAGCCATCCGCACATTCTGCCCCTCCTCGATTACGGCCAGGCTGACGGCTACTCGTACATGGTGATGCCGTTCGTCGAAACCGGCACGCTGGCGCATCACTTGCAGGGCGGCCCGCTGCCGATCGAGGTCATTCGCCGGGCGGTGACGCAGATCGGCGGCGCGCTCGATCATGCGCACACGCTGGGCGTGGTGCATCGCGACGTGAAGCCGCCGAACGTGCTCGTCGATGCGCACGGCAACTACCTGCTCACCGATTTCGGCGTCGCCAAACTCGTGACCGGTTCGGTCAAGCTGACCAAGATCGGGTTGGCCGTGGGCACGCCCACGTACATGTCTCCCGAACAGGGCCTGGGTCAAAAAGTGGATGGGCGATCGGACCTTTACGCGCTGGGCGTGATGGTGTATCAGATGGCGACCGGGCGCGTGCCCTTCAAGGCCGACAAGCCGATGGCCGTGATGCTGATGCACATCCAAAGCCCGCTCATGCCGCCGCGCGCGCTCAACCCGGACCTCCCGGAAGAAGTCGAGCGCGTCATCATCACTTCGCTCGCCAAGCAGCCGGATCATCGATATACCACGGCGGCTGAAATGGTGCGCGCCTTTCACGAAGCGACGGCGAGAGGTTAGGCCTTGTTCAGCGCTTGAGAGCGCGGGCCGACATCATTCGAAGCCGCAAGCCAAGCCGATCTCGCCACGCCTGCCGCCACATCGTGCGCGAGGTCTGGACATCGGCTTTCGTCGGGGGATTGGAAGTGAACGTGGCCTTGATGTACAGCGCCGTGATGGCCTGAAGAGCATCACGCAGTCGTTTCCGCTCGGCCAGTCTCCCGGCAGAGGCAGACAGGAATTCGCCGGGTGTGACGTTGGCCCGCGCGCCGAATCCAATGCGTGAGAGATCTTTGCGCACTTGCCAGTACAGCGTGTGCGACTGCTTGCCGTGATCATGCCGGCCTAGGCTGAACAGTGGCACGTATCCAATCGCCACGCGCGCCAGCACGTACACGCCGATCAGGGCTGCTGCCAGAAAGACGAGGCTGAGGGCAGTGGGTACGCTGGACGTTGCGCTGGGCGGCGCGGGTGGTGGGGCGACGACTGAGGTATCTGCGGCGCGGTAGTCGAACACCGCTTGCGCCGCGGTTGGTTCAAACTCGATCCAGCCATAGTCAGGGAAATACACTTCCACCCAGGCGTGCATCGACGAGGCCGGAACGCGATAAGCCTGCCGGCTCGAATCGTATTCACCCATCGCAAAACCGGCGGCGACGCGGGCCGGGACACCCTCCATGCGCAGCATCACGACCATTGCCGAGGCGTAGTACGTGCAGAACCCACCCGGCGCGTCGAACAGGAAGTAGTCCACGGCATCCACGCCGGGGGGCGGCGGCGGCACGTCCAGCCGATAGGGGTAGGCCAGACGCAAATAGTCCTGAAGGCGAATGGCTTTATCGTAGGGCGTGCCCGCGCCGGACGTGACCCGATCGGCCAGATCGCGGACGCGGGCCGGAAGCGTGTCGGGCAGTTGCAGATAGGTGTTGCGAATCTCCGCAGGATAGTCGGTCGAGTCCGAAATGAGTTGCGAAGCCGCCACGTTCGTCGCCCACGACGTGACCGCGTAGGTCGAAGGCGTTCCTCGCAGCACGGCATCCCCATTCGGCGCGAGCCAGCGCACCGCCGCGCCCTCGGTGGCGGTGACCGGTGTGTTGACGGCAAACAAATCGTCGGCGTGCTGCGCCACGATTTCGTATTCTTGCCGAAGCGTGTAGCGGCCGGGCGGAGCCGTTGCCGGAGGTTCAAAAGTGAATTCGTTCTCACCGGCCACCGCGAGTTTCCAGCCCGTGCCATCGTATTCGGAGAAGACGGCGCTGCGCCAATAGTGCGTGCGCGCAGGCGCCACCGTAAGGCCTTGCTCATTCAGAGTCGGCGGCGGATCGCTCACCTGTACCCACATCACCGTCGCTTCGGATTCCGAGAGAGGC
>DATBWU010000144.1:0-29201 GCA_036514635.1 Anaerolineae bacterium | reverse complement strand
ACCTCGGTCACGGCCTCCGGCGCGTCGGTAGTCTGATCCAGGTCGAGCACGCCCGCCGTGCCGACCGTCTCGGGAGTGCTGTACTTGTAGATCGGGATGCGCTGATCGGGCGGCAGGCCGGCGGGCGGCTTGCTCGCGTCCGACAATCCACCGCCGCGCACCGAGAAGGTCAGATCGGCAACCGCCCCTGTCCCCCCCGAAATCGGAGGGGTGTCGAGTACCGTCGCCGGCCACTCGACGCGCACCTGGCCGCCGGCCGGGACGTTGACTGTCTGTTCAATCGCGCCGTCGATCTGGATGCCTGTTCCCTCCAGTGCCACTTCCGCATCCACCGGCGCGGAGGTGTTGTTGACGACGGTCGCAGCCAGGTTGACCTTGTCGCCGACGACGAAGAAGCGCGGCGTGACCGGGCGGATGAGCAGGTCTTTGGTGCTGACGATGTCCACCTGCCCTTCGCCGACGAGTGTATCTTTCGTCACGGCCTTGGCGCGCATGCGCCACGTGGTGAGGTTGTCGGCGAGTTGCGCCGAGACCGTCGCTTCACCGTTGACATCGGTCGTGACCGTCGCGTTCCAGTAGACCGTCTCGGGGAAGCGCTGGCGGACGAAGCCGCTTTCGGCATCGGCGGGCGCGCCGCCGCCGCCGCCCTTCCCTTCTTCGGCGAAGGTGATGTTGATGCGATCGACCGACAAGACCAGCGCCGACGCCGTGCGGAGGCCCAACCCTTGCGGGCCGTAGTAGAACCTATCGATCGGCGGCGCGAAGTCGTCGAGCAGGCTGAGCACCGAGAGGTCCGTGAGCGCCAGCGAGACTTCCGCCTGAACCGGCTCACCCTGATAGTCGGTGACCTTCAGCGTGTACGTCACGCTGTCGCGCGGGCCAAACTTGTAGGACACATCCCCAGATGCCGACTGCGGCGTGATGGTCAGATTGAGCACTTGCTGCTCGATGCTCACTTCGAATGAAGCGTAGCCGACCCTGAACGACGGCACGGGATTCGTCTCGTCGACACCTTTGACGATGACGATCGACACGAACGCATTGGGAGCCATGTCGGGCGTGATCGGGATGTCGATTACGTCGCTGTTCGACCCGAGTGTGACGAGCCGGTGTTCCAGGATGCGCGCGCGCTCGATCGTCAGCAGCGCCTGTACGGGCGATGCCTGCGTCGCCCCTCCCTGGAACGGCGACGGAACCAGCACCTGCGCCGTCTCGCCCGGCGTGTAGGTCTTCTTGTCGGCGACGAGCTGGATGCGGTCGTTGTTCTGCTGCTGCCACGAAACGTACTCGCCCGACGACACCCACACGAACGTCGCCGAGCGCACCTCGTGACCGTCGGGGTCTTTGCCGGTCGCCACGACGCGATACTGCCCACCCTCCGGCGGCGCGAAGGAGATTTGCGCCTCGCCGCCTTCGGTCGTCGTCGTGCTCGTCGTGAACACCGCCGTATCGGAGAACGTCGAAGTCCAGCGCACGTTGCCGAAGTCGTCCACTTCCTGCACATTGAACCACTCGCGCTGATAGGCGATCACGTCGAGGTCTGCACCCCCATACGGATCGCCGCCCCAGTTCACCGTGCGAATGTTGATCGCCAGTGGCCTGCCTGCGTTACCCACGTACTCCTCCGGCCGCAGGCCGATGTAGAACAGCCCCTTGTGCACGATCACCTGCGCGCGCGCCGACACCGCTTGATCGTTCACGTCGACGACCGTCGCTTCCAGGCTGAAGGTCTGGCTGCCGGCTTTCTCGTCGAGGTTGGCCGGCAGCTCGACGACCAGGTTGCCCTGAGCGTCGAGCACGCCTTCGCCCGAGGCGACGACGTTGCCGCCTCCGAATTGCGACGGCGCGAAGTAGTCGATGTCGTTCCAGTCCCAGTAGCCGGGGCCGGTGTATCGGTCGAAGAAGTAATCCTGCGCCAGCACGCTCCACGTCACTGTGCCGCCGCCGACCGCGCCGCCGAAGAAGTAACTGGCCTGCACGTCGAACTGAATCTTCTCACCCTGCACGTACTCGTCTTTGGCCGGCGTCACTTCCACTGTGAACTCGGGCCGGCGATATTCGGCCACCAGGAACGTGCCGTTATACGTCGATGCGAAACCTCCGGCTGTTCCGCGCGCCAGCGGTAGCGCACCTAAGACATTCGACGCCTGGCCTTTTGGCAACGAGACATTGATCGAGTAGTAGCCCAGCGCGGCTTCCTCGGCCAGCGTGAAATCCGCGTTGAACGTGCCGAACTCGTCAAGCGGAAGCGTGCCGCTGAAGACCTCGGTTCCATTCGGATCGTAAATCTGCGTCCACACATCGGCCACACTCTGGTCAATCGCGTAGCGCGCGTTGTCCTCGGCGCGAACGATGCCTTTGAAGTGAACCGGCTGTCCCGGCCTGTACAGCGGCTTCTCAGTGTAGATGTAAACGCGGTTCGGATCGTGGAAGTACTCAGTCGGCACACCGAACTCGTAGCCTTCGATGCCGGACGACCAGTCGTTGATCGTCAGGCCGAACGGCGTTTCGAGCGAGCCGGGCGTCCCGGCGATGGCGAATTTCGTCTCGAACGGATCGCGCTGCTCCAGCCATTGGATGGTGTAGACGCCGCTCGCATCGGTCGAGCCGCCGCCGATGTCCAAGAAGGCAGCGTTCTTCAGCGCCACGGGCACGCCGCTCACCGGCTGGCCCGATTGAAAATCGGTGGCCCACACCAGCGCTTCGCGCTCGGCGGTCTTGAAGGTGACGTTGGTGGTGGCGACAACCAGCAGGTGTCGGGACACACCGCCATAGTCCAGGTTGGGCTGCTCCGGCGAAGACACGCGCAAGAAGTAAATGCCCGGAGCAAGTGCACCGCCGACCTGAGTTCCCTCAGCCGTTTCGCCTTCCGGCGGCGCGACCAGTGGCACACGCCTGAGACCGCGCTGATTGAGCGGCGCTTCGACCGGGACCGACCACGAGCGGATCGGGCCGCCGGAGACCGGCACGGCGCGCTGCCACAATTGCCACGAGTCCGGCCCGCTCAGCTGCACGAACGCGTCGATCGACATCGCGTACAGATCGAAGTTCAACTGCGAGACGTTGCGGAAAGAAGCGTACACGACCGTGTCGGTGTAAGCGTTGTACACACCGAAGCGGCCCGGCACGTTCAGCCACGCTTCGGGATCGAGCGCGTGCGTCGAGAAATGCACGACGCTGTCGCTGCCCAACGTGCCGCCCCACGGGTCGGCGATGTCGCCTTTGATCGTCACTTCAAACGACGACGACGGCCCGGCGCTGAAGGCATACACGTAGCGATTGTCGTAACTGGAATAGTAAGTGTAGACATCCGTCTGCGAGACCGGCGGCGTGGCGAACACGTTGGGATCCAGCGTCTTCTCGTCGACCGGCGCGCTGAAGAGAATCTCCAGCGCCGAGTACGGATCGACGCCGGTTTGACCGTCGCGCGGCGTGGTGCGCACGATACGCAATGGCGGGACGGTGTTGAACACGGACGAGTAATTGAGTTCTGTGGCGCTGCCGCCGCCCACTCCCTTCGCGCCCGCCGCGACGTTGATGGTGTACTGCGTATCACGCTCGAGCAGTTGCGTCGGCGTGAAGACCAGCGTCTCTTGACTGAGCGACTTTCCGCCTTGCGCCTCATCGCTTGTCCAGTCGAACGTGCCGGGCACAGCCGACCCGGATGCCTCGACGAGTGAAAACGCAGCCTGCGCCGATGCGTGATCCATCGCCTGGTTGAACCCGACATAGATGACGGCGTCCAGCCGGACATTCGTCTCCGACACGCCCGGCATCGTAAACAGGACTTGCGGCGGCTGCGTGGTGAATGACCAGGCGTAGTCGGAGCGCAGCACTGCGCCGGTCGGATCGCTCAACCCGGCAGCGATCTTCGCCGTGTACTGAGTTCCGGCCTGCAACGGCCTGACCGGGTGGAACACGTAGATCGAGGTGTTCAGCCACTCGCCCGCGCCTTCGACCGGCGGATCGAAGGTCACCGGCTGAGGCAGGTTGCCTTGCTCGGAGATCGACGTGAGCGGGACAACCGGGCGATTGAACATCACCGTGATGTCGCTGTCGACGGCCACGCCTTGCGTGTCGGGTGCGGGCACGACCTGCGTCACGTCGAGATAGCCCACCGCCTTGAACCGGAACAGCAACTCCTGCAACAAATTCTTGCCGTTGGCGGCCAGCGCCGTCGTCGCGACCTTGACTTCGTAGGTCGTGTCGCGCGCGAAGCCTTCGCCGGCCGGGATGACCTCGAGTTGCGTGTCGCCGTCTTCCCACCTCACGGTGTACGGCACAGCGGGTGTGATCGACAACGCCTCTTCGGTCGATTTGCGATCCATCGACTTGTCGAACACGAGCACGATCGGCGCGCCGGTCGCCTGCTCCTCGCCGCGCTGCGGCGCGCGATCGACCAGCACCGGCGGCAGTTCGGCGGTGAGCGAAATCTTCTGCTGTTGAGTCGCAAGCAAGGCAAGCCCGCCGAGGCCGACGACGGCAATAGCGGCCATGATAGCGAGCACGAGCGGAAGCCGGCTGCGTGCGCCGGGTGACATCGGGCTAGGCGGTTCGATGCGGGCAGTCGTCATGTGTTACTCCTGTTGAACCGCAGAGACCGCGGAGAAATCTGAAATCCTCAGCGCGCTCTGCGCACTCGGCGGCGAGCAAGAATCTATGGAGGTAGACTGGATTGTAAAGCCGATGGGTGCCTCTGGCAAGGACAATAGGCTGGTGGAAAATTCCGACTTTGGTAGGATGACGCTCGCGCCCAGGCAAACGGTCAAGTGGGTCACCCGACGCTTGGTCGGCGCGCGGGCTACGCTTTCCGTGCGCGGGCCTGAGAGCCTGCCTTAAAACTCACCACCAAGTCACCACCCCCTGAAGGGGGCAAGCGACGCGAAGGAACACAAAGCCCACGCCGTCGGCCAGGACAGACGCCCGCGCGGACGCGGGCTTCGAGCGGTCGAATGCTATAATCCGCCGCGTCAGTTCTCGTGATGGACATCTCCGTGAGCGAAGACTTGCTCCTCAATCTGCTGGCCGTGGCGCTGGCGATCGTCGCCGCGCTGATCTGGGTGCGCTGGCGAATCGGGCGGCGGCGTGCGGCACACCAGGCATCGCCGGCCCTCGCGCTTCCCTTTAGGCCACGCGAACGACCCCGGCTGGACACGGCGCTGGCGCTTCTCGCCATCCTCACTTTTGCCGGGACGCGCTTCATCGGGCTGGCCGACTTTCCGATCTACTTCTTCACCGACGAAGCGGCCAGCACCGTGCAGGCCGCCGACTTCCTCCACAACGGCTTTCGCGACGCTTCCGGCCAACTCTTCCCCACCTACTTCGAGAACAACGAAAAGTTGAGCCTGAGCACGACGGTCTACGCGCAAATGATCCCGTATGCGTTATTCGGCGCGTCGGTCTTCATCACACGCGCCACGTCCGTATGGATCGCCCTGTTCGGCACACTCGCAGTCGGGTTGATACTCAAGCGCATCTTCAAGGCTCGCGTCTGGTGGGCAGGCATCCTGCTGATGTCGATTACACCGGCCTGGTTCCTGCACTCGCGCACGGCGTTCGAGACGGTCGCCTTCGTTTCGTTTTACGCGTGGTTCCTGTATGGCTATCTGCGGTATCGCAACGGCCGGCCACGGCGACTGCCCCTCGCGATCCTGTTCGGCGCACTGGCCTTCTACTCGTACAACACCGGCCAGCCGGGCCTGGCCTTCACTGTCCTGTCGCTTCTCTTGGTCGACGCACGCTACCACTGGCGCACATTGAAGAGTGACCGGCGTCTCGCGCTGATCAGCCTCGTGCTGCTCACCCTGTTGGCGCTGCCTTATCTTCGCTTCCAGATGCAACACCCCGGTGATGTGACATTCCGTCTGCAACTGCTCGGCTCATATTGGGTCGGAGACCTGGCGCTGCCGGAAAAGATCGGGCGCTTCGCGCAGGAGTATCTCAACGGCCTCAGCCCGGCTTATTGGTTCAGCCCGGATAACTCGATCGACTTGATGCGGCATCAGATGAAGGGCTATGGCAACCTGCTGATCGGGACGCTGCCGCTCGCGTTGATCGGCGCAGCAATTTGCCTCAAGAACGTCCGATCGCCATCACACCGAACCGTGCTGATCGCGGCGATCGCCGCACCGATGGGCAGTGCACTGGTCAGCCTGCTCATCACGCGCATCCTCGTCTTTGTGATTCCGGCGGCGCTGTTCACGGCGATTGGCCTTGATGCCGTTCTCACGCGGTTGGCCCGGCGCATTGCTTATCCTCGCCTGGCCGTCGCGCTATCCATTGCGCTCTGCGCGCTGAACGTCGCCATGCTGCGCGATGCGCTGATCAACGGGCCGATGTGGTATACCGAGTACGGCATGGCCGGGATGCAATACGGCGCGAAAGAAGTCTTCGCCGAAGTCGCCGCGCAACTCAAACGCTCGCCCGAAACGCAGATGTGGATCTTCCCCACGTGGCTGAACGGCGCAGACGTGCTACGCCGCTTCTTCATGCCGAACGATCCGCGCGTGTACATGCTCAACTTCGACGGTTTCCTCGCCGAGCGCTTCGCGCTGGACGACAACGTGTTGCTCGTCGTCGCGCGCGGCGAGTACACACGCCTGGCGCGCGACCCCAAATTCACCGGCATTCGCGTCGAGCGTACACTCCCTCTACCGGACGGCACGCCCGGCTTCTACTTTCTGCGCTTGCGCTATTCGCCCCGGGCCGACGCCCTCTTCGCCGCCGAAGAAGAAGCACGACGGCAACTCGTCGAAGAGACCATCGATCTCGACGGCCAGACGACGACCGTTCGACATTCGCCATTTGACCTCGGCAGGCTGGCCGACCTGTTCGACGGCAACCCGCGCACACTGGCCCGCACGCGCAACGCCAATCCGGCCATCGTCGAGATCACCTTTCCCAGGCCGCGCCGGCTGGCGAGTGTGACTTTGAGTACCGGCAGCCGGAATATAGACATCGTGGTTCGTGTCTTCGCGGGCGGGAACACTCAGCCCGGGCGATACGCTCAGGCATTCACCGATCTGCCGCCGGACCCCGCGCTCCACCTGATCCTCGACCCCGCGCCGGGGCCTGTCACGATGATCCGCATCGAAATCACAGACCTCAACGAGATCAATGGCGGCCACGTCCACATCCGCGAGATCGGGTTGACCGATCAACCCTAGCCGCCCGGACACGAGCACCGGATAGACAACGAATAAACGGATGGGCAAGCCTCATCCGTTTATCCGCTGATCGACTTATTCGTTTATCCGTTCCCATCCGTTGCCACCCGGACACTGACACTGGCTAGACAGGATAAACGGATGGACAAGGTCGCATCCGTTTATCCGCTGATCGACTTATTCGTTTATCCGTTCCCATCCGTTGCCTTACTGGATGGCGAACGACACCTGCACCTGCATCGTCACTTCGAGCTGGCCGGGCTGAATCGGCGCACCGCCGCCGCCCAAACCGAGCGCCGCTCGCTCGTAGACGATCGGGCCGGGAATGCCGGTGATCACTTCACTGATTGCGGCCACCTCGCCCAGTTCCACGCCGTTCAGCTGCGCCAGGCTCTCCGCGCGGGCTTTCGCATCGGCCACGGCCTTCTCGCGCGCCGTCGCCTCGAGCACCTGTGTCTCTTCGATACTGAACGACACACCGGAGATGTTGTTCGCGCCGGCTTTGACCACGTCGCTCAGGATCGATCCGACCTTCGCCAGGTCGCGAATCTTCACCGACAGGCCGCTGCTGACGCGGTACGTGAACTCGCCGGTCGGCTGATTGGTGCCCGGATCGTAACGTTGCTCGGCGTACAGGCTGTAGTACGTGGTCTGGATGTCCTGCGCGTCGATACCGGCCGTTTGCAATGCCTCTAAGATGGCCGCCAACTTCTCGTCGTTCAGGCGCGTCGCCTCTTCGGGCGAGGCCGACTGCGTATCGACGCCAATCTGTGCCGTCGCGACATCAGGCACAGCCGAGGCCGAGCCGGCCCCGACGACGGTAATCGTGCGCGGCAGGCTGCCCTCGGTGGTCTGGTTCGATCTCGATCCGGCCGAAGCGGCCGGGATCGCGCTGACGATCACACCGGCGGCGATCGCCAACACCGTCAATCCACCCATGACGAAATACCATTTACTGTTCTTCACGTGACTCATGTCAAACTCCTTCTGCGCTGGTATGCGCTCCGTTAATGTGTGGTCCGGCTGCATGACAGACCTTCGCAATGCATCCGAGACCACTGGTGTTCGTCTCCCCAGACGCGACAGACTGGCCGAAAGTTCCCATTGATGCCTCACTTGCCCCGTGTCAAAATCGTGTTACAGTAGGGTAAAGTCACCGTATAAGGTTCTGCGCTGATGACCAAACTCCTACATAATGTAGGGGAAGTGCCATGCTATACTTCCTGAGAGGCTGTCTTAGGACTGATCACCACGTCACCACGCCTAGCGCGCCGCCTGCACTCCGCTGGAGAGCAGGAAACGGCGAGACACTGAGGAAAGCCTGGTGATTCTTGGTGTGTTTGTGTCTTGGTGGCTAACTATTCGAGCTTTTCAGAATAGGCTCTTCTAAGGAACTTCTGTCGTTGAGAGGTCGCCGTGCGTATCAAGGAACGGCTTCGTCTAGTCAGACAAGAGCACCTGAATTCTGAGCACGGGCAAAGCCTGGTCGAGCTCCTGGTCTTCATGCCGGTTTTGATCATCATCATCGCCGGCATCGTCGAGATGGGGTATTACCTGAACCGCTACATGAACCTGCTCGACGCTTCACGCGAGGCCGCCCGCTACGGGGCGGATTTTGATCCCGTAGGAAACTACGATCCGCAATACAACCATAATGCACCGACTTACTCGGGCGCGACCATCAATTGCGATACCACGACCGAGTTCTACAGCGTGGTCGCCTGCTATGCCGAAGACAATATGGGCGTGACTATGAACCCAGGCAACGGCTACGATGATATTGTCATCTCGGCCTTCACCGTCAAGAATGGAGTGGTATGTTATCGTTGGCCCGAGGCTCGGGATGGCATCATCGCCGATAACGGCTGGTCGTACATGGGCAACCAGACATCGAAGATGAGCAGTGCCGCTGTGACATCGATTGTAAGTGTGGACGCCAGCACGATTAGTCAGGGCATCTTGATCGTCGAAATTTTCTACCAGCACCAGCAGGCGTTGGGATTGCCGTTCTTCACCATCTTCGTCCCGCGCGATATTGATATCTACATACGGACGACCATGCCCAATCCCACCGCCGGGTCTTATGAATCGTCCTGTCCTTAAGGTGGAGTTCGCGACATGCCAGAACCTGCACGTCAATCACATCCACGTGAATCCGGTCAGGCCATCATCCTGATCGTGTTTGGGTTCATCGGCCTGCTGGCGGCGGTCGGCATTGTCGTCGATCTGGGCCGCTACCTGGTCTTGCAGACCCAACTGCGCCGCGCTGTGGACGCGGCCGCGCTGGCCGGCGCGGCCCAGTTTCGATTGGCCGGCTCGACCGCGACGGAAGCCGAGGTGTGGAGCAAGGTGAACGCGGCGGCCAAATCGTCGCTCGGCGTCACCGGCGTCGCCACGGCGACGATCAACTGCGTCACCTGCACCATCATCGATACGGCATATACCGACCCGGGCCTGATCACTAGCCCGCCGACGAAGCAAGTGCGCATCCGCGTGCACGAGGATCTGCCGCTGGTGTTTCTGAGGCTGGTGGGCATTGAATCGGTGGGGGTCGATGCCGAATCGACGACCGAGGCCGCGTCGGTCGATGTGGCATTGGTGATCGACATTTCCGACTCGATGGCGTCTGACACGATAGCAGCAGAGACAGATGAACGCACCTATTTCCAGAAGGTTTATGACTGTGATAACCCGCCGCCCGGTACCCCGTTGAATACGAATTGCCATCCATTCTATGAGGTCAAGAACGCGGCCAAAGAGTTTCTCAACTACCTGTCACAAGGTTACGATCGTGTCACGGTAATCCCCTTCGGCCTGTTTGCGGGCTACTGCATCAACGAGGGTGACGATTGGCCGTTGTGCGATGCCTCGGCTTATGATCCGGCCAGCGGCCTGTTCGGCGACAAGTACGTTCCGCTCACGACCGATTTGAACGCGGCGCGCACGCTCATCGACAACCTGGATATCGCTATTCCCGGCTGGATACCCCGTCCGCCGGGGAGTCCCGATCCGTCTTGTCCCAGCTACGATCCGGCATACGATTATGATCCCCGGCAATGCACGAACACGAATATCGGCGGCGGACTTCATGCTGCGGCGCTCGAATTACTCAAAGAGTTCGATCCGAATTACTCCGTCATCGATCCGAACGCCGGCCTCAATCACCCCAGCAAGGAACGCCTGCGCGTCATCATCCTGTTGACCGATGGCGCGGCGAATGCATCGGGCTTGGGTGGAGGGCCTTACGAAAACGCGGACTATGGCCACGGTTTTGGGCCGCTCGGTTTCTGCCCGGACTACACCTGGTATTCGCCGCCGCCCGCCGGCCCGTTCTGCCGTTCAACCAACCCCATCCTGACCGGCCCCAAGCAGGACATCCTGGCCAGCCGGCATATTTCGCAGAGTGTGTACTACGACGCTTTTGATTACGCCGCCGACTGGGCCGATTTCGCCATGCTCGAATCGCCGGTCGGCAACGAGATCGTCATGTTCACCATCGGCCTGGGCAGCCAGGTGCAGGCCGGCGGCGGCGACGGCGAGCTTCTCATGCGCTACATGGCCGCCGGCGGCGACGACGGCAAGTTGGAAACCAATCCGTGTGCTAGCGCGACACAGGGCGCATCGTGCGGCAATTACTACTTCGCGCCGAGCGGCGCTGAACTGCTCGACATTTTCAAGGCGATTGCCGGACGCATCTTCACGCGCATCAATCAGTAAGCAAGGCGGACCCATGACGAACTTCCACAGGTCCCACTCTCATCGATCTCGCGGCCAGGCGCTGGTCGAATTCGCGCTGGTGCTGCCCATCCTGCTCCTGATCTTCTTCGTGATCATCGAGTTCGCGCGCCTGTTCCAGGCGTGGCTGGTCATCGAAAACGTGGCCCGCACCGCCGCGCGTTACGCCGTCACCGGTGATTACAGTGATGTGAACTGTCCGGAGATCAGCCCCGGCGTCTTCAGATGCCAGACTCAGGACGAGGAAGACTCGGCGCGCACGACGTCGATCCGGGCGCTGGCTTACCAGAGCGCCGCCGGAATCATGAACGACCGAAGCGGCCTGACGACCGGTGAGCCCTCGTTGCCGCGCAATACGCGCACGTACTTCCGCGTGATCATCTGCGGCGGCCATCCCGGCATTGTGTGGGACGATGGCAAGACCACACACCAGCCGCCGTCGTGCACGCCGACCGAGCATCCGGGCGATCCCGGCTCGCGCGTCATCATCTACGTCGAATTCGACCATCCGTTAATCACACCGCTGCGCGCCATCGCCGATTGGGTCCCGTTGGTGGCCCAGCGCGAAATGGTCGTCGAGAAATTCCGCGCCGTGCGCCTGGCCGGCGTGCCGCCTACCGTCTCAGTTCCATCACCGACGTCGACGAACACGCCGACGCCGACGGACACATCGACGCCCAGCCCGACGTCGTCGCCGACCGACACGCCATCGCCATCGAATACGCCGTCGCCATCGAATACGCCGACGCCCAGCAACACGGCGACGCAGACCGGCACACCGACCAACACGCGGACGCACACGCCGACGCGCACCCCTCGGCCCACGCGCACGCCGAGGCCGACGGACACACCGTCACTCACGCCGTCGCGCACCTTCACGCCATCGATCACGCCGACGCCGTCGCGCACCTTCACGCCGTCGCGCACGCCGACGCGCACGAGCACCTTCACGCCATCGATCACACCGACGCCGACGCGCACGCTGACGCCGACGCGCACACTGACGCCATCGCGCACACTGACACCATCGATCACACCGACGCCGTCGCGCACGCCGACGCGCACGCTGACGCCATCGCGCACCTTAACGCCGTCGATTACACCGACGCCGTCGCGCACGCCGACGCGCACCAACACGCTGACGCGCACCAATACACCGACGCCGACGAACACCGTGCCGACGCCGACGCCATCGCGCTCGCCGACGCCGACGAACACCGTGGCGACGCCGTCGCGCACGCCGACGCGCTCGCCGACGGTCTCGCCGACACCGTCGAGGTCGCCGACACAGTCGATCACGCCGACTATCTGCTGGGACTGCAGCGGCTAGGAGCGTAGTGAGGCAGCACACAGTGGGGCAGATACAGCAAACTGCCCCACTGTTTATTCACCGCGAGGATGTTGATGATGCACCGTACCCGACTCGCTTTTACATTCGCTCTAGCTTGCGCCACACTCTTTGTCCTAGTGTCGGCTGTCCGGGCCGCCACGACGACTGAAACGCGCGCGGTCGTCGAGCCGGCCAGCCGCCGTTTCGATCAAGGCCCACAATTGAGCCGCATCCAGACCGTCACCCTGGAAAGCGCAGAACCGAACGCAACCAACTTGACGACCGTGTGGGAAAACACGTGGGTGAACATGGATGTGCCCTTCGGTTTCCCGCTGCCGTCAGATTTTACGAGCCTGACTGTCACCGGCGGCGCGTTCGAGGTCCTCACGGATACAGACCCGATCACCTTCCTCGGCGAGGTCTTCACCAACAGCATCGGCCTGACGCCGATCGGCGGGGGCCAGCCGTTGTTCGTGTCTTACGCCACCGATAGTCGCGCCATTCGCGACGGCAACACCTACCGCATCGTCTTTCACGCCTCCACACCCTCCGGCACGGTCAGCAGTTATCAAACGACACTCCTCTTCGACGAACCGTACGACTATGTGGGTTACTTTCAGGCCGACACCCTGCCGATCACCGAGCCGGTTCAGACCCTCTTCAGCGTGTCGTGGGGACCGATCACGCTGGACACGACCAACAGAATTATGAATCGCGATGTCATCCTGATCGACAGCCGCCTGTCTATCGACCTCGCCTTCCAGGCTTATGGCGTGAGGCTGTCCCCCGATCGGCGCACGGCGACGATTACGGCCACCGTCGCCAATTTGGGCGGCATTGAAACCGGCAGCCTGTTCTACATCGAGTTGTACGATCGAGAAACCGGCAGCCCTGCGCCGAGCGGCCCGCTCGATCATTTGGGTGGGGTTTGCCCCAATCCGCAGTGCAACCCTTTCCGCTGGCCGAATCTGTTCGAGCGCAACGCCAAATTATGGCCCACCCAGACGCTGCCGATCACATTCGACTACAGATTCCAGACGGCGGGTTCCCGCAGCCTGTACCTTCAGGTGGATACCTTTGGCATTAATGTTGGCCAGATTCCTGAGGTCAACGAAAACAACAACATCGCTGCCCTCGGCAGTGTGCAGGCAGTGGCCGACTTGTACCTTCCAATCATTCTCAAAAACCCCTAGAGCATTATGAGCCAGAAGATCCTCATTGTCGATGACGACGCCCACATCCGCTCCGCACTGGAAGTTTTTCTGCACGATGCCGGCTACGAGCCACATGTCGCCGCTAACGCTTCTGAGGGGCTGCGCCTGTTGTACAGCGAGCGCCCGGCCCTGGTGCTGCTCGACGTGATCATGCCCGGCATGGACGGCTGGGAGATGGCCGCGCGTATCCGTGAATTGTCCGACGTGCCGCTGATCATCATCAGCGCCAAGAGCGATGAAGCCGATAAACTGCGCGGCTTCCGCCTCGGCGCGGATGACTACGTGACCAAGCCGTTCAGCCTGGCCGAGCTGGGCGCGCGCCTCGGCGCGGTCCTGTCCCGTGCGGCGAAGGCCACGCGCGGCCAGCAGCGACGGCAGCACTTCTTCGGCGATCTCACGATCGACCTGGATCGCCACCGCGTGACGCGCGGCGACAAGATCATCGACCTGACGCCGACCGAGTTTCACCTGTTGCAAGTGCTGGTCGAGAAAGCCGGCGACGCTGTGCCGGAAGCGCAATTACATCAAGATGTGTGGGGCGGTCTGCGCCAGGCGAGCGCCGGTTACGTCCGCCGCTACATCTGGTTCCTGCGCCAGAAACTCGAACGCGACCCGGCCCACCCCGAATTGATCCACACCGTCCGCAAGTTTGGCTACCGCTTCGGCCCACAGTAATCTTTCGACTTTAACGGGAAAAAACTCGCCGCAAAGAACGCCAAGACCGCAGAGCATTAGGAAAACTCGGCGCTCTCCGCGTTCTCGGCGGTTCAATTCCTGCCAGAGTCGGGAGAGCCTTAACCACAAAGACACCAAGCCACGAAGGTTCTTGGTGTCTCTGCTCGCCGCCCGCGTGGACGCGGGCTTGGAGTAAATGTGGTCAACGGGAAAACCGCATCAGGCCAGATCGAAGTTCCTGGCCGCCATCTCGGCGATCGCTCGCCCGACGCTGAGCGAGGCTGTCGCCGCCGGCGAGGGTGCGTTCAACACGTGGATCATCTTGTCCGCTTCGACGATGCGAAAGTCGTCGACGAGCGCGCCGCCCGATTCGAGCGCCTGCGCCCGAACACCCGCGCCCGAAGGCTGCACATCCTCAAAACGCAACTCGGGGATCAGGCGCTGCAGCGCAACCACAAACGCGCGCTTGCTGAATGAGCGGTAGAATTCGCCCAGGCCCATCCGCCAGTAGCGGAAGGCCATTCGCCAGAAGCCGGCGAAACTCAACAAGCCCAGCGTGTCGCGCGCCGAAAAGCTCGACCGGCGGTAGCCTTCGCGCTTGAAGGCCAGCACCGCGTTCGGCCCGGCCTCGACGCCGCCGCGAATCATGCGCGTGAAGTGAACGCCGAGAAACGGGAAGCGCGGATCGGGCACGGGATAGACCAGGTTCTTCACCAGGTGTTCGCGATCGGGTTTCAGCTCGTAATACTCGCCGCGGAACGGCGTGATGCGCAGGCGCGGATCGACGCCGCACAGTCGCGCCACCCGATCCGACTGCAAGCCTGCGCAGTTGATCACGTGGCGCGCGTGAATCTCGCCTCCCGTCGTTTCGAGGACAAGCCCGGCAGGCGTGCGTTTGAATCCTTGCACGCGCGATCGAGTCCGGATCTCGGAGCCGGCTTTCTCGACGAGTTCGGCGTACTTCTGCGTCACCTGCGTATAATCGACGATGCCCGTCTCGGCGACGAACAACCCGGCGATGCCTGCCGCGTGCGGCTCGTGCTCTCGAATCTCTTCGGCGCGAAGTCGCTTTAGCCCGGTCAGCCCATTCGCCGCCCCGCGCCGCTCCAACTCATCCAACGCGGGCAATTCCCTCTCATGCGTGGCGACGACAATCTTGCCGCAGCGCTCGTGCGGGATGCCGTGCTCCCGGCAGAAGCGATACATCGCTTCGCGGCCTTCGGTGCAATTGCGCGCCTTGAGCGATCCGGGCTTGTAATACAGACCCGAATGAATCACGCCGCTGTTGTGGCCGGTCTGGTGTGCGGCAAGCTGCCCTTCTGCCTCCAGCACGACCAGTGACACGCGCCCGCGCGCCGCGAGCGCTAGCGCGGTGGCCAGGCCCACAATGCCTCCACCGATGATCGCAATGTCATACTGCTTGAATGTCATAGAGGCAACCCTACTCCTCGTCGCTCGATCGGACTTTACGCCTGAAGGGATTGACACGCGCGCCGAGTGTTCGAATGCCGCCCGCCGCCGTTCCGACGGTGGCAGCGCCGGCTTTTCGGGCGGCGGCGAGGATGGCCCGCGTCACGATGCCCGCCGACGCGCTGACAATCGATCCGAGCATGGCCGCCGCAGTGACGCTCGCGTAACCGCGCGCGCCTTTGCGGCTGAATGTCGTCAGCGACGCGCAGTACTTCTCACAAATCACACCGACGCGCAGTGTGAGGTAGGCGTTCGCCGTGCCTTCCAGGATCGATTGCGTCACGATCGACGCGACCAGGTTCATGCCCGGCGCGAGACCTGCCAGCGAGCCGCCGAGCGCCGTCGTGATCACCGGCTCGACTTGCTCGCTGATGTCCAGGTCCTCGATCTCGCTGACGAGGAATGCCGTCGCGCCGACGTTCGCGTAGAGTTGAACCAACTCGCGCAGCGCCGGGCGCTGGTTGTATACGTGCGCCACCTGCCACACCATGCGTGTCTGCGCGGCCAGCACCATCAGCGCGTCGAGCCGCCCGTTCTGCGAGATCGCCGTGCTCACGAAGACGGTGGACGCGGTCTTCCTGATGATCTCACCGGCCCTGGCGTCCAGAATCCTGAGCGCAACCTCGATACCGGCGCGATCGCGCAGTTGCACATGCGCGCCCGCGAGATACGGATTCGTCGCCAGTCGCGCGCCGAGTCGCTCGAGGTAGTCTTGAAATTCCGGCGAGTTCTCGTCGGCGGGCGGGCGGAGGGCCTGGGGCAGGCGAATGAACATCACCACAGGGACAAACACGACGAGGGCATACACGATCAGGAGGCCGATCAAAACAACCTGCCCGAAGGCGGGGCTGAGCGCATTCGCCAGCGCGACGACTTGGGCGGTCTGGTTAATGACGAAAACAATCGAACAGACGAGGACAAAGAACGCGACGAAAAAAGCGAGGCGGGCAAGTTGGGTTTTCATAGAAGCCACTTGGGACGAAGGACGAACGACCAATGCCTTCGTCATTGGTCCTTGGTCATTCGTCACCGCGACTGAAAATCATTCCTGAACGATCCCTCAAGATACGACAACATTTCTCTCAGGCCGATGATCGTCTTCGAGTCCTCGAATGCCCTGGCCGCCAGTTTGAGTTTTACCTCTGGAATCGAGAGGCGCACGCTGGCGATCCGTTCGTCGGACTCGGGTTTTCGAGCCGTTTCACTCAAATCGAGCGCCAGGTAGATGTGCATCCGCTCATTGGTGAAGCCGACCGAGGAGTAATACGATGCCACCGGGATCATCCGAGCGGCACGGTAACCGATCTCCTCCTCCAACTCCTGTCGCGCCCGTTGTTCCGGGTCTTCATCGCCCTCCAGCCGGCCCGCTGGAAGCTCAAGAATCTCGCGGCCGATCGCGATGCGAAATTGTCGAATCAACACGACCGAATCGGCTACAAGCGGCACGATGGCGACGCCGCCATTGTGTTCGATCACCTCACGGGTCACGATCCCCCCGTCGTCCAGCCGCGCTTCGCCGGTCACCAACGAGAAGATTCGCCCGCGATACAATGCCTCTTTGCGAATCCAGGTTTCCATTTTCGCTTCTAACGTCTCAATCAGTCGCTAGTCCTTATTCCGAGGACGACCATTGCTACTCATCCGCTTCTGCTGCTTGACGCAATGCCAAGAATGCCTCCTTTAAAGGCTGACTAACGGCGCTATCCGGTTCAGCCAGAACCAGCGCCTGATATACATCAAGGTAAGCAACCCGCAGGCGGTGAAACAGATGAAGAAAATGGCGCAGGAACCCAATGCAATCCAGGATTGCGATCTCCGTTCCGCCCGTTCTCTCGTAAGCCTCTCCTGCGTATGTTTTCACCGGGTCATCGATGATGTCTGTTGTGATAAAGATGTAGTTATGGATCCGCATTTTCGCCGTGGCAATTTTCGGAAGCGCTCTATCGACATCATCAATAGTAACGCGCTTCATTTTCATTTCGTACACAGTCACAACTTGGTCATCATTGATCAGGCATATCTCAACATCACCCATCGCACCAGTCTGTTCATCGGCAGCCGTGTGGCTTCTTAACGGCAACACCCGTTCGCCCAGTTTATCGCCTACTGCTCGATACGCGGCCGCAACAACAAGCACGGGCAACCGACTTGAGTTTTTGCAATTGAGATGCTGCTCGATCAGATTGACCATTGCTTCCGAAGATAAGGGCGTAGCATCACTGGAGAGCTGCAGTCCAGCAAGAAGAGTCGCCATGCGTTGATCTTTTTCATCCCGCATAATCAAGAGAAGACGAACCACCTCGGCCAACAAGTCTTTTGCAGCGGCGCGTCCCGCATACACGTCATCCAGCAGCTGCAACGTGTCAACGTAGAGACGACGTGGGCGCCCCACAATCTCGACTTTCGTTGTGAGGGTCCGATCGATGTTCCGAAGCGCGGGCGTCAGAAAAGCCGTCGTCGGGTTACAAGGCAGACGATGTTCATTGACAAAATGAGTGATGTGTGCCTCATCGTAATGGCGTCCGGAGAAGGTATCCGGATCACCTATCTCCGTGTATGGCTTCCGTGGATCAACGCTTGGGCGATGAATTCTTGCCAATAGACAGGCCATCAATAGACGAACACCGGCTCGATTCTGAAGGCAACGGCAAACATACTCCACGCGCTCTCGTATTTTCTTGTCCTTCACGAATGGCTTTGAAAGATCGGCGGACGCACGACGGAGCGCAAGGCGGAGTATCTCGCTCGGATCACTCATCTTGCCGCTCCAAAAGCCTGAGCATTCGTTTGCTTTGTTTGATTGGATCGTAGTTCGTCCACAATGCCTCGACCCGTTTGCCTTTTGTGGAGTGAATCGTCTTCTCAGGCGCAATGCTCTTTCTCCACTGGGGTGCCGGGTAGAGTTCATCCATTAACGGGCACTGGTAATTCGAAATCGCCGCCATCCCCTGGACAGAGTTTAGGACTCCGGCCAGTTCACGATGTTCATCGTCTGACATTTCGTAGCCATAGGCGTTGTGATCGCCTCGCGTGAGATGAACATAGGGTGGATCGCAATAAAACAATGTCTCAGGCGAATCGTAGAGCCGGATAACGTCTATCGCTGGCCGATTCTCAATTTGGACGCGCAGCAACCTCTCGGCAATTTCAGGAAGATCCTGGACACTGCCCAGCCACCGGCTTACTACCCCGCTCATGCCGGCGCGACTAGTGTTCTTACAGTTAGCCCAACGTCCTAAGCTAGCCGTCTGCGCCAATCCAGTCCGGACTTGTCGAGCACGAACGAAGAACCGGCGCGCACGCTCCAACGGGCTGAGATTCGGATCAAGTACGCAGGCAATGCTAAATTCCTCGCGTGAAAACGGAGTAAGCCCAATCGCTTCAATCAACTTATCCTTTTCATCCCTCAAAACGCGGAAGAAGTTCGCAACCTCTCCATCCAAATCGTTGTAGGTCTCAACTGGCGACGGCATGCGGTTGAGCAATACAGCGGCAGATCCGGCGAATGGCTCACAATAATGATGGCAAAGCGGCAGCAGTGGCAAGAGCCATTCCAGATGCGAGAACTTGCCGCCATACCAGCCAAAGGCGATCAGTTTCCTGGACCTCAGGCCGCTAGTCGGCGGTGGAGCAGTCTTCCCGGATCTGGTGTAAGTCACGCCCTTGACCAGATCGACTCCAAACAAGATGCCTTGTTTGTGACCGTTGTTGGAATCGCGCTCGGCCAGTTTTCGTGCTTTTCGCATTCGATACCTCCCGCCTTAAACTCAACCTTTCTCTTGCCCCATTGCCACCTCCGCAGACGTGCTTCCCCGTCAATCCATACAATCATTCGATCGCCACGATCCGAAACACCGCCTCCCCCTTCGGAGCCTGGATCGTCACCACGTCGCCGATATGCTTGCCCATCAGCGCCTGTCCCAGCGGCGACACGTTGCTGATGCGCTCCTTCGTCGGATCGGCTTCTGCCGCGCCGACCAGCATGAACGTCTCCAACTCATCGTAGCCGTCCTCGCTGACAGTCACCTTCGAGCCGATGCGCACTGCGCCGCCACTCTGCTCTTCGATCAGCACGACGTTGCGCAGCATCGCCTGAATCTCGCGGATGCGGCCTTCCAGAAACGCCTGCTCCTCTTTCGCCTGAATGTAATCGGCGTTCTCGGACAGGTCGCCTTGCCGGATCGCCGCGTGAAGCCGGGCGGCCAATTCCTGGCGCTTGGTCGTCGTCAGGTGCTCCAATTCCTCTTCGAGTTTTCGCTTGCCTCCGGGCGTGAGATAATTGGGTTCGCCGTTCGTCATGCGACTCTCCTCCGTTCTTCTTCAGGCTCTTCCGGCTTTGGCGCGAAGACCGTACCACCGCAGTTCTTTGGACGCAGATTTGCGCGGATTTCGCAGATAAAGCGTTTCGATCTGCGTCCATCTGCGTTCATCCGCGTCCTATTTCCCATCCGATCCGGCAGAGCCTTCTTCGACCAATACACGGCGCAGCACTTTGCCGACGAAACTCTTGGGTAGTTCGCGCCGAAATTCAATCTCCCACGGAACCTGCCACTGCTCCAGCCGCTCGCGGCACAACGCGATCAACTCGCTGGGCGTGGCCGATTCGCCCTCGCGCAGCACGACGAACGCTTTCACCTTCTGGCCGGGCGGCGTCGCCGGCACGCCGACCACCGCGACGTCCTTGACCTTCGGATGCTCGAACAATACTTCTTCCACGTCACGCGGATACACCTGATAGTCGCCGGCCAGAATCATCTCTTTCTTCCGGTTGATGATCGAGAAGTAGCCGTCGTCGTCCATCACCGCCACGTCGCCGGTGAACAGCCACCCGTCCGTCAGCACGCGATCGGTCTCGTCGCCCAGGCCCCAGTAGCCCATCATCACCTGCGGCCCGCGCACAACCAACTCGCCGATCTGCCCCGGCGGCAAGTCCTCGCCGGTCGCCAGATCGACGATCTTCGCGTCGGTGCTGGGGAACGGGATGCCGATCGACCCGACCTTGCGCAGCCCGTTCAACGGATTGCCGTGCGTCACCGGCGAGGCTTCGGTCAGCCCGTAGCCTTCCACCAAGCGCCCGTGCGTGAGCTTCTCGAAGGCCTCTTGCACCTCCACCGGCAGCGGGGCCGCGCCGCTGATGCAGGCGCGGATCGACCGGATGCCGTAGCGGCGCACGCCGGGGAAATTGTTGATCGCCATGTACATCGTCGGCACGCCGCAGAACAGCGTCGGGCGCGTGGCCCGGATCGTCGCCAACACTTCGCGCGTCTGGAACGACGGCAAAATGATCATCGTCGCGCCGATCATCACCGGCACGTTGAGCGCCGTGGTCAATCCATAAATGTGCGAGAACGGCAGCACGCTCAGAAAGCGCTCGCGGCCTTCGCGCACGTCGGTGATCCAGTGGCGCGTCTGCACCGCATTCGCCACCAGGTTGCGGTGCGACAGCATCACGCCTTTGGGCTGATCGGTCGTGCCGCCGGTGTAAATGATCAGCGCCAGATCGTTCGGATCGGGTTCGACTTCCGGGCGCACCGGCGGATAGCGCCACAGCCACTCGTTCCACAGGTGCAGGCCCGGCTCCAGGTCGAAATTGAGCCGGTGGCCTTCGTTCGCTTCACGCGTGAGTGTGAAGCCCGCGCGTTTCGCCGACGGCAGGTAATCCTTGACATTGGCGTAGATGACGTGCTCGACGCTGCTGCCCGCCTTGACGCGCCGGCCCAGCTCGCCAAAGCGCGTCAGCGTGACCAGCGCCTTCGCGCCCGAATCGTTCGCCTGGCGCAGCACTTCGTCTTCGCTGTTCGTCGGGCTGGTGAAGACGACGACCGCGCCCGCGCGCAGCGCGCCGAAGTAGGCGATGGCCGTCTGCGGCAGGTTCGGCAGCAACAGCATCACCCGATCACCCCGGTCGACGCCCGACCCGCGCAGCGCGTTGCCGAAGCGATCGGCCTGATCGCTCAACTGGCGGTAGGTCATCCTCGCGCCGTAGAAATCGATCGCCGTCCGGTTCGGGAAGCGCGACGCCGCGCTGCGCAGAAAGCGATGCACGGGTCGATCCGGGATCGCCACGGTGTAAGGCACGCCCGGCTCGTAGTGGTTGAGCCAGGGGCGCACCTGCGTCAGTTTGTCGCGCGCCGACGCCGTCCGCCGCGCGAACGATTTCTTGCCATCCGCCTCATCGATGAAGCGGGCCATCGCGCGATTCACCGCGTCGGCGCGTTCCAGCATCACCATGTGCGCGCTGACCGGAATTTCTACGTGCTGCGCGCCGGGGATGCGCCTGGGCACTTCGTCGAAGGCCGCGTGCGGGAACACTACATCGCGATGGCCGGTGATCGCCAGCGTTGGCACGTCAATCTCGCCGAACAGGCTCCAGCCGTTCCACTTCGACAGGTTGTTGTTGTGCATCGCCTTCAGCACGTGCGGCGGGGCCGATAGCGAGCGGCGCACGAACCGGCGAACCGGTCTCAGCACACCGACCGGGAAGCGCAGCAGGAAACGCGCCCACGGATAAATCGAAAACTCGCCCGCCGTCGAGATCAGCACGAGTTTGTCGAGCCGCTCCGGGTGGCGCACCGCGTACTCCGCCGCGATCGCGCCGCCGAACGAGTGGCCGATCAGGATGAACCTGTCGGGAACCTGGAGTTGCGCCAGCGCCGCGTCGAGATCGGCTTGCAGTTCATCCATTGTGTAGGAGGAATTGGGCGCGTCGCTGCGACCGTGCCCGCGCGTGTCGAGCGCGACGGCGCGGTTCTCGTCGGAGAAGAAGGTGAGCTGCCGGTGCCACTGCGTGGCGCGCCCGCCGAAGCCGTGCACGAAAACCAGCGTTCGTCGCGCGGCCTCCGGCTGGATGTCGATCGCGCTGAGGCGCACGCGCGGCTTCCCGGACACCAGCACTTCGGTGCGATACAGTTCCAGATCGATCTGCATCGTCCCCCCTCCCAGCAGTGCGCAAATTATAGCACCCTTCTTCGCGCGTTTTCTGTTTCATGCTAAACTACAATCGATACCCTCTGCCATCTGAAAGTCCCCATGCCGCCGATTCGACTCCTGATTGCCGACGACCACATGCTCATGCGCGAAGGTCTGCGCACCGTGTTATCGGCCGCGCAGAGCATCACGATCGTCGGCGAAGCGCGCACCGGGCAAGAGGCCATCGTCGAGGCCCGCCGCCTGAACCCCGACGTGATCCTGATGGACTTCAACATGCCGATCGTCAATGGCATCGACGCCGCCCGCGTCATCCTGCGTGAGCAGCCGTCGATCCGGATCGTCGCGCTCAGCGTGCACCTGGACGAGGGCAACGTCGTCGGCGCAATGCAGGCTGGGTTCGCAGGCGTGTGGGCCAAAGACGTTGAATTTGACGAGCTGGTCAATGTGATCCGGGCGGCTCACGAGGGCAAGCACCCGATGCATCCGGCGGCGGTGGAGGCGCTGATGCAGGCCCGCCGGGCGACGTACATCGACCGGCTGAGCGGCCGCGAGCGCGACGTGCTGAACCTGATCGGCGAGGGGATGGGCAACCGCGAGATCGCTGCACGCCTGAATCTCAGCGAGGCCACCGTCAAAGGGCACGTCAGCCACATTCTGGCGAAACTGGGAATGAAGAACCGCGCGCAGTTGGCACTCTACGCGGAGCGCCACAAGGAGAAGTAACCTCACCCACTCCCCGGCTCACCTGCACTGCGCTGCACCCAGCGTAGGCGCATATGTCGCCACCCCTCTCCCTCTCCTGAACAAAGTTCAGGAGAGGGAGAGGGGTCGGGGGTGAGGGTGAGGTCTTGTTCTATCCACCCAACAGCCGCACGAGCGGCGCTGTGCCCGCCTGGATCATGTTCATCATCAGCGGTGGATACAGACCTAACACGATCATGGCTGCGCAGAACATCGTGAGCGCCGTTTTGTCCAGGATGTTGGCCGGGCGCATCTCGTGCCACTTGTGCTCGTCATACTCGCCGAAGAACACCTTCCATGTGACACGCAGCACGTAGGCGGCCGTAATCACGATACCGGTCGCGCTGATCAGCGCGATCCACGGATACCACGCGTAACTCGCACCGGCCGGTCCTTGCCACACGCCCAGGAAGATCTGCAACTCGGCGACGAAGCCGCTCAGGCCGGGCATGCCCATCGACACGAGGCCGCCGATGACAAACGCGATCGCCGCCGCCGGCAACACCTTCGCCATGCCGCCCAGGCTGGGAATGTCGCGTGTGTGGGCGCGGTCGTACACCAGGCCGACGACGGTGAAGAACAGCGCCGTCATCACGCCGTGGCTGAACATCTGCATGACCGCGCCGTTCAGGCCGACCTGGTTCAGCGTGGCGAAGCCCATCGTCACCAAACCCATGTGGCTGACCGACGAGAAGCCGATGACGTATTTGAAATCGCGCTGCGTCATCGCGATCGACGCGCCGTACACCACGTTCACCAGCACCAGCAGGATCACGAACGGCAATTGCTCGCGCGCGGCCTGCGGCATCACCATCACGCCGACGGTCAGCGCCGCGTACGCGCCGAGCTTCATCAGCACGCCCGCGTGGATCATCGATACGGCGGTCGGCGCGGCGACGTGCCCATCGGGCGACCACGAGTGGAATGGCCATATCCCGGCCAGCACGCCGAATCCCAGGAACACGGGCAGGAACCAGACGCGCTGCACTTCGATCGGAATGTCGCCTTTCATCAGGCTGAGCAGATCGAACGTGCCGATCTGATCGGGCGGCAGGCCCATCGCCTGACGGTTGGCCGAGAAATACACCGCCAGCAGGCCGACCAGCGCAACGATCGACCCCACCAGGATGTACAGCGTCAGTTTCATCGCCGCGTATTCTTTGCGCGTGCTGCCCCACGTCGCGATCAGGATGTACATCGGGAAGATCGAAAATTCGTAGAAGAAGAACAGCAGGAACAGGTCGAGCGAGACGAACACGCCGAACACGCCCGCTACCAGCAGCAGGAAGAAGGCGAAGAACTCGCGCGTGCGATCGGTGATGCCCCACGAGATCATCACGCCGCCGAAGGCGACGATGCCGGTCAACAGGATCATCGGCAGGTTGATACCGCTCGCGCCGACGTGATACGAGATGCCCAGCGAGTACACCCACCACACGCGCTCCTGAAACTGGTACTGCGTGGCCGGGTCGAGCGCCTTGCTCTGGTCGTATGCGAAGAAAACGACGATCGCCAGCGCCAGGGAGATGCCGGTAGCGATCAGCGCCAACACTTTGATCAGCGTCGTCTTGTCGCGGGGCAGCAGCAGTAGGATGACGGCCGTGACGGCCGGTGCGAAGGTGATGATGCTCAAGAACGGAAAGGTCGAGTACATGGTCGAGTCCTCAGCATTACCGGTGGTCAGTAATCAGTAACCAGTAATCAGTGACCAGTGATCAGTGATCACTGAACACTGGTCACTGATTACCGATTTAACCAATCAGCCGCGTCACCGCCTGGTTGATCACATTCAGCACCCAGGCCGGAAACAGGCCGGTCGCCAGCATCAAGACGAGCAGGGGCGCGAGCGCGAGCCGCTCGGTCCAGTTCATTTCCGTGACGTGATGCGCCACTTCGCTCTCCGGGCCGTGCAGCACTTTAGCGATCGCCTTCAGGATGTACGCGCCGGTGAACAGCAGGCCGATCATCGACAGCGCGGTGATCAGGGTGAAGACCGGCCACGCGCCGCGCACGACGGCAAACTCGGCGGGGAAACCGGCCAGCCCCGGCAGGCCCAGGTTCGCCATCGCGCTGAAGACCAGCACGCCACCGTAGATCGGCATCACCGCCCACAGCCCGCCTAGCTCGTTCAAGTTGCGCGTGTGCGCGCGCTCGTACACCACGCCGACGAGCGCGAACATCGCCGCCGAGGACAGGCCGTGCGCCCACATCTGCAAAACCGCGCCGTTCGTCGCGATGACGGCGGTTTCCTTGAGCGCCGGGTTGCCCAGCGCGACAGCCGCCACGGCGATACCCAACACGACGAAGCCCATGTGATTGACTGAAGATAGCGCGACCAGCCGCTTGAAGTCATCCTGCCCGAAGGCCGAGAACGCCGCGAGAATAATGCCGAGCAGTGCGAGAATAGCCAGCACCGGCGCGAACGCCGCCGCTTCCTGCGGGAAGAACGGCAGCACGATGCGCAAGAAGCCGAACGCGCCGAGCTTGAGCAGCACGCCGGCCAGCATCATCGATCCGGCGGTGGGGGCCTCGGTGTGTGCGTCGGGCAGCCAGGTGTGGAACGGCCAGATCGGGACCTTGATGGCGAACGCGATCGTGAACGCCCAGAAGGCAATCTGCTTGACGGCGCTGGCGGGCAGGCCGAACAGCGTGCCGCTGAACTGCGGCCAGCGCTTGGCGATCTCGACGATGCTGTAGGTCGGGCCGCCCGGCTCGCTGCCGAGCGCCATCCAGATCACCTGGAAGGCGAGCAGCATCCCCACCGACCCGGCCATCGTGTAGATGAAGAACTTGAACGCGGCGTATGTGCGCGCGGGCACTTTGCGCCCGCCCCACAACTCGCGCTCGCCTTTTTCGCTGCCCCACTGGTCGATCAGGAAGTACATCGGCACCAGGCCGATCTCCCAGAAGATGAAGAAGATGATCATGTCCAGCGACACGAACACGCCCAACAGGCCCGTCTCCAGGAACAGGAACAGCGCCATGTACTGGCGAACTTTGTCCTTGATGCTGAACGAGATCAGGATCGCCAGTGGGGCCAGAATGCCGGTCAGCAGGATCATCGACAGGCTGATGCCGTCGACGCCCAGGATGAAGCGGCTGTTGATCTGCGGGAACCACGGAACGTTCACGCCGAATTTGAAGCCGTCCGCGTCGGCGGGCGATGAAGGATAGATCGCCCACAAGTAGATCGCCAGCGCCAACGGGATCAGGCTGAGGACGAATGCCAGCCACTTGATCGCCCGATCGCTCGGCTTGAACAGCCCGACGAGCAGGATCACCACTGCGCCGGCCAGCGGCGAGAAGGTGATCAGCGGGAGGATGTTCTGGTCAATGAAGTTCATCGCCTACTCCACAGAGTGGAAGTTGGACGTTGGATGTTGGAAGTTGGAGGTTAGACACTCGGCGTCGCAGCGCCATCCAACTTCCAACCTCTAATCTCCAACTTCTAATCTCCAGCCTCTAGTCTCCAACTCACGACATCAACGCCAGGTAAATCGCTGCAAGCACCAGCAGGCCGAGCACGGCGACGTAGAGATACTGTTGCACCCAGCCGGTCTGCACCTCGCGGAACCAGCGCCCGAAAGCCTTGATGCCATTCACGAACGCATCGACGCCGCCGTTGATGACCACACGGTCGAACGCGCGGAAGGCTTCGGCCAGCCGCCACGCGCCGCGCGCGATTGCGTGCAGGAGGCCGTCGATCAGCCAGCGATCGATCCACTTGTATACGGCCACGCCGAGCCTGATCGAGGGTTGGACGAACGCCCAGTCGTACACCTCGTCGAAGTACCACTTGTTCTTCAGGAAGGTGTGCAGTCCGCCGAGCTTCGTCAGCGGATCGGGCTGGCCGGCTGCCAGCGGCCTGCGCGCATACACCCACCATCCAACCAACAATCCGCCCAACGCTACCACAATCGACGCCACGAGCGGCGTAACCTCGAACGCCGGCACTTCGAGCCGGACGACGTTTTCAATCGTCGGCGCGACGAAACTCTCGAAGGCGGTGCCCGTCGCACCGGGGCGGAGGATCGGGCCGAGGCCGGGGAAATCGGGCTTGACGCCGACGAAACCGGCCAGGAGCGCGAACACGGCCAGGATGACCAAAGGGGCCGTCATCGTCCAGTGGCTTTCCTTCGCGTGTGCGGCGGACTCGGTGCGCGGCTTGCCCAGGAAGGTCAGGCTGATCTGGCGCATCGTGTAGAACGCAGTCAGAAACGCCGAGATCGCCAGCACCCAGAACACGAGCGGCGCGTGCGCCAGCGCGTCGGCCAGGATTTCATCCTTCGACCAGAAACCGGCGGTGATCAGCGGGAAGCCCGCCAGCGACAGACCGCCGACCAAGAATGTCCAGAACGTGAGCGGCATCTTCTTGCGCAGGCCGCCCATGTTCAACATGTCCTGCGGATCGAGATGCTCGCCGGTGTGATGCGCGCCATGCTCGACGCCGTGGATGATCGACCCGGAGCCGAGGAACAACAGCGCCTTGAAGAAGGCGTGCGTGATCAGGTGGAACGCTGCGGCAACGTACGCGCCGATGCCCAGCGCGGCGATCATGTAGCCGAGTTGCGCGATCGTCGAGTAGGCCAGCACCTTCTTCACGTCGTTCTGCGCCAGCGCGATCGTCGAAGCCATGAGCGCGCTGAATGCGCCGATGAAGGCCATGACCGCGAACGTCGGCGGGCTTTCGGGCGTGGCGCTGCCGGCCAGCAGTGGGAACATGCGAATGACGAAATAGACGCCGGCGGAGACCATCGCCGCCGCGTGGATCATTGCCGAGACGGGTGTGGGGCCTTCCATCGCGTCGGGCAGCCAGGTGTGCAGCGGGAACTGCGCGCTCTTGCCGATCGTGCCGGCAAACAGCAGGAAGAAGATGAACTGCGCCGCCGGGATGCCGACGATCACCGAGGGCAGCACGCCGAGTTTCTGGGTCATCTCCGGCGTGAAGATTTCGCGGAACGAGAGCGTGCCGGTGAGCGAATACAGCGCCACAATACCGATCAGCATGAACACGTCGCCGACGCGCGTCGTCAGGAAGGCTTTGATCGCGGCCTGGCGCGGTGTGATCTGCCCGGGGTCGTCGTAGTTGCGGGCGTACCAGAAGCCGATCAGTAGGTACGAGCACAGCCCCATCACTTCCCAGCCGACGAATAGCAGCAGCAGGTTGTCGGCGACGACGAGGGTGAGCATCGCCGCCGCGAACAGGGACAGGAAGGCGAAGAAGCGGCTGTACAGCGGCTCGCGCCCGTTGTGCGGCGGCTGGCCGGGGTGATCGTGCGGATCGGGTTGCTTATCGAAGTTCGAGTAGCCGACCGAGTAGAAGATGATCAGGAAACACGCGATCGGTACCATGAACAACATGATGGCGGTGAGCGGATCGACCATCACGCCGATCTGGAGTGCGCTGCTACCGGTAGGCATCCAGTCGTACGTCCCGCGAATCGGCTCCTCGGCCAGATGCGCGCCGCCGCCGGGAATGACCGTCCAGAAAATGATCTGCGCCAGCACCAACGAAATGCCGATCGCGCCGATCGCCAGCGTGTGGCTGAGGGCATGATACTTGCGCGTCAGCAGCAGAATCGCGAAGAACGCTGCCAGCGGCAGAACGGGGATGAGCCAGGTTAAGGTCGAGAGCGTTTCGTGCGTCATAGCCAAGCCTTGTGGGTTAGTTGGTCAGTTGGCTGGTTGGCCGGTTTGCTCAACCGACTATCCAACCATCCAACCATCAAACTACCACTTCAACAGGTCAATCTGCTCCACGTTGACCGACGCGCGATGCCGATAAATCGCGATGATCAGTGCCAGGCCGACGGCCGCTTCGGCGGCGGCGACGGTCAGCACGAACAACGCGAACACCTGCCCGGTCGCCACGGTCGGTGCGAGGTAGCGCCAGAACGCGACGAGATTGATGTTGACGGCGTTGAGCATCAGCTCGATGCC
>DATBWU010000143.1:0-5692 GCA_036514635.1 Anaerolineae bacterium | reverse complement strand
GGCGCGCCGATCGGCCCTTCGGCCCGCTGCCGCCGGCGACGCGCATCCGCCGCCTGCCCTTCCACGACAAGTGGCTCGCCCGCGTCTGGCATAAGTTGCAGATACCGATCCCTGTCGAACTGATCACCGGCCCGCTGGATGTATTCCACTCGCCGGACTTCACATTGCCGCCGACGCGATCGCAGACGCGCACGCTGCTGACCGTCCACGATCTGTCGTTCATCCGCGATCCGGATTCGGCAGTTCCGTCGCTGCGGGCTTACCTCAACCGTGCCGTGCCGCGATCGGTCGCCCGCGCCGATCGGGTGCTGGCCGATTCGGAGGCGACCAAGAACGACCTCACCGCGCTCTTCGAGACACCGCCCGGCAAGATCGACGTTTTGCTCAGCGGCGTCGATGCGCGCTTCAAGCCCGTTCGCGATCGGGCGGCGCTCGACGCCGTGCGCGCCCGGTACGATCTGGGCCACGGCCCATTCGTGCTGGCCCTCGGCACGATCCAGCCGCGCAAGAACTACGTCCGGCTGATTCAGGCCTTCGCGCAGGTGGTGGGCCGGTGGTGGCAGATCGGGGCGGCCTGGATGGGCGACGTGAATCTCGTCATCGCCGGCGGCAAAGGCTGGATGTTCGACGACATCTTCGCCGAGGTGAAACGACTCGATCTGGAGAACCGGGTGAAGTTCACCGGCTTCGTCGACGAGGCCGATCTGCCGGCGCTGTACTCGGCGGCGGCGATCTTCGCGTACCCTTCGCTGTACGAGGGTTTCGGCCTGCCCGTGCTAGAGGCGATGGCGTGTGGCACACCCGTGATCGGCGCGAACGTGTCGTCGGTCCCCGAAGTCATCGGCGACGCCGGCTTGCTGGTCGATCCGCTCGACGTGGATGCAATCGCTGCCGGGTTGATCGGCCTGCTGAAGGATGCCTCGGCGCGCGATGCCTTCCTGCGCCTGGGCCTGGAGCGCGCGGCGCAGTTCACCTGGGAGAAAGCGGCGCGGCAATTGCTGTCGATTTACGACGCGACGACGCCTTGAGCGCCTGTCTGAAAAGCCGCCAAACTAACCACCAGGCACCAATACACCGAGGACTTGTCCAAATATAACTTCCGGCCTGGGACGAAGGACGAACGACCAATGCCTTCGTCTTTGGTCCTTCGTCATTCTTTACGCAGGCTGTGACAAATGCGCCGAGGGATGTTACAATTCGGACAGTTCGTTCAGAAAACTACTAACAGGAGAGAATCTACATGATTCGCCGTGCTTCGGCAATACTTCTCGTTGCTCTGGTCGTAACGCTGGCACTCAGCGGGTGTAACGGCGGCAGCGCCGGGACGCCGGCCAGTAAGGCCTTCAGCGTGGAGGCGACCGAGTTTGCGTTTTCGCCAAACGCCTTCACCGCCAAAGTCGGGGATGAGATTACCTTCAACATTACGAACAAGGGCACCATCGAGCACAACTTCGTCCTGTTCGATCCATCTGGCAAAGAGATCGGTCGCGCGGCGATCGCTATCGGCCAGAGCACCAGCGTCAAGATCAAGCCCGCTGCCGCCGGCGAGTACCTGATCGAGTGCGACATTCCCGGCCACAAAGATGCCGGAATGACCGCCAAGCTGACCGTCAGCCCGTAATCGTTTCGCCGCTGATCGGAATCCCCCAGCCGCATCGGGGGATTTTTTGATCGCGCAATTCTGTGTTGCAGAGTATAATCGCCAGCGAATTGCTCATCCATCTATGAAATCACCCACTGCGTTGACTGAGCGCCGTCGCGCCGAACTGGAAGCGGTCGCGTGCGAATTGCTGGAGATGCACGGGGTCGATCGGCCACCGGTTCCCATCGAAGATATCCTGCGCCGCCCGGCCGCCGATCTGTGGCGGCCCGATCTGGTCGATCTGTCGGTGCAGTCGTTCGATGCGAATGAGCGCTATGCTGTGCGCCCGACGATTGCGCGCCTGGTCGCACGCTACGCCGCTGAAACGGTCTGGGCGCGCCGGCGCGGCTGGGTCGGCGCAGGCGGTCTGTCAACCGATGAGATACACTACCTGGGCCGCGCCCTGTTGATGCCCAAGCCCTGGATGGCCGAGTTGAGCGCCGGCGAGCGGACTCCGTCCAGCGTGCGCGTGCACTTTCACGTGCCTGTGCCGGATGCCGCCAAGCGGCTGATCGAACTTCTGTTGGTTGAATAGCCGGTCGCGGCCGGTTTCATCGCGACTCGTTGTCCGTAATCCACATCGCTTCTCAGACAGACTCTTGCACAGGAGAAAACCATGATCGCGTTCGTGCTCAGCGGGGGTGGCAATCGTGGGCCGATCCAGGTCGGCGCGCTGCAAGCGTTGCTCGCGCATAACATCCAACCCGATTTTGTGGTGGGCACATCGGCCGGCGCGCTGAATGGCGCGTACTTCTGCGCGCATCCCGACGCCGCCGGCCTGGAGGAACTCGCCCGCATCTGGATCAATACCCGGCGCGAAGATGCCTTTCCCGGCAATGTCATCACCTGGGGGTTGCGTGTGCTGTTTGGCAGTAACGGCCTGGTGAGCAATGAGGCGCTCCAAAATACCGTTCGTAAGTTCCTGACCAAGGAAAGGCCCACTTTCGGCGATCTGAAGCTTCCGCTCTACGTGACGACCGCCGATCTGGTCACGGCGCAGTTAGTTGTGTACGGAGACGACCAAAGCGCATCCCTGCTCGAGCCGGTCGTCGCCAGCGCCGCGTACCCTCTGGTGATTGACCCGGTGCTCTTCGACGGGCATCAACTCACCGACGGCGGTGTCGTCGCGTATGCCGGGGTCGAGCTGGCGCTGCAGCGCGGCGCAACCGAGATTTACGTCATCGACCTGTCACCCGTCGTCGCCAAGAGCGCGCCGCTGAAAGGGATCGGCAACGTCGGCATGCAAATCCTCGACACGATGCTGCGCGAGCAGCTGCTCGACGATTTGGGCGATGCGATGCTGGCCGGCGTCAAGCTGCACCACGTCAACATCACGGCCTACAGCGACCTGTCGCTGTTCGACTTCAGCAAGGGGCGCGAGCTGATCGCCGCCGGCAAGGCTGCGCTCGATGCCTACCTCGACGCGCCGAAGCCCAACACCATCCAAAGCGCGATGCGCGCGCAGATGGCCGTTCAAACGCCCCCGCGCGGCGGGCGGTTTATGGAGTGGAGAAGAAGATAGAGGTCGGAGGACGCACGTGCCAATCAACGCCGATAAACCACATCTATGGAAGGCCGACATTGCGGCATTCGTCGACCTCTACAATGACTGGTTTATGCGTTTCGGGCCGAAGGCTTACCGTGACACACGAATGACAACAACGGACCGCGTACAGGCAGCCTTACGTGTGACGAGCGATCTCGCGGCGCTGAATCCGACGATTTTGAGAGAGCATCCGTCCCTCCTGCCCGTCCTGCGGATGTGCACGGCTCCACCGTTAGCGAGAGACCGGCTGACCGGTCTGGCTTATGCGAACAAGAACCTGATCCAATCGATGGAGGGCGGCAAGATTCCGCCGAGAATGACCGCGGCCGAATTGGTCGAGCAGTTGCAGAGCATTACACGTATTCTGCACAGGCTGATTGACCTTGAGCTTTTTCCCTGGTTGAAACAGAAAAAGCGGCCGACCGATATCGAGCGGTATCGCGCCTCGACAATTGTGGCTGATCGGCTGTGCGGGGCCATCTCTGATCCGATCATTCGCAATGCGCAAGAGCAGCGGCAGTTCGATCGCATCACGAAGTACTTGCGCCAGCGGGGTTATATGCAGGCGCACCACAATCCAAGCATGACTTTTATGGAGATGCAATCCGGCTCATTCGCTTTTCGCGTGAATGTCGTAGCCGGTGCCCCTCGAACGGTCAATGTGCCCGTCGATGTCGTTATTCAGCCTCACAAGCCTCAGCCAAGCGGTTTACCGATCCTGATTGAGGCCAAATCGGCGGGCGACTTCACCAATACGAATAAGCGGCGCAAAGAAGAGGCGACCAAAGCAAAGCAGTTACGAGCGCGGTATGGCGAGGGCCTTCAGTACATCCTGTTCCTCTCGGGTTACTTCGATGCCGGGTATCTAGGCTATGAAGCCGCCGAGGGAATCGATTGGGTCTGGGAGCACCGCATTGAGGACTTGGAGCTGATCGGTATATGACGCACGCAGATCCCCGGCACGTCGAAACCAGACGCCAATCCGAACAGGCTAGACTGGATGGTGCTAAGAGCACCACCGATCGGAATGCGCTGGGACAATACGCCACACCCTTCCCACTCGCGCTCGAAATCGTCGAGTTCGTCAAAGACAACTGGTTATCGTCCGCAAAGAGCATCCGCTTTCTCGATCCGGCAGTCGGCACGGGCGCTTTCTTTTCCGCGCTGCTCCGTGCGTTTCCAGAGGAGAGCATTGCAGGTGCAACCGGCATCGAACTGGATCCGCAACTGGCAGCGGCGGCAAGAGCACTGTGGGGCGCATGGGGACTAGACGTGATTGAAGCCGACTTCACACGACTCCCCTTTCCCTCTCATCCACGGGCGAATCTGGTCGTTGCCAACCCGCCTTACGTCCGCCACCATCACCTGGGCCGAGATGCGAAACAAGCCCTCCAAGAGAAAACGCGAGCCGCCGTGAACATGCGGCTGAATGGTTTGGCCGGTCTATATTGCTATTTCCTCCTGATCGCCCATCGTTGGCTGGAGGAAAACGGATTGGGTGTATGGCTCATCCCTTCCGAGTTCATGGACGTGAACTACGGAAAAACTGTTAAGCGCTATCTCACGGAACAAGTCTCCCTCCTTTACGTCCATCGCTTCGATCCTGAGGATGTTCAGTTTGACGACGCGCTCGTTTCGTCCGCCGTGGTGGTCTTTCAGAAGCGCAAACCCCAATCCGATCAAGAGACGATTTTCGCGTTGGGCGGGACACTCCACCATCCGCGCATCACACAGCGCTATGCTCAACAGCAACTGGCGGATGTAAGCAAGTGGACATCATTACCGGGCCAGCCGATCCACTTTGCGATCCGAAGCTCTGAACGGTCAAACTCGACTATATGCATTGGAGACCTGTTCGACATCAAACGCGGACTGGCAACCGGGGCCAACGAGTTCTTCATCCTACCACGTCAGGTCGCACGGGAGCGAGGACTACCGGAGCGATTTCTGCGGCCCATTTTGCCCAGTCCTCGTTATCTGACTGGCGATGTCATACTCGCCGACGCCAGTGGCTACCCCCTAGTCGAACCTTCTCTCGTCCTGCTCGATTGTGACCTCGACGAGAACGAAGTGAGACGCTTCCCTGCCCTTCAGGCCTATCTGAACGAAGGCAAATCGCAAGGTCTGGACGAAAGATATATCTCTCGCCATCGAACGCCGTGGCACAAGCAGGAATATCGACCACCGGCGCCCATCGTTTGCAGCTACATGTCCCGCAACCGATCGGGCCGGTCAGGGACTCGTTTTTTCCGAAACAACTCGCAGGCCACAGCGCCTAATGTCTATTTGATGCTTTACCCAACCCGAACTGTGCAGACGGCTTGCCAAGAGAATCCACGCCTGCTCAACGCGCTGTTCAACTTGCTCAAACGCGCGAGCGACGAGCAGATTTTGTATGAAGGGCGCACCTATGGTGGTGGACTCAACAAGATCGAACCGAAGGAACTGGCGCGAGTGCTGTTGCCCGATGATCCGATCTTGCAGGTCATCGAGGCACGCACCCG
>DATBWU010000142.1:0-18713 GCA_036514635.1 Anaerolineae bacterium | reverse complement strand
AGAGAGTGTCTTCAAAGTCCACTCAGCTGTCATTCTGAGCGAGCGTAGCGAGCGAAGAATCTCGTTTTTCGGCGCAAACGGAGAGATTCTTCGGCGCTGCGCGCCTCAGAATGACATTGCAACAGGGTTTGAAGACAGTCTCTGAGAGCATTAGGGTAGTAGGGGAAGGTCACTCAACATCAAAAGCGTGTTGAGCAGGCTTTTGAACTCTGGACAAGCCTTAGCAGAGACCGTGAGGTCTTGGCCTCGTAGAACAGCTGGCATCTCAAGGGCTTTACGATACTTGCGCGGTGGCTTTGCGCGCAAGTACAATTCCATGAGGTGGTGAGAAGGTGGGCTTGTATCGTCAACCCCTTCGGGATTCTTTCCCGGATGTCGTTGCTTCACGCCGACGCGGCGGCAGATGTCGTCCCAGTACGGCAGCAGCCAGGCTTCTACATCGTACTGAGCCGCGTGTGCATAAAATCGGTCTACACCACCCACTTGCTCGGCGGCATGTCGCAGGTAACTCTTTGCCTCTTCCGCGTTCCTGAAATTGGGGAATACGTCAATCAGGCCAACAACCGCCATAACACGGGGATCGTGCAGCTCGAGCCGGATACGCCGCGCCAGTTCATCTGTCCGAGTGGACATCAGCGGCTTAGGTTTCAAAGCAACTTTGGGATGCCCATGGGTCTGCGCGCATTCGTCTAAGAATTCCTTGATCTTGTTGGTCAAAGCTTTTTCGGTACTGCCCTCGACGAGCAGGACGATCATGGCCGCCCATCCAGGTTGCCCATCAGCCACAGGTCGCGCAGCGTGTACTCTTTCAGCCATTCGCCCAGGTTCAGCGAGGGATCGCTGGCCCAGGTGAACGCTGCTTTGCCGTCCACCTTATCGATCACCACGACTTCATCGGGCTGTAGCCAGCGGATCAAATCCGAGGAGTGCGTAGCGACTAAGATCTGAGTACGCGCCGACGCATCCTGGAGTAGCGCGGCCAATATTTTCAGGAGTTCAGGATGCAGGCTAATCTCCGGCTCGTCGATGAGAATCAGCGGTGGTGGTTCTGGTGAGAGCAGCGTGGTAATCAACCATAGGAAGCGCAGTGTGCCTTCCGAGAGTTGATTCGGGTAGAAGTGAGCTGTACCCTTTTGATACCTCGAATACCATCTCAGCGTGATCTGTCCCCCGCCTACAACTGGAAGCTCCAAACGATCGAAATCGGGAAAGGCTAAACGGAGAGTGTCTTCTATTCGCTCATAGGATGAGCGAGATACTCTGGATTCCCGTATATTGTAGAGGGCTGCATAAAGAAGCTCTCCATTCTGTCCGGGATAGGTAACGGGTATGAGTGTTTGCGGAAGGCGAATCGGGGCACGCGAATCTATGTCGAGGGAAGAGAGATAAAGTGTTTTTGCCAGGCAATCAGCTAAATACTGATTCTCCCTAATGGCAACTGTAGCGGGATCAACATTTCGGGGTGCATTTCTGGGAATGATGGGATCACTGAGAAGTGAAAGATGCCTGAGTGGCTTGTCTTTGCGCTCAATATCAAGATAGGGTTCTGAAGATGATGGATCTAAGTCCCACTTGAGCCTTTCGGAGGTTATTGCGTAGCCTCCCCCATTGGGTCTTAAGGTAAAACTATAATACATTGGCTCAGAACTACGTGGTGAAGCAATGTCGACCTTAACCCCGATCTCCAGCGACATTTGCGAATCTGGAGTTTGCGAGAGGAGGGTGGCGAGACCGCCGCGTGTAGTGAGAGCCTCTTCCAATTGCCCATGTGTGGCCTCTTTCAACAACTGGAAAACATCCAACAGGCTCGTCTTGCCGCATCCATTCGGCCCGATCATCACCGTGAGTGGGTGCAACTCCAGCGTGACATCTGCCAGGGCGCGATAGCCTTTGATTTGAATCTGCAAGTAGCGCATGGGTGACCTCCACCGACACCGCAGAATAATAGCACTTATTCCGGCGGGCGCTCGTTCAGCATCCTGCCCGTCCGGTACGCTTCCAGCGCATACTGTGCCGGTTCGAAGATCGGGCCGGGCAGATCGTCGAGCGGATACCACGCCCACTCATCGATCTCGTCCGGCGCGGTCGCGCGCGGTGTGCCCGACGCGATGTCGGCCAGGAACTCGATATCGATCCAGTGCTGGTCTTGCACGATGATCGACGAGATGCACAACAGGCGCAGATTCGTGACGGCGACGCCGGCTTCTTCACGCGCCTCGCGCAGGGCGCAGGCTTGCAGCGTCTCGCCGAACTCCAGCTTGCCGCCGATCCAGCCGTACCAGCCGGGGCGCTGCCCGCTCACCCGACGCGCCATCAGCACGCGCCCATCCTGCACAATCATCACACCAACACCGACACGCGGTTGATCCATTCTGTTGAAGTCTCCGTGGTTAAATCGGCTTGTAGGCATTCACCGAGTGACCTGGGGCGCGTGCGATTATAGCCCGACGCGGTGAAAAAGCAACGGGCACCAAGTGTTTGACACCCCTTTTCAACACCCCTATAATCGTTTTGCCGAAGTCCCCGCACGGGAACTTCACACCACGGGAGGAGGCTCGTCTTGACCCAATTTGCGTTCTTCAAGGGCCAGATCGTTCCGATCGAGGAAGCCCGCATCAGCGTCATGACGCACGCATTCAACTACGGAACCGCGTGTTTTGAAGGCATCCGCGCGTACTGGAACGAGCAGGAAAAGGAGCTTTTCGTCTTTCGGATGCAGGAGCATTACGAGCGCTTCCTGAAGTCGATGGGCATCTTGATGATGGCCTGCCCGCACTCCGCCGGCGAGCTCGGCGCGATCACGCTCGATTTGCTGCGCCGCGAAGGCTACCGCGCCGACGCCTACGTCCGCCCCATCGCGTATAAGGCCGACGAGATCATCGGCGTCCGGCTGCACGACCTGCACGACGACGTGACGATCTGGAGCGCGCCTTTCGGTCGATACGTGGAGAACGAGGAGGGCGCGCACGTCGGCTTCTCGTCGTGGCAGCGCGTGAGCGACAACAACATCCCGCCGCGCGGCAAGATCACCGGCGCGTACGCCAACACTGCCTTCATCAAAACCGAAGCGCTGTTGAACGGCTTCGACGAAGCGTTGGTGCTCAATCAGAGCGGCCACGTCTCGGAGGGCAGCGCCGAGAACGTCTTCATCGTCCGCGATGGCGTGCTGATCACGCCGCCCGTCCATTCGGACATCCTGGAGGGCATTACGCGCGCGACGGTCATCGAGCTGGCCCGCGCAGAGTTGGGGTTGCACATCGTCGAGCGCCCCATCAACCGCACCGAATTCTACGTGGCCGACGAGGCGTTCTTCACGGGCACGGGCGTCCAGGTGGCAGCCATCACCCAAGTCGATCACCGGCCCGTGGGCAGCGGCAAGATGGGGCCGGTCGTCAAAGGCATCCGCGACCTGTACTTCGACGTGGTGCGCGGCAAGGTGCGCAAGTATCGCCGCTGGTGCGCGCCGGTCTATGCGTCCGTCCGCGAGCCGGAAGCCGTGCGCTAACTACCTCACCCTCACCAACCATCTATTGTATTACTCTCGAAGAACTATCACGACCGCGAAGATTTTTGGACGCAGATGAACGCGGATTTACGCTGATTTTGATTTATCTGCGTTCATCCGCGTAATCAGCGTCCAATAGATTCCGTTGCGGCGGAGCCGCGCTATGGAATGGCAAACAGATAAACGACTTGGGACAGTATTCGGGGTTGGGATTCTCGTCGCGGTGGTGCTGTTCGATGCCGGCGTCCTGCTCTACCTGCGCCTACGGCCGATCGACGGGCTGACGTTCTTCGGCGGGTTGGCGATTCTGCTGACGCTTCCGGCGATAGCGATCGTCGCATACTGGTTGATCGGCCTGCGCCGATCGGGCTACGCGCTCGATCGTAATCACTTGACCATTTACTGGGGGCCGATTCGCCACGTCGTCCCGATGCGCCTGATCGATCAGATCGTCCCCGGCGAGGAGGTGTCTCCTCGTATCCGCTTCAGCGGCGGGCGCTGGCCGGGTCTGTGGATCGGCCACGGCGACGTGCCCGAAATCGGCCTGACGCTGTTCAACGCCACGACGCCGCCTGCGCAAATGCTTTTCGTCATCACCGACATGGCCGCGTATGCCATTTCGCCGATTGACCGCGAAGGCTTCCTGGAAGCTTTTAACACGCGCAAGGCGATGGGGCCGACGCAAGAGGTGGCGCAGGCGTCGCTGCGACCGGCGTTCTTCGACTGGCCGCTGTGGGGCGATCGGCTGGCGCGCGGATTGTTCGCAGGCGCGGCGATCCTGTGCCTCGGCCTGTTCGCCTTCGTATGCCTCAAGTATCCTGAACTGCCGGCGCGCATCCCCTTCCACTTCGATGCGAACGGCGTGCCCGACCGGTTCGGCGGCCCGGCCGATGCGTTTATCCTGCCCGTGATCGGCCTGCTGGTCTTCTGGCTCAACGCCATCGTCGCCGTGCCGGTGTATCGGCGCGAGCGCGTCCCGGCCTACCTGCTGTGGGGCGGCGCGGCCCTGACGCAGATGCTGGTGTGGGTCGCGGCGGTGACCCTGTTGGTCTGAAATCGCGATCAGCGCCTAGCGTCGACTCTTCCCGGTTTGGCGGAAAAATCCAACCGCAACCCCGCAAAAACTGGTGATTACACGCAAGCCAGCGAACCACGCAGGCACGGAGACACAGAGGTTTCAGAGGGCCGCTTTCTCCATGCCTCTGTGCCTTGGTGAGATGTGAACAATCACCACCGCAAAAAGACGCGAGGCAGGCGAATGTAAAGCGCTTGAAAAACTTGGCGTCCTTTGCGACTTCGCGGTTCAAATCCCACCAGCGTAGAGAGAGACCTATCGCCTTAGGATCATCCACGCGAGGGCGATAATCGCTGCCAACAGTATCACAGGACTGATCTGGCGATAACCGCTCACCTCCAGGCTGATCCCCACCAGCAGCAACGCCGCGAAGACCAACGTCCAGATCAGGCGCTGCATGAGCGTCTGAAGCCGGCGAAACTCGTGGATGAGCGCCTCTGTGCCGAGCACGTTGATCCGCAGCTCGCCGCGCAGCAGGGTGGCGATCAGCCGCTCGAACTGCACGGGCAGGCGCACGATCGCGCCGCCGATCTCCACCGCCTGCGACCAGACCGTTCCCAGCAACGACGCACTCTCGTCCGAGAGCATTTGCCGGGCGAACGGCTCGGCGGCGGCGAAGATGTTGAACTGCGGATCGATCTCCGTCGCCAGCCCCGATAGAATTCCCAGCGCGCGCCCCAGAAACAGCACGTTCGCCGGAATCTGAAACGGCATCTCGTAGAGCAGCTGCCGGGACTCTGCGATCAACTCGCGCACGACGTTCAGATCGAGGTTGCGCAGCTCGCCCATGCGGATGCCCCAGAAGCGCGCGAAGACCTTGTTCGCGGCGCGCTCGATTTCTTGCACATCGGCTGACGGCAGCAGCCAGCCCGCGCCCTGCATCGCCGTGACCAGCCGGTGCGTGTCGCGCAGCGCGATGCCGATGAACCCGTCGCGCAAGTGCGCTCGCACGTCCGGCGTGATGTGCCCCACCATGCCGAAGTCCACCACGTTGATCGTGAAGCGCCCGTCGCCGCGCGGCTCGACGAATAGATTGCCCGCGTGCGGATCGGCGTGGAAAAACCCGTTGGTGAAGATCTGCTCCAGGTAAAACTCGAACAACGTCTCCGCCACCGCCGATCGTTTCACGCCCTGCGTCTCGTAACCGGCCACATCGCGGATTTTGATGGCACTGATGTCCTCCATCGTCAGCACGCGGCGCGTAGTGAGGGGCCAGACGATGGAGGGGATGCGGATGCGTTCCCGGCCTTTGAAGTCCGCCGCGAAATGCTCGGCGTTGCGCCCCTCGGCCAGATAGTCGATCTCTTCGTACAGCGTCGTGCTGAATTCTTCGAACAGCGCATCGAGATCGGCCCGCCGGGTGATGGCGCGGAAGCGCTTCAGCCAGCCGACCGCCCAGCGCAGCGCGTCGAGATCGACGGCGATCAGCGCCTCGATACCGGGCCGCTGCACCTTCACGACGACGTGTTCGCCGCCGGGCAGCGTCGCCTGATAGACCTGCCCCAGCGACGCAGCGGCGATGGTCTGCACGTCGAACGACTGGAACGCGGCCGCGATCGGCTTACCCAGCTCGCGCTCGATCAGGCCGTGGATCAGTTCAAAAGGTGCAGGCGGCACTTCGTCTTGCAGCCCGGCCAGCTCGGACGTGATCTCGATCGGCAGCACATCGACGCGGCTGCTGACGAATTGACCGAGCTTGATCAGCACGCCGCCCATCTCGACCGCCAGCACGCGGAAGCGCCGGGCGAGTGACACGTAGCGCGGCAACGCAGTGCGCTGCGCCCAGCGCCGCCCGCCCAGGTTGCGGACGATCACGTCCCAAAACACGCTGGAGAGGAACGCGCGGGCGAAGAAACGGACGATGCGATTGCGCCGACTACGAAGTGACAGTGAGGAGGTCATAGAGATTGGAGATTGTGGATTGCTGATTGCGGAATGATGGATGCCGAATGAAATCCGCAATCCGCAATCCGAAATCCGCAATTAGTGCAGTGCGTCCAGGATCGCCTGCCCGTAGGTCTTGCGCCGCCACACGCCGAAGCCGTCGATGCCATCCAGGTCGGATAGAGTGCGCGGCTGCCGCTCGGCCAGCACCATCAACGCGGCATTGCTGATGATCACATCGGTTTCTACGCCGCGTTCCGCCGCGATCTGCTTGCGCCACAGGCGCAGGCGCTCGTAGCGTTCGATGACTTCCGGGGCGGCCACTTTGCGCGGCGGCGGTTTCGGCGGCGCGGCGCGCCTGCCGCGCGCGACGGCTCGCAGCAGGTTGCCGCCGTGCCGATCGATTTGCGCACCGGACATGCCCGGTAGGCCACGCAACTGATCGAGGCGCGCCGGGCGAGCCTGCGCGATCGCGATCAACGTCTGATCGTTGATCACTTTGAACGGTGGACGATCGAGGCGGCGGGCTTCATCGTTGCGATAGGCATGCAGCTCACGCAGCACGGCCCGGCCCACGGGATCGAGATCGAAGACGCCCTTCACGCGCCAGAAGCCGTTGCGCTCGGTCTCGCCGTGTGGCGAGGCTTCGGCCTGCGCCAGTTCGGCGAACACCTCGCGCGCTTCTTCCAGCCGATCGCGCCTGCGCAGCTCGCTCATCTGCACGTCGTGCAGCCGCAGCAGATAATGCGTGTCGAGCCGGGCATACGCCAGCGCCTCGGGCGGCAGTGGGCGCCGCCCCCAGTTGTACCTCTGCCAGCGTTTATCCAGCCTCACGTCGAAGCGCTCTTTGAGAATATCAGCCAGCCCGACGCGCGGCCAGCCCAAAATGCGCGCCGCCCACATCGTATCGAACAGGTTATTGAAAACGAAACCGTAATCGCGGCGCAGGCACATCACATCGTACTCGCAGGCGTGCAGCACTTTCTCAATCGCGGGATCGGCGAAGACGGCGTCGAGCGCGCGCAGATCGACGGCGGGCGGCAGCGGATCGATCAAGAAGTCGGCCTCCGGGATCGAAACCTGCACCAGGCACACGCGCTCCCGGTAGGCGTACAGGCTGTTCGACTCGGTATCCACGGCGATGCGCGCCTGGTCGCGGATGCGATTCAGCGCAGACATCAGCGCGGGTTGTGTAGAAATGAGAATGGGTGGAGTTAGACGAGCCATGTGATGAAAAGAGTCGCCAGCCCGAGGAATAATCCGAAGCCCACGACATCCGTAACGGTGGTGACGATGACGCCCGAGGCCAGCGCCGGATCGATCTTCAGCCGCCTGAGAATCATCGGCACCAGCGCGCCGGCCAGCCCGGCGGCCAGCATGTTGCCGATCATGGCCGCTCCGACGATCAACCCCAGCGCCGGCTTGTTGACCACGATCGCGCCGACGACGCCGACGACGACGCCGACGGCGACGCCGTTGATCAGCCCGACGAGGAGTTCTTTCAGCAGTGTGCGCCAGACATTGCGCAGCTCGACGTCGCCGATCGCGATGCTGCGCACCATCACCGTCAGCGCCTGGGTCCCGGCGTTGCCGCCTTGCCCGGCGACGATCGATTGGAACGCGGCTAGAATCGCGACGCGCTCGATGGTCCCTTGAAACAAGCTGATCACCCACGCGGCCAGAAAGGCGGTCAGCAAGTTGATGTACAACCACGGCAGCCGCCGCCGCACGGAGGTACCGATCGGCCCCGATGCGCGTTCCTCGTCGAGCACGCCGCCCAAACGATAGATGTCTTCGCTGGCTTCCTCTTCGATCACGTCCACCAGATCGTCGTGCGTAATCATGCCCAACAGGTGGCCGGCCTCGTCGACGATCGGCAACGCCGGCAGGCTGTAACGCGACATCAGGTGCGCGGCCTCTTCCTGATCCATCCCGGCGGTCGCGCTGATCACGTCGGTGTCCATGATCGATTCGAGCGTAGCTTGCGGATCGGCAGTGAGCAACCGGCGCAGCGAGATGACGCCGCGCAGGATGTTGTCGCGATCGACGACGAACAGGTAGTAGGTGACTTCCTCAGACGGCTCCAAGTCGCGCAGCGCCTGGATGGCCTCCTGCACGGTCATGCGCCGGCGCAGCGCGAACAGATCGCTGGTCATGCGCCCGCCAGCGGTCTCGTCGGGGTGGAGCAGCAGCGGGCGAACCTCCTCAGGGTCTTCCAGCCGGGCCAACACCTGATCGGCCTGCTCTTTCGACAGATCGCCCAGCAGGTCAGCCGCCTCGTCCGGCTCCATCTCGTCGACGATGCGCGACAACGTTTCGGGATCGAGATGCTCGGCTACGCCCGCCGCATCCTCGTCTTCGAGTTCTTCGAGAATGTCGGCAGAAGCATCGGGATCGAGGCGCGGCAACAACGCGGCCTGATCTTCCGGCTCGAGCCCGGTGAACCCCTCGGCCTGATCGGGCACGCGCAGTTTCTCGATCAGCGCGATGGCCTCGGCAAATGCGCCGCGATCGATCGCGGCGCGGATGGATTCGATCGTCTCGTCGCTGGGAACGGGCATAACCCACCGCCGTGCGGCTTCGGATAAATGCGGCTACACTCTTTACGGATTTCAAGGAGGCGAGTCGCCCGCTCCAGGGCGGCGCGGGGTGAACAGAGGCAGCGCATCGGATGAACAACGGATAAACGAATCCGCCACAGACAGAGCCATGCCAGTGGCATTCGTTTATCCGTTGTGGATTCGTTGCATCGACCTCCTTGAAACACCTACTGAGCCTGGGCCTATTATGCCCGTGAGTGATTTGAGCTGTCAAGAAAAGCAGGCGGGTGAGAATTGACATGCCCTCACCCTTGTGATATAAATTGCAACCAGGGCGAGAAAGCGGGGGGCAGTTTATGAGCCGACTACAGCCGGTTGGCACATTCTCCTTACAGAACTCTCTCGTACTTTCGATTCCACACTCTGATCAATCCAACTGAAGGAGCTCTCATCTATGGCCGACGCGAATGCGACGACGGGCCAGGGCATTACACGCCGAGAATTCCTCAATTACGTGTGGGGAGCGGCGATGACACTGTTCCTGGCGGAGTTCGGGGTAGGCGTGTATCTGTTCATGCTGCCACGCTTCCGCGAAGGGCAGTTCGGCGCGCCGTTCGATCTCGGCCTGCTCAGCGAGATTCTGCCGCCGCAGGACGGCGTACCCGGCAGTTATCCCGATGCCAAGACGTGGCTGCTCAACATCGGGCCGACGGAAGCGCAGAAAGGCGAAGCCCAACAGGGGTTGCTGGCGATCTACAAAGTCTGTACCCACCTGGGTTGCCTGTATAAGTTCGAACCCTCGACCGACCGCTTCGAGTGCCCCTGCCACGGTTCGAAGTTCTGGCTGGATGGCACGAAGATTCTGGAGCAAGGCCCTGCCCCGCGCAGCCTGGACCGCTTCGTGGTCGAGCTCCGGAACGAAAGGGGCGAGGTCGTCGCCCGCACGCCCGGCAAGAACAACGACGACTACAACGACGACCCGGCCAATGGCAAGCCGCTGGCCGGGACGCCGCTGGAGATTCCGGCCGACACCACCGGCCTGCGTGTATGGGTGCTGACCGGCGAACGCATCAAGGGCGGCCCGCCCAAATCCGAGAAAGCCTGATTCGCGCGGAGGATGAACGATGGCGATCGAACCTTTCCACACGCTCAACGAAATGCGCAAGCAGTATGGCCTGAAGCGCACCATCGCGATCAAGCTGAATGAATCCGTCGAGCGCTTCACCGCCGGCCTGGACATCAACGCGATTCGCGGCGTGCTGCGCGGCGATCCGCCTCCCAAGCCGAACCCGCGCGTCAAGCCTCACACCGAAGGCGCGTGGTTCCATATCTGGCCGTCCTTCTATCACATCGAAGTGACCAAGTTCTTCCCCACCTTCCGGCTGGGGCTGATCTCGACGGCGCTGTTTCTGATCGAGATCATCACCGGCCTGTTCCTGATGATCTTCTACACGCCGTCGCCGACGGCGGCGTACGGCGACATGCTGCGTATTCTGAGCAACGTGCCGCTGGGCATGTTGGTGCGCGATATTCATCGCCTGGCCGCCGAGCTCATGGTGCTGGCCGTGGCGCTGCACATGTGGCGCACGTTCCTGACCGGCTCGTATAAAAAGCCGCGCCAGTTCACCTACCACACCGGCGTCTGGCTGCTTCTCTTCACACTGCTGCTGTCGTTCACCGGCTACCTGCTGCCGTGGGATCAATTGTCGCTGTGGGCGGTGACGATCGGCGCGTCGATGGCCGATGCCACGCCGCCGCCGGAGGTCGGCCAGGCCGTCGGCCTGCTGCTGCGCGGCGGTCTGGACCTGGGCGCGGGCGGCCTGTTGCGCTTCTATCTGCTGCACGTGTTCGCGCTGCCTGCGCTCTTGATCCTGTTCCTGTTCGTCCACTATTACAAAGTCATCCGCCACGGTCACTCGCTGCCGCCGGGCCTGGATGCGCCGGGCGAGGACTCGGCGCGCAAAGTGCCGCCGGACAAGCGTGTGCCGTTCCTGCCGAACATCGCCACCAGCGAGCTGCTATGGTTCGGGGTCGTCATCGCCGTGTTGGTGGTCGGATCGGCATTCTTCTACGACGCGCCGCTGGAGAACCACGCCGATCCGCTGAACACGCCGCTGCACACCGTCGCGCCGTGGTACTTCTTGTGGATTCAGGGGATGCTCAAGCTGGGCGACAAGTCGCTGTGGGGCGTGGTCGTCCCGACGATCTTGCTGCTGCTCCATTTCCTGCTGCCGTATTACGATTACAGCCCCAGCCGCCGCGCGCACCAGCGGCGCTTCGGATGGGTCGTGTCGTTCTTCAGCGTCGGGATTATCGTCATCCTGTCGTTCATGGGCACCTCGGCTTACCTGGTCGGCGGCGCGTCCGAGACCGAGGTCGGGTTCGAGTTCATGCGGCCCGAACGCCCAGGCCCGCATGACATCCGCACCGTCAAGTTCGACGAAATGAAGCCCGGCGAATACGACACAGGCGCGCTGCCCGAACAACTGAAAGAGGAATCGCCGCACCTGTATGAGAAGCTGGAAAGCCTTCAGGCGCTGATCAAGATTTACCAGAACCCGAACCTGAGGCCGGAGAAGCAGTTGACCAACGGGCACGCCGTCGTCAAGATCGAAGACTGGGAGTCCGACGAAAAGGGCAGCCCGGTGATGCGCAAGATCACGCTGACGGTGCTGTGGGATACCATGCCCCAAGACGGGCAGGGGAATGCCCAGCCGTTCGTCAAGACCATCTTCGTCCATCGCGACGCGATCTATTCATACGAATAAGCCAGGAGCCGAGGCCCTCTCATGAACACACGAATCTTCATTGGCATTGTGCTGTTTCTGGTGATCTTTGTGGTGCTGGGCTATGTCCTGCTCACCGAAGGTCTGCTGGACGTGCAGGCGCAGGATCGCTTGGGCCGCATGCAAGTGTTCGACGCCGGGTATAGTGGTCGCTCGCTCGAAAACGGCGCGGCCATCTTCGACCAGTATTGCACATCATGCCACGGCACGCACGGCGAGGGCGTTCCCGGCAAAGGGCCGCAGCTCTATCCGTATCTGTTCACCACGCGCTTCCCGGAACTGCGGGCGGCGAATTACCCCAACTCGCTGCGGAACTTCATCAAGATCGCCATCGCCGGCGGCCGGCCGGATTATACCCAGTACTGGGCCGGCCGGGGCGAGACATACGCCGCGCCCATGCAGACGTGGGGACAGTCATTCGGCGGCCCGCTGCGCGACGACCAGATCGAATACCTGACGGATTATATCCTGTCGTGGGAAGCCACCGCCAGTCTGGCGACGTCAACGCCCGCCGTCCCGTTTGAGGCCATCGGAAGTGATCTGGCGAAGGAGCTGCCACAGGGCGACGCGGCGCGCGGCCAGCAGGTGTGGGATCAGACGGTCAGGCTCGCCAGCGGCCAGGTGACCCCGTGCAAGTCGTGCCACGCGCTGGAGCCGGGCAGTGTGATTGTCGGGCCGTCGCTGGCCGGCATCGGCTCACGCGCCGGGAGCACCGTCTCCGGGCAAGACGCGACCACCTACCTTCGTCATTCGACGCAGGCCCCCAGCGAGCACATCGTGGAGGGGGGCAACTTCAGCGCCAACGGCAAGTCGCTCATGCCGGATGGTCTGGGCGACTCGATGAGTGCACAAGACCTGGCCGATCTGATTGCCTATCTGCTCACACTCCAATGAGCGGCGCACGATCACCACGGGTGCTGTAAATTTCGAGCCGCAGGGTGTCTCCGCGCCCTGCGGCTTTTTAGTTCGAGACGGTGTTATACTCGACGCGGGAACAATCTGCGGTTTTGCGCACCGACCGCGTCCTCGCGGTCGATCAGGATGGACGCCCGCGTGGACGCGGGCTTTGAGCAGCAAAAAGCGCAACTTGTGACCGTGCGCAGTATAGCCCTCGAGGGACGCGATGAATTCGACTCCGCAGACAGACAATTCCAATGCATCGGCCTCGCTCACGCTGCGCACTACGTTCAGCCGGCTGACCGACGCCGATGTCGATCGATTGCAGCGCTTCGCCACGCTCAAATCGTATCCGTCGAACACGGTGCTGTGCCGGGAGGGGCAGATCGAGCACACGTTTTACGTGCTGCACTCCGGCGCGGTGAAAATCACGCATCGCCTGTCGGACACGGAAGAGCACCTGCTGGTCACGCGCGGGCCGGGCGAATTCTTCGGCGAAATGGCGCTCGTGGACGATTCGCCGCGCAGCGCAACGATCACGACCACCAGCCCGGTGGAAGTGATCGAGATTACGGACGAGGTCTTCGCTCAAGTCTTGGAGAGCAGTCCGGCGCTGGCGCGCTTGCTGCTCCAGCGGGTGTTGCTGATGCTGCGTGAGAACATGCAGCTGCAGATCAACGAGCTGCAGCAGAAGAACCGCGACCTGGAGCGGGCCTATCGTGATCTGCAGGCCGCGCAGGCCGAGCTGCTGCGCTCCGAGCGCATCAAGCGCGATCTGGAACTGGCCGCGCACGTGCAGCAGTCAATCTTGCCGGTGACGTTCCCCGCACTGCCCGGCTTGACGTTTGTCGCGCGCGCGCAGCCGGCGCGCGAAATGGGCGGCGATTTCTACGACGTGCTCCGGCTCGATGAGCAGCACGTGGGGCTGTTGATCGCCGACGTGTCGGACAAGAGCATCCACGCGGCGATCTTTATGGCCGTGGCTCGCGCCTTGTTCGTCAGCGAGACGCGCCGCAGCCTATCGCCGCGCGACGTGGTGACGTCGGTCCACGATCTGTTGATGGACATTTCCTCCAGCGACGATATGTACGTCACCGTGTTCTACGGCGTGCTGAACCTGGACGATCGGCGCCTGACCTACGTGCGGGCCGGTCACGATATACCGCTGCTCCAGCACGCCGCCGGGCCGCTCGACCGGCTGGAGGGTGTGGGTCGCTTCCTGGGTATGCTGGATGGCTTTAGGGCCGAAGAGCGCAGTGTGCAGTTGTGCGCCGGCGATCGACTGGTCCTGTATAGCGATGGCGTGCTCGATGCGATGAACCGCGCCGGCGAGCGATACGACGCTCAGCGTCTGCAAACTGTCGTCGTGCAGCATCGCGCGTCGGGCGCGCAGGCGCTGGCCGATGCCATCTTTCAGGATGTGCAGGCCTTTCAGGGCGATGCGCCGCAGTTCGACGACATCACGCTGCTCGTCGCCGCTGTCGATTAGTGGTTAACCCAGCGCCTGAACGAGGTCGGCGATGATGTCGTCCGTGCTCTCGATGCCGACCGACAATCGCACGACGCCATCGGTGATGCCGAGCCGGTAGCGCTCCTCGCGCGCCAGCCCGCGGTGGCTGGCAATCGCCGGATACAGAATCAGGCTTCCCACATCGCCGAGGCTGGCCCCCGTCTGGATCAACTTCAGCTTCTCCAGAAAGCGGAAGACTTCCGGCTGACCCGCACCGCGCAGCTCAAGGGCGACGAGGCCGCCGAAGTGCCCTTCGCGGAGCAGGCGCCGCGCCAGTTTGTGCTGCGGATGATTGGGCAGGCCGGGATACCAAACGCGCGACACGCGCGGGTGATCGCTCAGCCAGTGCGCGACCTTGAGCGCGTTGGCGCAGTGCTCGCGCATGCGCAGCGGCAGCGTCTTGATGCCGCGCAGGACGATCCACGCCTCGAATGGGCCGAGGTTGCCGCCATACACTTTCAGCAGGCGACGCAGGTCGGCGGCGCGCGCTGCGTCGGTGGCGATGACGCCGGCCAGCACGTCGCCGTGCCCGCCCAGGTACTTCGTCGCCGAGTGGATGACGAGGTCCGCGCCGTACTTCAACGGCTGAATCAGAAACGGCGTAGTGAACGTGCTGTCGACGAGTACGGTCGCGCCCGCCCGATGAGCTGCCTCGGCAATCGCCGGCAGGTCGGCGATCTTCAGCAGCGGGTTCGACATCACTTCGAGCAGCACGGCACGCGGTCGGGTCTGTTCGACCGCCGCGCCCGCCGCTGCCGGATCACTCATAGCGACGTAGCGCAGCGGCAGTCGATCGGGCGATTTGAAGAACTGCGCCAGGAGCGTGTGCGTCGTGCCGTACAGATCGCTCGCGGCGACGACGGGCGTGTCGGACGTGACGCCGGACTGCACCAGCGCGAGATGCAGCGCGGCCATGCCTGATGCGAAGGCGACGGCTGCTTCCGCGCCTTCCAGCGTCGCCACGGCTTTCTCCAAAGCGGACACAGTCGGGCTGCCATAGCGCGCGTAGACGTAGCCGGGCCGTTCGCCACCCAGTACATCCGACAGCTCTTGAATGTCGGGATACGTGTAGGTGACGGCGGGCGAGATCGGCGTCGCACTGGGCCGGCCTTCAGGCGGCGGCTCGCCTTCGCCGGCGCGAACGGCTTGTGTGAAGATGTGATCGTTAGCCATAAGAATGTTGATCCACGAATCTTCACGAATAGGCACGAATGACAATTTTTGGGGAAATCAGTCCGGACATTCGTGTGGATTCGTGTTATTCGTGGATCGCTTTGTGTGTCAGGAAATGATCGATATGCTTGTTGAGCTCATCGGTGTCGCGGTACGTGGCGACCGTCAGGTGCGGCGACGGGTCGCCGGTGATCATCTTCGACACGAACAGCCCCTCACGATAGACGCACAACGTCGGCACACTGCGCTGAAGAGCATACGCGATTTCATAGCCCACGCCCAGCGATGGCGTCGAGACGTCGGCGATCAGCGCGTCCGATTCGTTGAGCCAGGCGATGTCGCGCTCGTACACCGCGCGCGGCGGAATCGCGCGTTCTTCGGCCAGCACGTTCGGATCGGCCACGTGTTCGGTCGGGACACGATGTCCCAGCGACTTCAGACGCGCCACGATGTGCTGGTAGATGAATAGGTTGTCGCGCCCGCCTGCGATTGCGCCCGAGAAGTAGATCCTCACGCGCGGATTATAGCATTGAAAGAAGAACTCCCCGGCTCTGCACCAATCGCCCAGGGAGTTCATTCTGCATTCCACATTCTGCATTCTACATTCCGCATCAATATTGCGTCTGCCAGTCGAGCAAGCCAAGCGCCCGAGCGCGGTTCTCGGCATAGCGATAGTACGTCACCGCGATCGCACACCACATTAGCGTGCTGATCACCAGCGCGCCGATCACCAGCGCGTCGCCCCACGCCGCGAAGGTCGGCGACGCGCTCGTGTGAAGCATCGCGCGGCGAATCGCTTCCAGCCAGTGCGTCACCGGCAGGATGTAGCCAATTGGCTGTAGCGCCCGCGGCAGCACTTCGAGGGGAAAGATTGCTCCTGTAAATAAAAACAGAGCGCCCGCAACCGCTTCGCCGATGAACCCGGCGTGCCGCGCGATCAGGAACGATACGCCCGCCAGCAGCAGACCGCCCGCCATCAGCCCGGCCAGGCCCAAGATCATCGCCAGGATGAACAGCGGCCAGTTCGTCGTCGCCAGGCTGATCGGCACCTGCAGGAACCACGCGCCGATGGCGAGCGTGATGATCACCGAGAGAGTGCCGATGATCAGCCGCGCCATGCCGCGCCCCAGCAGATACCACGCCAGTCGCAGCGGGGCGACGACGATGTACTTGAGCGTGCCATACTCTTCGCGGTCGCCGATGATCGCCCACGAAATGCCGATCAGCACCGAGCCAACGTAGATATAGAAGGCGTTGCCGATGTACATGTACGGGAACAGCGGATGGCCCGGCCCGCCCTGTGCCACCACGCTGTACATCACCACCAAGATCAGAGCCGCCGACACCGGCTTGGCGATCGAGTAGATGGCGAACAGGAATGGGTCGGTCCAGTTCGATTCGATCTGCCAGCCCAGCCACGTTGCCATCTTGAACGAACGCAGGGCCTCCCTCATCAGATGATCTCCTTGAAATGGCGCGAAACGTAAAACGTGATGCGTGAAGTTCACGTTTCACGCTTTACGTTTTACTACCTTCGTCGCTCCGTCAATCGACCTTCACGCCGGGCCAGCATTTCCAGGTAGTTCAGCGCCCACTTGGCCGCGAGCAGAAATGCAACACCCAACACGGCCAGGGCGGCTACCTCGACAGGCAACGGCAGGAAACCGATCGCCCCGCCTCCGCTGAACAGCAGTTGTCGCATCGCGTCGAGGCCGAGCGTCACGGGGATGAGCGATGCGATTGCCGCGACCCACACCGGAAGATTCTTGACCGGAAAATAGAACCCCGCTGCGAGATACACCGGCTCTTGCAATAGGCTGCTGGTGTGCCACGCTTCGCGCCCGAAGAGCAGGAACACCGATGCGAACAGCATCCCCAACCCGTACAGTGCGACCATCGTGAGCAGGAACACCAACAGCGCGGGGAGCAAGCTCGCGGTCGAGTACGTCACGCCGAAGAGCACCGATCCGGTGATCACGATCACCAGTGCGCGCAGGCTCGTCGCGAACAACCCGCCGAGCGCCATGCCCAGCAGAATCGCCATCATCGAGTTCGGCGCGGCGATGTACAGCGCCAGGTTGCCCTGCTGCTTTTCCCAGTACAACTGGCTCGACATCGACCACAGCACGTTCAGCCAGAACGCGCTCATCGCGCCGCCCAACACCACGTAGCCGATGTAATCCGGCGACGCGCCGATCGCTTTATACACAAACACGTACGAGCAGGTGATCAGCATCGGCAGCACGATCTCGAAGACCAGCCACGACTTCTCGCGCTGCTGGCCGATCACGCGCGGGTACGAGCGCGCGATCACGGTGCGCCAGAACAGATTGAAGCGCCGGTGGAACGGGGGCCGGTTAATGCTGTCCGTCGCCATTGCCATTGTCTCCATCGGTCAGGCCGCGCCCGACCAGGTCGATGAACACATCTTCCAGCGTCGGCTCGCGCTTCTGGAGCGAGAGAATCTTCGCGCTCTTCTCGGTGAGCTGCGCCACGATCGGAGCCAATACATCTTCGCTCTTCAACAGGAACTCGAACGACGTGCGGTCGTCGAGGTGCCAGCGCGTGACCTTGCTCACGCCGGGGATCGCCTCGAAGCCGTCGGCGCTGCCGTTCGATAAATACGAGGTCTCGATGCGGAAGATGGCCTCGCGCTGCAACCGCCGCTTGAGGTTGGCCGGAGTGTCGCAGGCCAGCACCTGACCCTTGTCGATGATCGCCACCCGGTCGCACAACTCGTCGGCTTCGACCATGTAGTGCGTGGTCAGCAGCAGCGCCTTGCCCCGATTCTGCATCCAGCGGCGCACGAACTGCCGCACGTCGCGCGCCGCGCCCACGTCCAGGCCCAGCGTCGGCTCGTCGAGGAAAATGATCTCCGGATCGGTGATGAAGCCGCGCACGATGTTCATCTTCTGGCGCAGGCCGGTAGACAGGTCGCTGATCTTCGTATTCTTGCGATCGGTCAGTCCGACGACTTCCAGCATGTCGTCGATGCGCTTATACGTGGTGGCATAGTCGATGCCGTAGAACTGTGCGAACATCCACAGGTTCTCGCGCACCGTCAGCAGGCCGTAGCCCGACGACTCGCCGCCCGACACCATGTTGATTCGCTCGCGCACCAATGCATGATGCGTCACCACGTCCAGCCCGTCGACGAAGGCGCGGCCTGAGGTCGGGGTAAGCAGCGTCGTCAGAATCTTGATCAGGGTGGTTTTGCCCGCGCCATTTGGGCCAAGCAGACCGAACAACTCGCCGCGCCGAACCTCGAGGTCCACATCCTTCAGCGCGACGAGCTCACGCGCGTCGCCTTTCTTTGCACCGCGTATCTTGTAGACTCGCCCCA
>DATBWU010000141.1:0-3580 GCA_036514635.1 Anaerolineae bacterium | reverse complement strand
GTGGGGCGCACGGTGCTGCGCACGATCATCGCGCGGCCCGAATTGGGTTACCAGATCGTCGGCTTCGTCGACGATCATCCCGACCGCCGCTACACCGACATCGGCTCGTTCCACGCGCTAGGCCCGATTAACCAGCTCTCGTCGGTTCTCGACGCGCACACCATCGACGAAGTGATCATCACCCTGCCGTGGTCGGAACACCCGTGCATCCTGAACATCGCGCAGGTGTGCGAGGCGCGCGGTGTGCGACCACGCATCGTCCCCGACCTGTTTCAGATGAGCCTGAGCAGCGTGGATGTGAATGATCTGGTCGGCATCCCGCTGATCGGGATGCGCGTGCCGTCGTTGAGCGGCGTGAACCTGGTGGTCAAACGCGCCTTCGATCTGATCGTGGGCATCCCGCTGATGCTGATCGCGCTGCCGCTAGCCGCGCTGATCGGGCTGGCGATCCGGATCGATTCGCCCGGCCCGATCGTCTTCCGGCAAATCCGTGTCGGCCTCAACGGCCAGCCGTTCTGGTGCTACAAGTTCCGCTCGATGCGGCAGAGCGCGGAAGAGGAGGTCGAGCGATTGCTCGATCGCAACGAGTCGAGCGGGCCGTTGTTCAAAATGCGAGACGATCCGCGCCGCACGCGCGTGGGCCGCTTCCTGCGCCGCACCAGCCTCGACGAGTTGCCGCAACTGATCAACGTGCTGCGCGGCGAGATGAGCCTGGTCGGCCCGCGCCCGCCCTTGCCCGGCGAAGTGGAGCAGTACAAGGACTGGCACAAGCCACGCCTGGTCGCGCGACCCGGCATGACGGGGCTGTGGCAGGTGTCGGGCCGCAGCGATGTCAGTTTCGACGAGATGGTGCTGCTGGACATTTACTACATCGAGAACTGGTCGCTGCCGATGGACATCGGAATCTTGTTGCGGACGCTCCCCAAGGTGCTGTCGGGCGAGGGAGCATATTGATTGTAGATTGTAGATTGTGGATTGTGGATTGTGGACTGCTTGCGCCCCGCTCTGCGGGGTTGCGGATGGGCGGAGTGAGGTGGCGCGCGCCAGGGCTTTCATTGAACTCATCGCAGAGACTTTCCGGCGGTGGTCGAGTGATCGGGCCGAGCGGCTCGGTGCGGCGCTGGCGTATTACGCGCTGTTCTCGCTCGCGCCGCTGCTGGTGATCGTGATTGCGATCGCGGGCCTGGTCTTCGGCGAAGCCGCCGCGAGAGGCCAGATCGTGCAGACCGCGCAAAACCTGATAGGGCCGGACGCGGCGCGCACGATTGAATCGCTCGTCGCCAACGTTCGCGCGTCGGGTTCGGGCGGAGTGGCGACGATCGTGAGCCTGATCCTGCTGGTGATCGGCGGGTCGAATGTGTTCGGCCAACTGAAAGACTCGCTCAACCTGATCTGGGGCATTCAGCCCAAGCCCGACGCGAACCTGGCCGGCGGTATTCTGCGCGTGCTGGGCGATCGATTGTTGTCCATCGCCATGCTCTTCAACCTGGGTTTGCTATGGCTGGTGGCGCTGGCGCTCAACATCGGTATCACGGCGTTGAGCGGCTGGCTGCAGAACCTGCTGCCCGGCGCGTCGTTCGTGTGGCGCGGCGGCAACGTGCTGTTCGGCTTCCTCATCTCAACGCTGCTGTTCGCCGCCATTTACAAAGTCTTGCCCGACGCCTCAACCGCATGGCGCGACGTGTGGATCGGCGCGGCCTTTACGTCGGTGTTGTTCACGCTCGGCACGCTGCTCATCGGGCTGTATCTGGGCAACAGCGGGATCGCGTCCGTGTACGGAGCAGCCGGCTCGCTCGTCGCTATCGTGCTGTGGACCTATTATTCCGCGCAGATATTCTTCTTTGGCGCGGAGTTCATCCAAGTCTTTGCCGAAAAGCACGGCATGTCGATCCGGCCTGCGCGCGGCGCGGTGCAAGTGAGGCGCACAACTCCGGTGAGCAAGTAAACGCTGGCAGCCGCCAGTCATCAGTCGTCAGTCATCAGTCATCAGTAGTCAGTCATCAGTAGTCAGTCGTCAGTCATCAGTAGTCAGTCGTCAGTACCTAGTATTACAACGAAAGATCACATTACTACGAAAGATTGAACAGCTCTTAACGGCTCATACCGGGCCAAAACGAGGACGCGATCTTTCGTAGTAACCCGATCTTTCGTTGTAGTACTAGTCGCCGGTCATTACCCGACATTCACACTTTCAACATTCTGCATTCTGCATTCTACATTCAACATTCTGCATTCTACATTCTGCATTCAACAATCATCATGCCTCTCGTTCCGATCGGCCTCGGCTGGCTGACCGGCATGTGGGCGGCATCAACCTTCTTACTCTCATCGACGCTCCTCCTCATTGCAACCGTTATCCCGCTGGCCGGCATTGTCCTGTGGCGGCGCGAAGTGCGCCTCCGCCTGATGTGGATCGCGTTGCTGGCCGGTTGTCTCGGCGGGTTGCGTGTTGCGACCGCGCGCCCGACCTTCGGCGAGAACGATCTCGCTGCATACAACGACCACGGTGCGGCGACCATCGTCGGCGCGGTCGACGATTACCCCGATCGGCGTGACACCTTCGTCAACCTGCGCGTGCGCGCCGAGACGCTATCCTTCCCCGATTCCGATCCCATCCCCGTTAAGGGCATCGCCCTCGTTCGAGCCGATCGCCTGATCGACTTCCGCTACGGCGACCGCCTGGAAGTGGCTGGCCAGCTGCAATCGCCGCCGGAATTCGCCACGTTTAATTACCGCGACTACCTCGCCGGTAAAGGCGTATACTCGATCATCGATCAGCCCCACATCGAGATCATTGGCCGCGACCAGGGCAGTCCGTTCCTGTCCGCGCTGTTCGACCTGAAGGATCGCGCGCGGGAGACCATCGCTACAATTCTGCCCGAGCCGCAGGCGGCGCTGCTGACGGGCATCTTGCTCGGCGACGACGCCGGCCTGCCGCAGAGCGTGAAGGACGATTTCCGCAAAACCGGGACCAGTCACATCATCGCCATCAGTGGCTACAATTACAACTTAATCATCATGCTGATCTCTGTACCGGCGATCCGGCTGTTTGGCCGCAGGAAGGCCTTCCCGGTTCTGCTGGTTGTAATCGTAGCGTATACCGTGCTCGTCGGCGCAAGCGCGTCGGTCGTGCGCGCGGCGATCATGGGCGGGCTGACCTTGATCGCCGGTTACCTCGGTCGGCAGACCGCCGCGCTGAACTCGCTTTTCTTCGCCGCCATTCTGATGACCTTCCTCGACCCGTTCACACTGGGCGACATTGGCTTTCAACTCAGCTTCGCTGCAACGCTCGGACTGATGATCTACACGCGCCCGATCCAAAACGTCGTCGAGCGCGGACTGATGCGACTGCTCAGCGGCGACACAGCCAAGAAGATCGTCGGCGTGCTGGGCGATGCGGTGCTCGTCACACTCGCCGCGCAGATCACTACGCTGCCGGTGTTGATCGTCACCTTCCGGCAACTCTCGCTCCTGACACTGGTCGTCAACGCGCTGGTACTGCCGGCGCAGGCCGGGGTGATGGTCTTCGGCGGGCTGGCGCTGCTGGCCGGGTTAGCCTGGCTACCGCTAGGTCAGTGGG
>DATBWU010000140.1:0-3115 GCA_036514635.1 Anaerolineae bacterium | reverse complement strand
GGGCCGATTTCATCCTGCACCGACTGGACATCGGCGAGTTTCTGCTCAGCACGGAGTGGTATCCGTCGTCGATCGCGAACAAGCGCTACGGCACCTTGGCGTTGTTTGTTGGGACCGTCAGCGTCACGGCGCTCGCGATGCTGATTGCCGTTCCGTTTGGGCTCGGGGCCGCCGTGTTCATCTCCGAATTCACCAGCGGCAAGCTCAAGGAAAGCCTCAAAATCGTCGTCGAACTTCTGGCCGCCATTCCGTCGGTCGTCTGGGGGTTCATCGGCATTGCGATCATGAACCCGCTGATCATCATCCTGTTCGGCGCTCCCATCGGCCTCAACGTGCTCAACGGCGGCATCATTCTGGGGCTCATGAGCGTGCCCATCATCGTCTCCATCGGCGAGGACGCGCTGAAAGCGGTGCCGGATTCGTACCGCGAGGCCTCGCTTGCTCTCGGCGCGACCCGCTGGCAGAGCACCTACAAGGTGCTGTTCCCCGCGGCTCGCAGCGGTTTGTTGGCTGCGGTGCTTCTCGGCGTCGGCCGCGCCATCGGTGAAACCATCGCGGTGTTGATGGCCACCGGCCACGCGGTGCAAATCCCCCACAGCGTGCTCGACTCGGTGCGTACGCTGACGGCCACCATCGCTGCCGAACTCGGGGAAACCGCCCACGGCAGCGACCACTACCAGGCGCTCTTCGCCATCGGCGTGCTGCTCTTCGCGCTCACCTTCGTCGTCAATCTGACGGCGGACCTGCTCGTTCGAGGAACTCGAGACGAATGAGCGAGCAATCGGCGGGTCTGCCCTTCAAGACGAGCGCCGTGACGGCAGCCAACCGCTCGCGCGAGCACGTCCTAGTCGCCGTGCTTGGCATGGCGACGGCTCTGCTGATCCTGCCCCTTCTGGCCATCATCGGCCTCCTCGTCGTCAAGGGCTTCCCCGCTCTCTCCTTAGAGTTCTTGTTCTCCGCCCCAGCGGCTGGCATGACGGCAGGCGGTATCTTCCCGGCCATCGTTGGAACGCTCTGGCTGGTAGGCGTATCACTGCTCGTGGCGGCGCCGATCGGCGTACTGGCGGGCATCTATCTGAACGAGTACGCGGGCGACACCTGGGTCACTCGGATTATCCATCTGGCCATCGTCAATCTGGCGGGAGTTCCCAGTATCGTGCACGCGTTGTTCGGGGTCGGCGCCTTCGTTCTCTTCCTCGGGTTGGGTACCAGCATTCTGGCGGCATCGCTTACGCTGGCGGTCATGACGCTGCCGGTGATCATCGCCAGCACCAAGGAAGCCCTGGCTTCTGTGCCGATGCCCTTCCGTCGCGCCTGTTGGGTGCTCGGCGCCACGCGCTGGCAGACCATCCGTTACGTGGTGCTGCCAAACTCGATCAGCGGGATCCTGACCGGGGTGATCCTCCAGGTTTCACGGGCGGCCGGTGAGACGGCGCCGATCATGTTCACCGGTGCGGCTTTCTACCTGCCCTTCCTGCCCCAGTCGGTTTGGGACCAGTGCATGGCGCTCTCGATGCACTTGTTCACGGTCTCCACCCAGGTGCCGAACGTGCCGGAGCCGATCCCCTACGCCACGGCCTTGGTCCTTCTCGGTCTCGTGCTCGGGGTGAACCTGGCATCGATCATCTTCCGCAGCTATCTGAGGTCGCACAGGAAATGGTAGAGGCGGCCGTCCGGAATAAGATCGAGATCCACAACCTGAGCGTCCACTTCGGCCGCAGGCAGGCCCTCGACAGCGTCTCGCTCGAGGTCCGCGAGAACGAGATTCTGGCCATCATCGGGCCGGCCAACGCCGGCAAGACCACGCTGCTGAATTGTCTGAACCGGATGACGGACTTTATTCCTGACGCCAAGGTCTCCGGGACGATTCGCATCGACGGTCAGGATATCCACGCGCTACGCGATGGCGCGGCACTGCGGCGCCGGATCGGGATGGTCTTTCCGCTGCCCGTCGGGCTGCCCATGTCGATCTACGACAACGTTGCCTTCGCGCCGCGCATGGCCGGCCTGCGCGACAAGCGCCGGCTCGACGCGGAGGTCGAGAGCTGTCTCACACAGGCTGCCCTCTGGGACGAGGTCAAGGATCGACTTGGCGATCTCGGGACCAAGCTGTCGGGCGGTCAGCAGCAGCGTCTGACGATCGCGCGCGCGCTGTCGCTCGCTCCGGAGATTCTCTGCCTCGATGAGTTCTCGATCGCCGTCGACCCGGTGACGACGATGAAGATCGAGGAGGTGATCAAGTCGCTCAAGACACGGATGACTGTCATCCTGGTCACCAACCTGGTGCTGCAGGCCAAGCGGCTTGCCGATCGCACCGCCCTGCTGCTCGACGGGCGGCTGATCGAGGTCGACAAGAACGAGGTGATCTTCTCCCGCAGCACCGGCGACGTAAAGACGTTCCAGTACGTGCAGGGGGTGTTCGGATGATCGAGACAACGGCCACCGGCACCGAGAGTGCGATCACCACGCGCCAACTCCGCCTGTCGTACGGGGCCAACGAGGCTCTGCACGGGATCGACCTGAAGATCTCCGCGGGCGCCGTTAGCGGCGTGATCGGTCCTTCCGGCTGCGGCAAGACCACCTTGCTGCGATGCTTCAACCGCATCAATGAGCGCTACGACAACGTGACAACGTCCGGTGAGGTTGTCATTCACGGCCGCAACATCTACGACGCCGGCGTCGATTTGATCGAGCTGCGCAAGGCGGTCGGGATGGTCTTCCAACGCCCGAATCCGCTGCCGATCTCCATCCGCGACAATGTTCTGTATGGCTACCGCCTGCACACGCCGCGCGCGCAGCGCAGCCGGGCAACCGAAGAGGAGGCCCTTCAGAAAGCCCTGGAAGAAGTCCAGTTGTGGGACCTCCTCAAGGATCGCCTCAAGGAAAAGGCCACCCGGCTCCAGCTCGAGCAGCAGCAGAAGCTGTGCATCGCCAGGCTGCTGCCGCTCAAGCCGTCCATCATCCTGATGGATGAGCCCTGCTCGGCGCTCGATCCTGGTGCGACTGAGAAGATCGAGAACCTGATGCGCGATCTTGCCGGCACCTACACGATCGTGGTCGTGACCCACAACATGGCGCAGGCCCGGCGCGTGACCGACGAGTGCATCTTTATGTT
>DATBWU010000139.1:0-9012 GCA_036514635.1 Anaerolineae bacterium | reverse complement strand
CTCGACCCGAAAGATATGACACCCGAACAATACGCGACGTGGTATTGCTCGCCGATCATGGGCGCGGTGCTCACGCAGATCAAAGAAGTGCTGCCCGAAACCGACGTGCGCCCGATCCGACAGATCAGCCAGGCCGAGGTCGATTTCCTGAGCAAGCTGGGCTTGCTGATGGGGCTACTCAGCGTCGCGGCGCTCGGCGGCTCGGCGCTGGCGGTGATGACGGCGATGACGGCCTCGGTGCTGGAACGCCGCGCGGAGATCGGGCTGATGAAAGCCCTCGGCGCGGATGGCGGGCAGATCGCACTCATCTTCCTGGGCGAAGCAGTGCTGATCGGGCTGGCTGGCGGCGCGGCGGGTTACCTGCTCGGCCTGGGCCTATCGCAAGGGTTGGGGCGCTGGGTGTTCTCGGTCAGCGGGCAGATGCCGGTGGTCGTCCTGCCGATCACGTTACTGTTGGCGCTGGCTGTCGGCCTGTTGGGCAGTGCGTTGCCGGTGCGGCAGGCGATGCGCTTCGACCCGGTGCTGCTGTTGCGGGGCAAGTGAGGCTGTTCCGTACAGATTTTTCACCGCAGAGACGCTGAGAACGCAGAGTTTTTCTAGGATTTCTCTGCGCCCTCTTCTCGCTTCGCAGTCGGCGGTGCACTTCCGGCTTTTTCAGGAGTTGTAATGTGTTTTGGCGAGTTCTGCTTAGATCGCTGCGACATCAGCGCGTGCGCTTGAGCATCGCGGCGTTGGCGATGGCGTTGGGCAGCGCGCTGGTATCGGGGCTGCTCAACCTGTCGGGCGACATCGGCGGCCAGGTCGGGCGCGAATTGCGCGCTTACGGCGCGAATCTCGTCATTCGCCCGCGCGAGCAATCTGCCCGCGTCGGCAGTGGCGGCTTGGAGTTCGGCGCGGTGACGGCAGCGCAGACACTGATCGAGGCCGACCTGGAACGGGTGAACCAGGTCGAAGGCGTGATCGGCTATGTGCCGTCGCTGTACGCGGTGGTCGAGGTCGAGCAGCGTCCCGTGGTGCTGGCCGGTGTTGGACTGCCTGCGGCGCGCTCGCTCAACACGTGGTGGCAGGTGCAGGGACGCTGGCCGGAAACCGATGCTGAACTCCTCGTCGGAGCGCGAGCTGCCGAGGCACTGGACCTCTCGTCAGGTGAAGTGGTGAACGTGGAATACGGCGACGAAACTCAAACCATGCGCGTGGTCGGCGTGCTGGAAACCGGCGGAGCAGAGGATGAGCAGATCATCGCCGGGCTGCGTGTGGCGCAAACGTTGACCGCGCAACCCGGTCGGGTCGGGCTGGTGATGATCAGCGCGCTGGCAAACGAGCGTTCGCTGGAGACAATCGCGCGCGACGTGCAGGCAGCCCTGCCCCAGGCGGAAGTGCGGACACTGGCGCAGTTCGCGCAGGCCGAGACGACGGTGCTGAACAAGGTGCGCTTGCTGATCGGGCTGGTGGCTGCGCTGGTGCTGGTCGCCGGCGCGTTGACGGTGGCCGGGACGCTCAACATCATCGTGATGGAGCGGCGGGCGGAGATCGGGTTGATGAAGGCGCTGGGCGCGGATGACCGGCGAGTGGCTGGACTGTTCCTGATCGAAGCGCTGAACATCGGCGGGATCGGCGGCGTGGTTGGCTACCTGGCCGGGCTGACCCTGGCGATCGCCATCGGGCAGCGTGTGTTCCAGGCGACGATCGCGCCGACGCCGTGGGGGCCGCCGGGCACATTGCTGATCGCGCTCGGCGTGGCGCTGCTCGCCAGCCTGCTCCCGGTGCAGCGCGCGCTGGCGGTCGATCCGGTGACAACGTTGCGAGGCGAATGATGAGCGAGTGGATCGTGAAAGCGGTGAACCTGACACGCGCCTATGGTGAAGTGCGGGCGCTGGATACGGTGAGCCTCGAGGTGGCGCGCGGCGAGTGGCTGAGCGTGATGGGGCCGTCGGGGTCGGGCAAGACGACGCTGTTGAACATCCTCGGCGGTCTCGACCGGTCAACTTCTGGGCAGTTGTTCGTAGACAGCGCCGAGGTGACGGGCCTGGCGCCGAAGGATGTCACGCGCTTTCGACGCGAGACCGTCGGGCTGGTGTTTCAGCAGTTCCACCTCGTCCCGTATCTTACGGCGCTGGAGAACGTGATGCTGGCGCAGTATTTCCACAGTATGGTCGACGAAGCCGAGGCGCGTATCGCGTTAGAGGCGGTGGGGCTGAACGAGCGACTGCATCATCTGCCCGCGCAACTCTCCGGCGGCGAGCAGCAGCGCGTGTGCATCGCCCGTGCGCTAATCAACCAGCCCAAGATCATTCTGGCCGACGAACCGACCGGCAACCTCGATGCAGCCAATGAAGAGATTGTGCTGGACATCTTCCGCCGGCTGCACGCGCAGGGGCATACGTTGATCATCGTCACGCACGACGCGCGCGTGGGCCATCTGGCCGATCGGTTGATCGTGCTCGAACATGGGCGCGTGGTGCGCACGGAGTCCAACGGGCACGAAAGACGCCAGCAGGCCGTGCCCGAAGCGGTGTCTGTCGGTCGCTGAACCGATGTGATCACACCCGCCAAACGGCGCACGGCAGACAGGCCATTGGGCGCTGGGGCCCGGGCTGGCTACAGCGATATAGTGTTGCCAGAGAGGTGAACCATGAATTCATCCACAGTAACTGCTCACGGCTTGTCTGCCGCAATCGCCCGGAGTTTCAACTCCGGGCTACGCCAGCGCCGCCGGGTCAACCCGGCGGAAGTCGGCTTCAGCCGACGACATGGATTTAGCCGGGAGATTCATCTCCCGGCGCAGCGCGCGTGAGTAGTTACCATCCACAGAGAGCAGGAAACGGCGAGGCACGAAGAAAAGCGTTAAGTTGCTTGGTGTCTTGGTGACTTGGTGGTCATCAGAGAGACCTTTTTAGAGTCGCTCTCGGCAGGCCGCCTAATGATGGCCACTATGCTCGTGCGACGCGTGGATGTACTTCTCCGGGTCCTTATCGAACGCTTTCTTGCAGCCGGGCGAGCAGAAGTAATAGGTCTGCCCCTGGTGCTCCGTTTTGCCGGCGGCCGTCTTTGGATCGATCTCCATGCCGCAGACCAGGTCCTTCACCATGTGAGCCTCACCTCCTTTCGTCGAACGAATTTGCGTATTCACGGGAGCACTGCACCCGCCGCAGGCGTGTGTCAGCCACAGCAGAATAGCGAGAGTGTTGGTTGAGGCTGTCCCGAACAGCCGCCGCGCGGGGAAACTGACGCAAGGCTGGTGATTGCGCACATCTTGAATGCTCACCGACTGCGCCCCCGCGGTCGGCCCGCAAGGACGCGGGCCTGGAGCACTTGTGAATAATCACCAGACGCAAGGATGTTGACACAAGAGTCATGGATGTCTATCTTGTCCCTGGGCGACCTTCCAGCTACAAATCCCCCAACAGATTACCCATCACTATACGCCCCCCAAACGGCCCGTTCCAGCGCCAATCAGCGTGTTTTACCTCACGCCATTTGGCGGGGATGGACACGCGCCGTTTAGCGGACGAATGAAAAAGCCCACCATTTCAGGTGGGCTGGCGACAGTCCCACTGTCGCCACAACGATGTGAATAATCACCAGAGCTATAGGGGCAGTCGCAACTCGATGGTCGTGCCGTTGCCCCGCGCCGACTGGATCGTCAGATGTGCGCCGATCAGTTCGGCGCGTTCGCGCATGCCGACCAGCCCGAAGTGGCCCAGGTCGGTCAACGCATCGGCCCGATCCGGCAGGTCGAATCCGACGCCATCGTCGGTCACCGACACAACGAGCGCCCCAGCGTATATGACCTTGACCTGTACCTGCTTCGCGTGTGCGTGTCTGACGACATTATTCAGCGCCTCCTGCACAATGCGATAAAGCGCGAGTTCGCGCTCGATGGGAAGGCGCCGCGCCTGTCCTTCGACCTCGAACGTCGCTACGAGATCACCCTCAGCGCCAACAGTCTTGGTCAGCGCTTCGAGTGCCGGCAATAGTCCGAGGTCTTCCAGGTAGATGGGGCGCAGCGCGCGAGTGATGCGCCGCACATCTTCGATCGTCTTGGCCGTCATCGTCCGCAGTTCGGGTAGTTTCTGGGCAGCGGCCTGGGGATCGCGCGCATACAGGCGCTCGATCATCTGTACTCGTTGATCCAGCGCGATCAGCGCTTGCACCGTCTCGTCGTGCAACTCATGCGCCAATCGCGCTCTCTCGTCCTCTTGGCCGCGTGTCAGGGCAGCCGCGTAAGACTGAATGCTGCGCTGGTAACGGCGAATCTGATCGGCCATGTGCGCCAACGTCGCGTGTAACTGCTGGATTTCGGCGATGCCATCCACCGGCTGAGCCAGCGCAGCGTAATCGCCCCAGCCTGCGCGAGAGGCGTGCTGGTCGAGTTGTTGCAGCGGGCGGACAATACGCCGCACTCCAAAAGCGATGACAACGACGGCGATCAGAAGAGGTGGAATTAGTGCCAGAGGTGCAACCAGTGATGTCCGCAACAGCGGGCTATCCACAGCATCCCACGGTTCCTCGATCACGAGTGCCCAGCCCACTGGCGTGATCGGGCTGTAGGCGACAACATGTTCGCTGCCATCGATGCGACGATACGTGACACCCGTTTCACCACGGAGAGCTTCCGCTACGCCAGCATGATTGGCCAGTTCCGATTCGGCGGGGAATGCACCACTCTGATAAAGTGGTTGTCCCGCGCTATCAGTCAGCCAGACGGATGCCGGGCCATTTGAGGTAAAAGCGTCGGCCAGCGCGCGGCGAGCCAAACTGGCCGGCCGGAATGCGCCTACTGCCAGCGTACCGTTTGACGCAGCAGCGACCAGCATCATCGGCTCACCGCCGGTGGAGCCGGTGAAGGCAGCCGAGAACTGTGGCTCGTTGCGTCTTTTGGCTCGATCTAGAAGATCAGCGACAGGTCGAGCTTGCCAGATGTCGGGGGAGTTGGAAGAGGCCAGCAGCGTTCCATCGGCAGCAAACAGAACCAGACCATCTTCGAAGTCTGGAAGAAGAAATCCATATTCGGTAATTGTGTACCCGGGCGAGTCGGAAACAGAAGAATGCAGCGCCAATCCCTGCAGGGCGGCGGCGCGATGATAGAGCTGTTCAGTGATGGCAGCAGCCGCGGTGCGAGCAGCGCGCTCATCTCTTTCGGCGACCAGCAAGCGCATCCCGCGCTGGTGAAGCGCCATACTGCCAAAGGGAATGGCGATCAGCAGGATCACCAGCGGCAATACCACGAAGATGAACAATTGCGGCGTCAATCCCCGCCAACGCAGGCCGGTGCGAGATTGACTCATCCTTGAAGAGCGCGACATAGGCGGTTGAGGGCCTTCCCCAATCGATCGGCTGGTCAAGCTATTCTTGATCCGGCTCGCCCAACACGGGCGGGATCCAACCCAGCGAAACCGCGCGCATGACGGCTTCCGTGCGCGTGGCAACGTGAAGTTTGGAGAAGATGTTTGCCAAATGGCCCTGCACAGTCCGGTCACTGATGTTGAGTTGAGCCGCGATCGCCTTGTTGGTGTACCCGCGCGCAGCCAGTTTCAGCACATCCATCTCACGCGCGGTGAGCGATTCGACCGGCTTCGTAGTGGCCTGGCTGGAGAGCTGCGTCATCAGCTTGCGAGCGATGTTCGGATCGAGGGCCGACTTGCCCTCGTAGACATCACGCACGGCGCGGACGATCTCGTCGGCATCGGCGGTCTTGAGCACGTAGCCATTCGCGCCGGCTTGCAAGACGGCTAACACATACGGGTCGTCATCGTAGGCAGTCAGGATCAGGATTCCGACAGGCCATTGTTCGGCACGGATGTGTCGGCATACTTCAATACCACTGCGTTTGGGCATCTGAATATCCAGCACGGCCACGTCCGGCTTATGCCTGTCGATCAGTGCGATAGCCTCATCGCCGTCCGATGCCTCGGCGATGACATCAATATCACTCGATTCCGTCAGAAAGTCCCGAATACCCTTGCGGACAACAGCGTGATCGTCGGCAAGAATCACGCGAATGGTGTCACCTGACATGATTGACCTCGTGTAACGCACGGCTGTGTTAATAGTTTACCAGCAAATAGATGATTGCGAGTAACTACTCAGCCTGCTTGCGGCTACCGCCACCTGTGGCTGAAATGTGGGTAAAATCCCGCTTCGCGCCATATGTTTCCGTCCAAGATGTGGCAAGATAACCAGCTTTGTGCCACTTTCGCCTGTATATGGCGTCTTCAGGCAGCAATGGCTGAGTAGTTACGAGTTACCACACATACATTTTTCTTGTCGTGGTTGTTGAGGTGATGATTACATGATGGTACACTATGTGGCGAGGACTATTACTCATTGCCCGGTCGGGCCGCTTATGCGCGGCAATCTGCCGCCGAAGTTGACAACCTGGTGTCTTGGTGACTCGCCTAGTACATCGCGGCGGAAATACCCCAACGGTTTGTCATGCTGAGCGGAGCGAAGCATCCCGCCCATAGTGCCGAGACTCTTCGCTTCGCTCAGAGTGACAACCATTGGCTCATTTAAGCCCAGGAGCACTAGCGCGCCCCCGACGCGAAGCGTCGGATACGCCCTGTCCGCTGCGAAGCAGCGGGGGCGCGCTGGGCGGGGGCGTGGTGGTTGTCATGGCAACCTTTTCAGACAGGCTCTGAGTCTGGAGAGACATTGAAGTGAAGGGTTGAGACAGTGAGCTACGAGATCGCTCTCAGCGCCGAAGGTTTGACGAAGCGCTACGGTTCGCTTGTCGCCGTCAAGGCTCTCACCCTGGAAGTGCGTCGGGGCGAGGTGTTTGGCATCTTGGGGCCGAATGGCGCCGGCAAGACCACTTCGATCAACATGATGTGCGGCCTGCTCAGGCCCGACGCCGGCCGGGTGCTCCTGGCGGGCACGCCGATCACCAATCGCCGTGAGGATGTGCGCCTTCGAGTCGGCGTGTGCCCCCAGGAGATTGTCTTGTGGAAACAACTTACCTGCCTGGAGCAGTTGCAGTTCGTCGGCGCGATGTACGGCTTGAGTGGGCCGGAAGCGCAGCGGCGCGGAGAACTCCTGTTGGCCGACCTGGGCTTGAGCGAGAAACGCCATCAACTGGCGCGCACGCTGTCGGGTGGCATGCAGCGGCGCATGAATCTGATTCTGGCTTTGGTTCACGATCCGGACATCCTGGTGCTGGACGAACCGGAGGCGGGTTTGGACCCGCAGAGTCGGGTGCTCGTTCGCGATTACATCAAGTCAATAGCCCAAAGGAAGACCGTCATCCTGACGACGCACAACATGGACGAGGCGGATCGCGTGGCGGATCGCGTGGCTATTATCGACCACGGCGAGTTGCTGGCGCTGGATACTCCCGAGGCGCTCAAGCACGGCACAGGCGAGGGCGACGTGATTGAAATCGCGCTGGGCGGTGATGGAAATGGCCGTGAGACGGTGCAGGAAGCCCTGGCGCAGTTGGTCGGCCAGGCAGCGGTGAGCGCCACCGAAAATACACTGACGGTGCGCGCGCTCAATGCCGTCGCGCTCCTGCCTGGGATTTTGGAGACCCTGACTCGATGCGAAGTGAAATGCGACGACGTGCGCCTGCGTGCCAACACGCTGGAGGATGTCTTTATCCAACTGACCGGCCGGAGGCTGCGCGAATGAGAGCCTGGAGTGTCTTCCGCAAGAGTATGCAGGAACAACGGCGCGACCTCCTCGTGCTCTTGCTGACCCTCTCGTTTGCCCCTTTGATGGTATCCCTGTATTACCTGTTCTTTCCCGGCGGTTCCACCGCCTACATCGTCTTGATCCTGAATCACGATACGGGTTACCGATCGGTAGACGGTTCTTTTCTGGCAGCCGGGGCGCAGGTGGCTCAGGCAGTTGGCGCGGTCACCTACGCCGACGGCAAACCATTGCTCAAGGTGCAGATGGTCGCAGATCGGGCAGAGGCTGAACGCCGGCTGCGCGATCGCAAAGCCACTGCGATGATTGTCATCCCGCCGGATTTCTCAAGAGCGATCCTGGCCGCGCGCGATGGAGATCAATCGGCCACAACGGGCATCACCCTCGTCGGCGATCTGACTAATCCTTATTACGCGGTCGCCGCCGTCCTGGCCTCATCGGCAGTGGAGATCTACGTCCAGGTGGCTATCGGCGAGCCGTCGTTTCTGCAATACGGCGAGGAGCCGTTGGGCGGCTCGGCTGCCCGGACTGAATTCGAGACCTATGTGCCGGGGGTTTTGATCTTCGCCGCCATTCTGCTCCTGTTTCAGTCCTCGATGGCCGTGGCGCGCGAGGTCGAAGCCGGGACGCTGCGCCGTTTACAGCTCACGCGCATGACGGCCCTTGACCTGTTCAGCGGGATCACGGCCACTCAAGTGTTGATTGGCATCGTTGCCGTCATCCTCACGCTGCTCACGGCGCAAGCCCTGGGTTTTCGCAGCCAGGGGCCGCTGTGGATCGTGATTGTGATCGGGGCGCTGGCTTGCCTGTCGAGTGTCGGCGTGGGGCTGGTGATCGCCTGTTTCTCGAAAACGGTCTCGCAGGCGTTTGTCATCGCCAATTTCCCGTTAGCGCTGTTCATGTTCTTCACAGGCGCTATTTTCCCAATCCCGTCCGTGCCGCTGTTCACCCTGGGTGGCCGCTCGATCGGCCTGTACGACAGCCTGCCGCCGACGCACGCGGTGGTCGCGTTGAACAAGGTGATGACGCTGGGCGCGGGAGCCGAAGAAATATTCTACGAACTGACTGCACTCGCGATCCTGTCGGTCGCCTACTTCGCCTTCGGCGTCTGGTTGTTCCAGCGCACGCACTTATCGAAGTAAGGGCTTGTCAAGAAATAACTCCGCAGATCGTCGTTCTGAGCGCAGCGAAGAATCTCTGCCCGATAAGCCGAGACCCTTCGCTGCGCTACCCAGAAACTTGGGCCGTTGCCAGCGTGCGCCCGCCCCGCCGATGAACTCGGCGGGCTACCCCCCAGCGTCGGATGAATCCGACTAGCCCGATTCATTAGGCGCAGCGGCGTAGCGCGGCGAATTCATCGCCGCG
>DATBWU010000138.1:0-2794 GCA_036514635.1 Anaerolineae bacterium | reverse complement strand
TATGCTTGAAGAAAGAAACTCGCCAGCCGCGTCATGGCGAGCCGCCAGCGGCGGCGAAGCCATCTCAAGGCCCAAGTGGGAGATTGCTTCGTCGGCCTACGGCCTCCTCGCAATGACCCAGGTCGAGAAGTTTCTGAATAGCCGCCGCAGGCAGCGAAGCAATCTCGTGCCTCGGCCTGAAGGGATTGCTTCAGCGCGCTACATGCACTTGGCCAGCACGCTATAAGCGGGGTCGCAGTGACGGGGAGAGTGTGTGAGGTAAGCTCGTCAATTCCTGCGCCGACATAGTGCTGGAGATCGTGCACCGAAAAGTCACCGGATGGCAGTGACTTGAGCAGAAACGCTGCTCAGCTCCTACATTATGAGTTTGCATCAGGTTAGTGTTTCCACGTCCTTGACCACCAACGGTGGATTCATCATGGTAGACCCATGACTTTTCTCACTTAGCAAACTCTCCGTAAGCGGCTTATACTTTTTTCGAGTAGCCTACCATCGCACTATGCCTCCATCGTAACCTCGTACGTCGCAGCACCATCGGCTACCGTCGTTGCGCTTCGTTGACACCTTCGCTTGAACGCGAGGAGGAAAACATGTTGAGCACAAAGCGACTCCTGGCTGCATCCACAGTTGTGCTTTTGGTTCTTGTCGCCACAGCCGGTTACTTCGGCACGGCCGGCGCTGATACTCGAGATCAACTCATTACCTCGGTTCGACCCCCGATTGAAACTGCGAATGGTGAGACATCCTTCGGGGCCAACGGCCTGAATCGGATCGCATTTGTGCGCCCTCAGCCGGAAACCGGCTCGAATGCCAACATCTGGATCATGAACGCCGACGGGACAAATCAGACTCAGCTCGCCTTCCTCGACGGTGACGTTCGACAACCTGCGCTGTCACCCGATGGCAAACGCATCGCATACGTGTACCAGGGCAGTGGAAGCGAGCGGCGATTGTATGTCATGAACAGCGATGGCAGCAACCTGATGCAACTGCCCATCACGGGCAACTCCCAGATTCCAGTCTGGTCACCCGACGGTAGCCAGATCGCCCTTCAGAACGACTCCGATGACTGGTGGGAAGTCTGGATTGTCAACGCTGGCGGCTCGAATCCACATCGGATCACCACTCACAGCGAAGCCGCTGGCAGCCCTTCCTGGTCACCTGATGGGCAGCGGCTTGTGTACCTCAGCGAGCCAACTGCCTTCTACCATGATCTTTATATCATCAACAGCGATGGCACTGGACAGGTTCTGCTATCCTCCGCATTTGCCACAGGCTATTCTCATCACCGACCTGCTTGGTCTCCTGATGGAACACAAATCGCAACGATCCGCTACACTGCCGGGACGCTTGGGCCTTACGACCTGTGGGTGATGAACAGTGACGGTTCGAACGGTAAAGTGATCGTTCAGGCCATTGACAATTACGTCGTCAACCGCCTTTCGTGGTCGCCCGATGGCAGTTCACTCATCTTCTCGAAAAACGGCCAGGTCTGGAGCGTGAAGCGCGACGGAACACAATTGACGCAGATCACCACGACCGGCGGTTGGGAGCCTTCCATTGGCCCCGGCCTGGCTGCCTGCCAGCCACAGGCCAACGAGTCCGACATCGTGCTCGTCCTGGATCGCTCCGGCAGCATGGGCAGCGACAACAAGCTGAACGACGCAAAGAGTGCCATCGCGACGTTCCTGTCCTCGACCAACGCGCCGCCCGACCAGGTTTCTCTCGTCTCCTTTGCCGACGCGGCTACGCTCGACCAGTTGCTCACGACAAACAAGGCGGCTGTCAATGCCGCGGCTCAGGCTTTAGTGGCCTCGGGCACCACACGCATCGATCTGGCGCTGCTGGTGGCTCGCACGGAACTTGCCAGCGAGCGCCACATCGCGACGCACGCCAAGATCATCATCCTCCTCACCGATGGGCAGCAGAACCCCGCCGGTAATGATCCGGTGCTCGCCGAGGCCAATGCCGCCAAAGCCGAAGGCGCAATCATCTATACCATCGGCCTCGGGCCGGATGCGGACGCGGCGCTCTTGCAACAGATCGCTACAAGCCCCGGCCACTATTACTTTGCGCCGACGAGCGCGCAGTTGGACGATATCTATCGGCAAATCTCGGCTGCGATTACGTGCCCCGACATCGGCGGACAGGTGTATGTCGACAAAGACAACAACAGTCAGTACACACCTGGCACGGACACCGCGCTCGCGGGCGTTATCATCAACATGAGCGGTTCGGCTACCGGGCAGGCAGTCAGTCAAGTGGATGGCAGTTACCGCTTCGCCGATAACTTCCCCGGCACGTACACGCTGACGCTCAATTTGACCAATGTGCCCCCAGGCTATGCCCCCATTGCGCCGACCAACTATGTTGTCAACCTCACCGTTTCGGATGATCTTGATAACCATTTCGGGTTCCGTCGTGTGTCCGGCCATGGTTCGATTGTTTTTGTGCGTCCGCAACCGATGGACGATGGCAACTCCAACAGCGATGTCTGGATCATGAACGCCGACGGGACCAACCAAGTCCAGCTCACCACTAACAGCGGCGCGGATCGCTGGCCGGCCATTTCACCCGACGGCTCCAAGGTGGCTTACGTTTCCTACCGCAACGGCCTGTATCAGCTATGGATGATGAACAGTGACGGGAGTAATCTAGTCCAACTGCCAGTTGGCAGTAATACACAGATGCTCGCCTGGTCTCCCGATGGAAGCCAAATCGCACTGACCAACGACAGCGTTGATTGGTGGGAAATTTGGGTCATGAACGCGGACGGCACAAACTTGCGCCGCCT
>DATBWU010000137.1:0-5464 GCA_036514635.1 Anaerolineae bacterium | reverse complement strand
TCCAGGAGGAGCATGAGCTCCTAAAAAAAGCCATCCGGTTCTGTTCCGCTCAAAGGCAGCGATCTTCGCGTTCATCGACGCGGAGCAGGACCGGTTCGGTGTGAAAGCTTTATGCGAGCGCTACGGGGTGACCCGCGCCGGCTATTACGCCTGGCGTCGGCGGGAGACAAGCTGTCATGATCACCAGGACGAGCGTCTGGTGGCACGCATCCGGGCGATCTTCGGGGTCAGTGAAGGCACCTACGGCAGCCCGCGCATCCACGCCGCGCTGGTGCAGGCCAGCTGGCCCGTCGGACGCAAGCGTGTCGCCCGATTGATGCGGAGTCTGGCCTCAAGGCGCGATCGGCACGGATCTACCGGCGCACGCCGGGCACGCGCACGTTCTTCGCGGCCATCCCGAATCGCGTGCTGGACGTACACACCACGGCACCCAACCAGATCTGGGTGGGCGATGTGACGTACGTGAAGAGCGCCGGCCAGTGGCGCTCCCTCGCCGTCGTCATGGATCGCCATTCGCGCCGCATTCTCGGTTGGAGCCTGGCGCCTCGGCGCGACCTGCCCCTGACGCTGGCCTCGCTCAATCGCGCCCTGCTGCGCCGGCGCCCGGCTCCCGGGCTGATCTTCCATTCCGATCGCGGCATCGAATTCTCTGCCTACGCCTTCCGCGCACGTCTTGCAGCCTTGGGCATTACCTAGAGCATGAAGCGCCCTCGCGAGATCGGCGACAACGCCTTCATCGAATCTTTCTTCCACACCCTGAAGGCCGATGTCATCCACGGCCACGTCTTCGACAACGCCCACGCCTTGCGCATGGCGATCAGCCACTACACTTGTCGCTACAACCGCACGCGAATGCATTCCTCACTGGATTACCGCTCGCCCATTGACTACGAACGCCTCGCGGCATGAGCATTACCACATGGGGTGTCAACGAAATCGGGTCAAGATCCCGGCGCTGCGCGCCGCCGCTCAGGCGCCAGGTCGTTAGGCAGCTTTCGCGTCGCCCCAGTCGCTGACTGTTGTTGAATGTTGAATAAAGGAGAACTGCTATGGACTCGGATACTATACTGGCTGACGCTGCAGCCTCCAGCAAAGCATTCTGGGACCCGATCATCAGAGCCGGCTTGAAAACCGCAATGATCCAAGCTGGGCTGGAACTCCAAGTCTGGGCAAAAATCGCCGCGGGTTATCGCACCGCGAAAGACCTCGCCCAACATGAGGGCTGGGACCTGACCGGCACGCGCGCATTGCTCGACGCGCTGGTTGCCATTGACCTCTTGGACAAGGACGAGCGGGGCTACCGCTTGGTTTCACGCGCGGAGCAGACCCTCCTGCCGGACGGGCCGGACTATTGGGGCCTCGAGGTGTTGAACAATTGGGGCGTGCTGGGTCATTCGCAATTGGCCGTTGCTATACGGACCGGGAAGCGTCCGCTGATTGAAGACGTGGCGGGTGAAACCTGGGCTGCGGGTTGGGCAACTGAGCATCGTGTTGAGGCACCTGATCTTGTCGTGCCGCAATCTAAATGGGCTAGAGTCGCTTCGCTGTTGAACGCAGCCGGCATCGAAGCGCGCGATGGCTTACGCGTGCTGGATGTAGCATGTGGGCTGGGAGTCATATCGCTCGCGCTGGCGCAGCAGCATGGCGGCGTGCATGCTACGCTGATGGATCGGCAGCCCTCACTCGACCTGGCCCGCGCTCTTGCCCAGAAACTGGGCCTGAGCCAGCAGATAACGATGATCCCTGGCGACATGCAGACAGTGGATTACGGCAGAAACCGGTTCGACGTTGTCTGGTTTGGCTATAGTCTCATGTTCTTCGGTCCTGAAGACACCGTCAATCTACTGCGGAAGGCTCATGCTGCTCTCGTGTCGGGTGGTACGCTCGTGATTAATCAATACATCACCGACGATGCGAGACGTAAACGCAAAGAGGCGCTCATCAACGCGCTTTGGCTTTACGCGTCCACTGCCCAGGGCGATGCGTACACGACCTCGGAATGCCAAAGTTTTCTAGAACAAGCAGGGTTCGTGAATCCGTTAGAGAGGGAGATGACTGAGATTGAGGAGGTGTTGATAAGGGCGACAAGACCATGAGCGCGGTCATGGTCTTGCTGCCGGTGATTTCTGTGGGCTCACCGACAAGGAATGCCCCGTGAATGCCGAAGGGCACGCGCATTGGAATGCAGTAACATACGTCGTGTGGGCGTCAACGCCGCCCAACCCTTCGCTGCAGCGGACAGCGGCTGGCGCCGCTGAGGCAATCAGCTGACTTGACTCGAGGAAGTTTGGGTTGGCAGGCTTGTTGGACCCGCGCCGCCGCTGCCGCTGAGCTCTCTCGTTCGGCGGCTTGGTGAATTCCGTGGAAATTCGATCAGCCAAACCGTCCGACGCGAGGGAGATCAGGGCGTTCGATGAGATCGCTCAGGTCAAGGCCTCGCGGGTGGCGTTCATCGAGGGATCCATCAAATCGAATCGATGTTTCGTCGCGGTCATTGATGGACAGGTCGTTGGCTACGGCGTCTTGAACTATAGGTTCTACGATTACGGGTTCATCGACATGGTATACGTCGATCGGGAGTTTCGGCGTCGGGGGATCGGTTCAGCACTTGTCCGTCACATGGAGCAAAGTTGCAAAACGGCCAAACTTTTCACTTCGACGAACCGATCCAACAAACCGATGCAAGCCCTTCTCGACAAACTCGGTTATCAGCCGAGCGGGGTTATCGAGAATCTTGACGAGGGCGATCCTGAGTTAGTCTATGTGAAACGTGTTCGGATCGACGCCGTCTAAATTTTTGTTAGGCGGTGCGACCTCGCATATCTGCGGGTGGCTGGCTTACTGTGGTCGGCAACAGGAGCGGGAGATGAGGGCTAAAGTCTTCAATCGGGCTGGCCAGTTGGTCGGGCCTATCGAGACACCGCGGGTAGTGAAGACTGACGCGGAGTGGCGTGCACAGCTCACCTCCACACAGTTCCAGATCGCGCGCGGCAAGGGCACCGAACGCCCCTTCTGTGGGACGTTGCTGGATAACAAGCGATCGGGTGTCTACAGTTGCATTTGCTGCAGCTTGCCACTCTTTGGGTCGGACGCCAAGTTCAACTCAGGTACGGGATGGCCCAGCTTCTTCCAGCCAGTCGCCGCCGAGAATGTGATTACACACGATGATCGCAGCTTCGGCATGGTGCGCACAGAGATTCTCTGCGCCCGCTGCGATGCGCATCTGGGGCACGTCTTCGATGATGGTCCTCCTCCTAGCGGCTTGCGGTACTGTGTTAACTCCGAGTCGCTGACCTTCACCGACCAGAGCGAGTTGGCCAAACTCACCGTTCCTGCAGTTGACGCGAGTAATTCCTCGGAACGGAGGGCTTGACGGGTTAAGGCTCAAATCGATTTCTACGACGCGCCGCCTAACAACTCGCTGGAGCCGACCCGTGGACCGCGGCCGAAAATGGGTAATAGGCCTGCCTGGCGAGTTGTCGTGGAGCGGAGAGGGGTTAGCCTAGTTGGTCCGGGCGGCTCAGCTCGAGGTCGTTAGGTCGTCATGTTTATCCAGTCGGACAGAATTCGCGATTACGTCTTTCCGATCGTAACCGTGGCGGCCGAGCCGGCGGGCGGTGGAATGGCGGTTCAGTCGTTCCTCGGAACCGGCTTCTTGATTGGGAATCGTGGCTACGCGCTGACCGCCTCACATGTCCTCGCTGGTCACGAATCCATTTCGAAGGTGGGGATGTTCGCCCCTGAAACCGGCGGTTGGCTTAGTATCGCCATCCAAGCCGAGGAGGCACATCCAACAGAGGACGTCGCCGCCCTGAAGCTCGAAGGAGGACCTTGGAAATCGTTCTTCCGCCTCAGCAACACGTGGGAAGGCTCATCCTGCAAATACAGAATGTTCGGTTATCCTGAGGACGTCACCTACGAGCTCGAGCGGAACGGGAAGGCTATCCTTCGGCCCGACCTGATCTACGCGGAAGGCTACGTTCGCAGAAGAATCGCGCATCGCATCCCGACGCTGAAAGGCATCTCGTTTTTTGAGCTGAGCGAGGTTGCTGGGCCCGGGTGCTCTGGTAGTCCAATCTTCAAGTTCGGAGCCGGCATGTGGGATGTGATCGGCATTTACGTCGGCGAAAAACTCAACGAGCGTGCCACGAGCGTATCGTATGCTGTGCGAGAGGATGCTTTTCGTGACTGGGTTCCAGGAGTACTTGGCATTCCGGTTCTGGCAGAGTCCCAGAATGTATCGGCATGACGGCCTAACACGGCGCTGGAGCGGGCCGGTGGGGAAACACCTCGCCATGTCCGGGCGGCGGTGACCGCCAGCCGCACAGCGCCAGGTCGTTAGGCAGGCCGACGAAATGAAGGGTGCAGACGGGATCAATCGGTGGAAAGGAGACAAGGTCGATGGGTAGAAAGAAGTCTCGCAAACTGACGCCTACGCGCTACAAGGTCGCCCGGTCGGATGCATCGGTCGGGTCGATCGAGCGTACTCTTGAGCGGCTGTCGGGTTTGCCCCAAGGTAGCGTCCATCTGCGCTTGCCCTCAAGAAAGAAGGCTCGCTCAGATAAGACGATTGCTAGTCTTCTGCGAGACTGGGGCTGGTGAAACGGGCTACTTCGCATGGGCGTCCACCCGCCCGAGTACCTCCCCCAATGTCGGTTCGCGGCGGTAGTCTGGCGCTGCTCCGCCTTCGCGTTACCGATGGAGAGCACTGCGAGAGGATGGGAGAGAGTGAGGCCTGGAAAAGCAATTCTAATCGCTGGATATCCCGGCTCGGGAAAGACGACGTACGGCAACACGCTGAAAAACACAAACGGCGCTGCTGAATATGTGGACGATTATCATGCAAATGCGATTGGTGACGATCCGGCGTTTGCCCGTGGGCGGAAATACGGAGAGATGACTGCAGGGCTCCGATGGGGCGAAACATGGCTCGCCTCGGACACAGAGTGGTGCCGGCCGCAGAGGAGGCGGGCGGTAAAGGCCGACCTTCGAGCGGCCGTTCCAGACGTGGCGATCGAGTGACACTTCATTGTGTCTGACGAGGACGGATGTCGCGAACGAGTCAGGACCAGGACACGTCGGAGTGCTGCAGAAGAGTTGCGGAAGATTGATGAGCTGTCCCGTGAATATCACATTCCCCCTGGCTCCAAAGTCGTTCAGGACAGCCGGGAGGCCAATGCGTAACCAATCGCTACACCCGACCGCGGCGGCATTTCCGCTCTCTGGGGTTCACTCTCTCACTTGCCGCCGCGGCAGGTGAGCTCTACCGTTAGGCGTCCCGCAGAGGCGGCATGAGGGACTAGTGGAACATGGCAACTACCCGCGAGAGGTCATCCGGAAGAAGGCGCTTGAGATGCTGGACGGGCGTCCGACCGGCATCCGATACTCGGAATTGGTGAGGCTACTTCACGATGCTCTGCCGGAGATCCCAATCAACACGATCCATGGCAGTGTTTGGAACCTT
>DATBWU010000136.1:0-7548 GCA_036514635.1 Anaerolineae bacterium | reverse complement strand
GGCCTTACGTGGCGAGCACCAGACTCGGCCTTACGTGGCGAGCACCAGACTCGCCCTCACTTGTGAGCGACCAGGCCGAACGCCTCCGGCTTGTGCACAACGCGCGCGAAGCCGGAGGCTTGCAGGCGGCGGGCAGCGCCTTTCGCGACGCGCTCACCCGACGGGCTGTCCAGGTTGCCGATGTAATGAAACAATCGCCCGCCGCGCCGCAGGATGCGGAACAAGCGCCGATACATTTCCTCGGAGTAAAGCTCACCGGCCAGGCTGAATGTCGGCGGGTCGTGAATGATGCGTGAAAACGATCCATCTTCAAAGCGCTGCACTGCTTCAAACGTGTCGCCGATGACTTGCCGAATCTTCGGGTTATCGAACAGCGCCCGCGACCACGGGTTGAGCCGCGCGATCTGCTGCGCGGCCGGATCGATCTCGATGGTCGTTACATCTTCGGCGATCTTCGCTGCTTCGATTGCCGTGTAGCCGAGGCCGGTCGCCGTGTCCAGGACGCGGCCCGTGATCGGCGTGATGGCCCGGATTTTGCGCAGCGTATCCTCGTACGGGTCGATGCCTTTGATGCGGTGCATCGGCAGTCCCGAAATCAGCATCGTCGGCGCGCGCCCGGTTGGCATCAGGCTGTAATGGCGGTCGAATTCCTCGGAGTAAACCTGTATCTTCTGTGCCTGCCCATCAGCGATGGCGTAGCAGCCCACCTCGTCGGCAACGATTTCCTCCAACGCGCCCCACTCCAGCGATTGCCCGTCCGGTAACTCAATGCCGCCTTCGCCCAGTCTCACTTCGCTCGTCGTCAAGCCCAAATCCAGCGAAGCCGAGACGATGCGCTTCCCTTCTTTCCGCGCCTGAAGTATCGGCCTGATCTGAAAGTGAGACAAGACCGCATTCTGCATTCTGCATTCTACATTCGTCATTTCAACTCGTACCACCAGAACAAGGCTACTTCTTTGAGTGCGATGTCCTCGTTCGAGTAGAAGTGATCGTCGATGCCGCACAGTTGAAAGCCGAACGTCCGGTAGAAATTGCAGGCGGCCCAGTTGTTGGTCTGTGTCTCGCACACGATGCCGCGCAGTTCTGCGCCGCGCGCCCAATCGACGATGCGCTGCGTCAACTGCGTGCCAAGCCCATGCCGCCGGTAGTCGCGGTCGATCAGAATGTTCCAGACGAAGGCCGCGTTGCGCCAGCCTTGCCGCTCGACATCGACGAAAGCGGCCACGCGCGCGCCGTCTTCGACGATCAATTGCAGCCCGTCTCCCGCGCGAAGGCGCTCGATGATTTGCGCGTGTTCGTGGAGATGAACACTGTAATCGGTCGAGATGAACGGCGGGTCGAGCGGACGCTCGATCAACTGCCAGGTGGCGCTCAGGCCGTCGATCGACTTCAGCACGTCGAGAAATCGATTCGATTCAAAGTTGGCGTCGATCTGGTCGAGGCGAGGAACGTCGGCGGGGGTCAAAGGGCGAATGAGCATGGCGTAAACGCAAAACTTGAAACGTAAAACGTAAAGGCGTGCTCCACGTTTTACGCTTGACTCATTAGAGTTTGAAGTAGCGTCCGAGGTCGGGGTTCCAATCTGCCGGGCGATATTCGCCTGAGGCCACGTCCTGCTGATAGCGCCCGTAAACCTTGCCGCGCGCGATGCGCTGCACGGCGTCGATCAACACGTCCACTTCCTCGGCGGTGTTGTACATGCCGAACGACACGCGCACCATGCCGGGCATGTCGCGGCGATCGTCGGCGAGAATGCGCTGCCGGACGTCGCCGGATTCTTCTGGCGACAGGCCGAGCAGGTGCAGCAGGTACGGATGCGCGCAGAAGCAGCCGTTCCGCACGCCGATGCCGAATTCCGCGCTCAGGATCGTCGCCACCAGGAAGTGCGACAGGCCCTTGACGTTGAACGGGATCACGCCGAGCCGGGTGCGCGTCGAAGCCGGGTTCGGATCGCCGTAAATCTCGACGCTGTCGATTGTGCGCAGTCGTTCGAGCGCGTACGCGGTAAGTTCGGCTTCGTGGTCGGCGATCGCCGCCATGCCGATGCTTTGCAGCGCCTTCACAGCAGCCGCCAGCGCGACCGCGCCGACGACGTTCGGCGATCCGGCCTCGTCGCGGTCGGGCGGGGCGGACCACTCGACCGAGTCGGTAGTGACGATCTCGATCGTCCCGCCGCCGCTGTAATCGGGCGCGCCGTGCTCGAAAGTGTCGCGCCGCCCGATCAGCGCGCCGCTGCCGAAGGGTGCGTACATCTTGTGCGCCGACAGCGCCACGTAGTCGAGGTGCGCCGGGTCGTCGAGCGCACCCATCGAGATGGGACGGTGCGGCGCGAGCTGCGCGCCATCGACCAAAATCTGCGCGCCGGCCGCGTGCGCTTTCTCGGCCAGGCGATGGATCGGCGGCAGGAAGCCGGTGACGTTCGACGCGCCGGTCACGGCGACCATTTTCACGCGGCCCGCGTGCTGCGCCAGTTTGCGATCGAAGTCGGCCTCGTCAAGCTCGCCCAGCGCGTTGGCCGCAACGTGATCGACCGTCGCCACGCCGCGCCACGGCAGATCGTTGCTGTGATGCTCCAGCAGCGACGCCAACACCACGTCGTCGCGGCCCAAGCCGGCGCGCCGCGCCAATTTGTTGATCGCCTCGGTGGCGTTCTTGCCGAAGATGACGACGTGATCGCGCTGGTTCGCGCCGACGAAGCGAGCGACGATCTCGCGCGCGTCGTCGTAAGCCTGCGTCGCCACGCGGCTCTTGAAGCCCGTCCCACGATGCACGCTGGAATACCAGTGCATGAACGTGTTCACCGTGTCCAGCACGTCGGCCAGCGCGGGCGTGGAGGCGGCGTTGTCGAAGTTGACGTACGTGCGCGTCTCGCCGTTGAGCAGCGGCACACGCTGCTTCACGCCGACGATGCGGTCGCGAACCGAGGCTATGTCTACGGTAAGAGATGCTTTCAGCATAGGCTTTGCCGCCCACTGTCCACTGATTGCTGACCAGTGATCAGTAATCAGTGATCAGTAATCAGTAATCAGTGGTCAGTCGTGTACCCCATCCGCTTCAACTGGCGTTCGTCTTCGCGCCAGTTCTTGCGAACCGTCACCTGTAGTTCGAGATAAACCTGCTTATCGACCAAGCGCTCGATCTCGTGCCGGGCGTCCGCGCCGATCTGGCGCAGCCTCTGGCCGCCCTTGCCGATGAGGATGCCTTTCTGCGACTCCTTCTCGACGACGATCGTGGCCGCGATGTAGTCGAGTGTCGGCGAGCGCTCCTTGTACTCGTCGATGACGATGGCGACGGCGTGCGGCACTTCCTGGCGCAGGTGGCGCAAGACCTGCTCGCGGATCAGTTCGGCGGCGATGTCGCGTTCTTGTTGATCCGTCACCTGATCGGGCGGGTAGTAGCGCGGCCCTTCCGGCAAGTGCGCGATGATCAGATCGATTAGCTTGTCGAGATTGTGGCCGTCGAGCGCCGAGATCATCATCCACTCCCACGGCCCGGGCGGCGTGCCGCCTTCCGGTGTCGGCGCGAGCGACCAGTAGGCTTCGGTATGCTCTTTGACGCGATCCGGCGGAAGCCGATCCATTTTGTTGAGCGCGAGGATGACGGGTCGATCAGCGCCTCGCTCGCGGATCAATTTGGCGATGTGGCGATCGGCGGCGTCGGGCAGCCCGGTTGCATCGACCAGGAAGACGATCGCATCGGCATCGGGAATCGACTGCACGGCGCTTTCAACCATGTGCTCGTCCAGGCGGTGGCGCGGCTGGTGGATGCCCGGCGTGTCGACGAAGATGATCTGCGCCGCAGGGCGGGTCAGGATGCCGCGCAGGCGCGTGCGCGTGGTCTGCGGCTTGTTGCTGACGATGGCGATCTTCTGGCCGAGGATGGCATTCAACAACGTCGATTTGCCGACGTTGGGCTTGCCCACCACGGCGACGAACCCGCTGCGATGGCCGGGCGGTGTGTCGTCGAGTTCAGTGCGGGAGAGGATTTGCGCTTCGGGCATTTCTTGAGATTGGACGTTGGAGGTTGGACGTTGGAAGTTAGAAGTTGGAGACTCGGGTCTCAAACGTCCAAACTTCATCCCTCATCCCTCATCCTTCAAAGGCAGCAACTTGAGGTATTTCCGCTTGCCCACTTGCAGCACCTTCTCGTCGCTTGTCACGATGGTAATGGTAGAGGTAGCGCTACTCACAGTCTCACCGTCCAGCTTCACGCCGTTCTGATCAATCAAACGGCGCGCTTCGCTTTTGCTCGGCGCCATCCCGGATGCGACGATCAGGTCGATGATGTTCACCGGCGCATCGAGCCGCCATTCTGGCATGTCCGGCGGCAGCTCACGCTGTTGAAACACGGTGACGAAGTGCTCTTCGGCGCGTGCGGCGTCGGCTTCGTCGTGGAAGATGGTGACGATCTCGCGAGCGAGTTTCATCTTCGCGTCGCGCGGGTGCAGCGTGCCGTCAGCCAGGCCGCGCTCGATTTCGACAATCTGCGCAGGCGTGAAGCGCGTGACCAGCTTGTAGTAGATCGGCATGGCCGAGTCGGGCACGCTCATCACCTTGCCGTACATATCTTCCGGCGGAGCCAGGATCGCGATGTGATTGCCCAGGCTCTTCGACATGCGCACGACGCCGTCGGTGCCGGGCAGGATGCCCATCAGGACGCCGATCTGCGGTTTCTGGCCCATCGCTTCTTGCAGTTTTCGGCCGGCGACGATGATGTTGAACAACTGCTCGCTGCCGCCGACCTGCACGTCGGTCTGCTGCGCGACGGCGTCGTAGCCTTGCATCAACGAATAGAACATCTCGTGCAAATGGATCGGGTCGCCGCGCCCGTGGCGCAGCGCGAAGTTCTCGCGCGCCAGGAATTGCTGCACGGTGAAGTTCGAGGCTAGTTGAATCAGATCGACGAACGACAGTTTGCTCAACCATTCCGCGTTGTAGCGGATGCGGGTCTTGTCTCGATCCAGAATCTTAAACGCCTGCTCGGCGTACGTCCGGGCGTTCTCCTCGACCTGCTCCGGCGTCATGCGCGGACGCAACCTGTCCCGATCGGACGGATCGCCGATCAGCGACGTGTAGTTGCCGATCAGGAACGTCACCTCGTGGCCGAGTTCCTGGAACTGGCGCAGTTTCCGCATGGTGATCGTATGGCCCAGGTGCAGGTCGGGCCGGGTCGGGTCGTAGCCGCAGTACACGCGCAGCGGGCGGCCGGTCTTCTCCGATTCGATCAGTCGCTGCTTCAATTCCTCGGCCATGTTCTGTTTGAGCGTCTCGTCGCCGTACTCCGTGCCTTGCATCAACAGGGCGACTTGTTCGTCGATCGACGGCATGCTTACTCCGTGCGGGAGTCGAGTGAGTGTGGGAGTGGATTATACCACCAGCGGTTATCAACGGACGGCCATCAACGGACTGGAAGCGGACAAGCGGATAGCAACGGACTGGGAACGGATGAACGGCCATCAACGGACTGGAAGCGGACAAGCGGATAGCAACGGACTGGGAACGGACAAACGGCCATCAACGGACTGGAAGCGGACAAGCGGATAGCAGCGGATGCCGATTCGGCGTTGTCCGTTTCGGTCTACTTTGCCCGTTTGAGAATCCGGTGATTGCACACAAATGCTCCAGGCCCGCGTCTGGCGGACTGTCCGTTTTGGTCCGCTTGTCCGTTTGGGAGTCCGTTGACATCCGTTGACGGAATCTTTGACAGTTGTCCACCGCTGGGATAAAATCACACCCCACTGCTGTTAAGAGTTCGAGGGTTCGATGAAGAAAGTCAGTGTAACGAAGAGAATAGCGAGCAAGAAGGCTCCACCGATCAAGAAGACTCCCGTGGCGAAGACGAAACCGGCGCGCGCAGCGACGGTACCGGCACGCAAGCCTCGCGAGACTGCGCCTGAGAAGATGGCTGACTCGCGCAAGTCGCTCACCAGCGCCGAGATCCGGCAGACGTTCCTCGATTTCTTTGAAGAGCACAGGCACACGATCGTGCCCAGCATGTCGCTGATCCCTGCCGACGATCCGACGCTGCTCTTCACCAACTCCGGTATGGTGCAGTTCAAGGATGTCTTCCTCGGCATCGGGAAGCGCCCCTACACACGCGCGGCCGACGCACAAAAGTGCCTGCGCGTCGCGGGCAAGCACAACGATCTCGACGACGTGGGCAAAGATGGATCGCACCACACGTTCTTCGAGATGCTGGGCAATTGGTCGTTCGGCGACTACTACAAGCAAGAAGCCATCACCTGGGCCTGGCAATTGCTCACCGACGTGTGGGGCCTGCCGAAAGATCGCCTGTACGCAACTTGCTTTCAGGACGAGCAGGGCGTGATCCCGCGTGACGACGAGGCCGCAAACATCTGGCGCAAGCAACCCGGCTTCGATCCCGCGCACCTCTTGTTCTTCGGTCGCAAGGACAACTTCTGGGAGATGGCCGACACCGGCCCTTGCGGCCCGGACAGCGAGGTGCACTTCGATCGCGGGCCGGAGTTCTGCGACAAGCAGAGCGTGCCCGGCCACGTATGCCGCGTCAACGGCGACTGCGCGCGCTTCCTGGAAATCTGGAACCTGGTGTTCATCCAGTACAACCGGTCAGGCCCGACGGCGCTGGAGCCGCTGCCCGCCAAGCACGTCGATACCGGTATGGGCTTCGAGCGCATCGTCTCGATCCTGCAAAACGGCAAGACCAACTACGACACCGATCTGTTCATGCCGCTCATCCGCCGCGCGCAGGAACTGGCCGGCCACACCGACGCGCAGGCGCGGGAGAACACCGTCGCGTATCGCGTCATCGCCGATCACGGTCGCGCCGCGACGTTCCTGGTGGCCGATGGCGTGTTGCCCGGCAACGTCGGGCGCAACTACGTCCTGCGCATGATCATTCGCCGCGCCGCGCGCTTCGGGCGCAAGATCGGGCTGGACTATCCGTTCCTGGCGGAGATCGCTGAGGTCGTAATCGCCGAGATGGGCGATCACTACCGCGAGCTGCGCGATCGGCGCGAGCACATCCTCCACACGCTGACGGACGAAGAAGAGCGCTTCCGCCGCACGCTCGACCTGGGCCTGTCGAAATTGGAAGACGTGTTGGCCGAGGCGAAGGAGCGCGTCGTGCCCGGCGTCGAAGCCTTCCGCCTGTATGACACCTTCGGCCTGCCGATCGAGATCACGAAGGACATCGCGCTGGAGCGCGGTTTTAGCGTGGACGAGGCGGGCTATCGCCAGGCGCTGGCCGAGCAGCGCGAGAAGGCCCGGGCCGGCGAGAAGTTCGAGATGGATGATCAATCGCTGGCGGCTTATCACGCCGTGTTGCGCCGGTTGCAGGATAAAGGCGCGTTGGGCGAGTCCGGCGTCGAGCACGATCCATACACGGCGACCGAGATGGAAACCACGGTGGTCGGTTTATTGGCCGAAGGTGGTCAATTGGTCGAGCAGGTGAAGCCGGGCGACGCGGTCGAGGTGATCCTGGCGGCGACGCCGTTCTACGTCGAATCGGGCGGGCAGGTCAGCGACACCGGCTCGATCGCGCGCTTCGGCGCGCAAGCCCGCGAGCCGC
>DATBWU010000135.1:0-3406 GCA_036514635.1 Anaerolineae bacterium | reverse complement strand
CGCTGTACAAAGCCACCGGCCAGAGCGAGCCGATGCCGCGCGGTGACGAATCGGTTTTCGGGCAAATCGGCTGGCGCGTGCGCACCGAACACGAGCGCGTCGACAATAGCACAGTCTTCCTGGTAATCGGGGAAAAATAACCGCAAAGAGCGCAACCCCGCCCAAAGACGCGGGGCAGGCGGACGCAAAGGATGGGTGAGAATCCGCTGTCCAACATGATCATCCTCAACCTCTAAACCTTCGCGCTCTTTGCGTCCTTTGCGGTTCGATTATGCCTCAGCCAACCCTCACGCTTGACGGTTCATCGCTCACAATCGGAAACGTGCTCGAAGTCGCGCGAGACCTGTGCTCCGTTGCGTGGAGCGACGCCGCGCGCGCCCGCGTCGCCGAGTCGCGCGCCTGGGTCGATCAGGTCGTCGAGCGTGGCACGCCGACGGTGTACGGCATCAATACCGGCTTCGGCGTGTTCGCCAGCCGACATGTCCCGCGTGAAGACGCCGAACGATTATCGCGCAACCTGATCCTCAGTCACGCCGTCGGCGTCGGCGATCCGCTGCCGGAGGATGTCGTCCGTGCGGCGATGCTGATCCGCGCCAACACATTGGCGATCGGTCACTCCGGCGTGCGGCCGGAGATCATCGACACGCTCATCGCGATGCTCAACGCCGGCGTCACGCCGATCGTGCCGGAGAAAGGATCGCTGGGCGCGAGCGGCGACCTGGCGCTGCTGTCACACCTGGCGCTCGCCTTCACCACCGACGCGAATGATCGCGACGAAGACAGTGGCGAAGCGATCTTCGACGGCGAGCGCCTGTCTGGCAAAGAAGCGATGCGCCACGCGGGCATCCCCCGCCTGATCCTCGGCGCGAAAGAAGGGCTGGCGCTCAACAACGGCGCGACGTTCAGCGCGGCGCTCGCGACGCTGGCCGCGCACGACGCGGAAGCCTTGCTCGGCACGGCGATCATCGCCGCCGCGCTGTCGCTCGAAGCGCTGCGCGGCGTGTCGCGCGCCTTCGACGAGCGGCTGCATCGCGCGCGCCGGCAGGCCGGGCAGATCGAAGTCGCCGCGCGCGTGCGCGAGTTGATCGAGGGCAGCACGCTGATCGACTCGACGCCGCGCGTGCAGGATGCTTACTCGCTGCGCGCCATCCCGCAGGTGCTCGGCCCGATTCGAGAATCGATTGCCTTCGTGCGGAGCATCGTCGAGCGCGAGCTGAACGCCGCAACGGACAACCCTTTGCTGTTTCTCGATCTACCTTCGGAGGACAAGGCGCTGTCCGGCGCGAATTTCCACGGCGAGCCGATCGCGCTGGCGATGGATTACCTCAAGGTCGCCGTGTCGGACATCGCCAGCATGAGCGAGCGCCGCCTGTTCCGCCTGACTGACGAAAAACTGAGCGACGGCCTGCCGGCGATGCTCGTCGAGCAGGGCGGGCTGAACTCCGGCTTCATGATGGCGCAATACACCGCCGCCGCGCTGGTATCCGATAACAAGACGCTGGCGCATCCCGACACCGTCGATTCGATCCCGACCTCGGCCAATCAAGAAGACTTCAACCCGATGGCGATGAACGCCGCGCGCCACTGCGCGGAGATCGTCGACAACGCGCAGACCGTCGTCGCGCTCGAACTGCTGGCGGCGGCGCAGGCGCTCGACCTGCGGCTGCGGGCCGACCCGCGCGTGCGGCTGGGTCGAGGTACGGTGAAGGCGTGGCAGCGCATTCGGCGAGAGGTGAGTTTTCTAGCGGAAGATCGCCTGCTCGCGCCAGATGTGGAGAAGGCGGTGAAGATGGTCAAAAGCGGGGAAGTCGTGCGTGACGTTGAGAGTGAGTCGTAGTCGCCATGCCTTCGCTAGGCATCGACCGTTGCTGTTGGGGGTAAGCCGGGTCTGGCTTTTCGACTTTGCCAGACCCGGCTTCCGATTATAATATGCGTACACCGCATCGATTAGATGCGGATCGTGGTGAGGGAGGTGTGCTATGAGTGTCGTCACCCTCGAGGGCATCGTTGAGCACAACCAGATACGTCTGCTCGACAATGTCCAGTTACCGGATAATACCAAAGTTTACGTGATCGTTCCCGGTATCGAGATCGAGCGAGCGGCACATGTGTACAGTCCACGCTTAGCCCTACGTGAGCAGGCGTCGGACTTCAAAATGGAAAACGTAGAGGGACCTGCCGATGCCGACGTATGACACCAGGTGGTTCGATCCGCCTGCACCGTTGGCGCGCGTGGTTCTGCGCAACCCGGCCACGGGAGCGGCTCGGCCGGATGTGCCTATGCTACTCGATTCGGGCGCGGATGTGAGCCTTGTCCCCCAAGCCGTCGCAGATCAGTTAGGTGTAGCGGCGATCCCAGACCGGCGCTACGAATTAATCGGATTCGACGGCAGCACCAGCTTCGCTCCAGTCGTTCGGCTGGAGCTTGTGTTTTATCGCCGGACGTTTCGGGGGCAGTTCCTGCTCGTCGACCAAGAGTGGGGCATCCTTGGGCGCAACGTCCTGAATGAAGTTCAGCTGCTACTCGACGGGCCCAATCTGACCTGGGATGAGCATCGACGTGAGAGCGCGAGATGAATGAGGACTCCCCGCGCGCAGGCGGGGGTTCGCCAAAGGCAATCTGGTGATTATCCACAAGTGCTCCAGGCCCGCGTCCTCGTCGAAGATGCCCGTAGCGCAGCGAAGGGTACGGGCCGACCCCGCGGAGCGGGGCGCAAGCAGCCGCGCGGACGCGGTCGGTGAGCATTCAAGATGTGTGCAATCACCAGAGGCAATCCGTTGACAGGCTTCCTCCGCATGGTATAATGCCGCCACCATGAAATCACAGATGCTGACCCACCTTCACGCTCACGCCCATCGTCCCATGGGCTAACGCCGTTTGGGTCGCGTCTGGTCAACGATCGCTCGGTCCTTAAGAGGCGTGGCCCAAATGGTCGCGCCTTTTGTTTTACCTCACCCCAGCCCCTCTCCTGCACGGAGAGGGGAGAGGAGCACGCCATGAAGCAGATCGTCCGCCCCGTCAAGGGCACGCGCGATTTTTACCCGGAGCAGATGGCCTTCCGGCAGTGGCTGTACGGCAAGATCAAGGAAGTCGCGCAGCGATTCGGCTACCAGGAATACGAAGGGCCGATCCTGGAAACGCTCGACCTGTACGCGGCCAAGTCCGGCGAAGAACTGGTGAAGGAGCAATCGTATGTCTTCACCGATCGCGGCGGCGACCAGATCACGCTCCGGCCCGAATTGACGCCCAGCCTGGCGCGCATGGTCGCCCAGAAGCAGCGCGAGCTGCCCAAGCCGATCCGCTGGTGGTCGTTCGGCCCGATGTGGCGCTACGAGCGCCCGCAGAAAGGCCGCACGCGCGAGTTCTTCCAGTGGAATATCGACCTGATCGGCGTGAACTCGGCCT
>DATBWU010000134.1:0-3003 GCA_036514635.1 Anaerolineae bacterium | reverse complement strand
GGTGGGCGTAATCGGGCCGCGAAACTGGATGATGGCCTGAGAATCAGACGCGGCGGCCGTGAGCGCCTGCCTCGGCACGCTCAGGTTTGCCGCCGATGCATCGAGAATCGAACGATGCAGGCGCAACTCTGGTGGCGGCTCGTCCGAAGCGAGGCCGCTGACGACTAACACGGACAGCATCAAGGTGATCATCGCAAAGGCGATCAAGGGGCGCATAGATCCCTCCCTGGCTGAGCGCGATAACGATGGAAGTCTACACCGGGGGCAGGCAAAAGAGAAACGGTGTGGGTGTAGGGTGTTGGACGCACACGCGCTGCGAACGTATCCAACGACGTGGGCCAGCCATCGCCCGAAGTTCAAACTCCGGGCTGAAAAGAGGGAAGCCGGGTGAACCCGGCTGTTCCGCCAGTCGGCTTCAGAGGTTTACTGATAGGCCCTGAGCAGACGATCCGTCGCCGCGACGAGCGGCAGGCCCATCGCAAAGGGTGCGATTACGATCAGCGCCGCCGGGCCGCCGCCGCCCAGCAGGTTGGACAGCATCATCGCGCCATAGGCCATCAGCGGCAGCACGGCGACGGGCCGGGTGAGTGCTCCCATCGGGCGAGCCGCGACCCGGCGTTCAAACAGTCGATACGCCAGATACACGCAGAACGTCGTCGCTATCCACCCGACGTAGTTCTGAATCGGTATGTCGAAGTAAGGGCCACCATCCTGCCAGACCCAGGCGCGAACGGCCGGGCCGGATAGAATCGGATCGATGACCAAATCCCACGCGGTCATGACCATGCCGCTCAAGACGGACAGCCACACCAACCGCCCTGGCCTGCCACGGCTTCCCGTAACGCGGCTGTCGGCGATCAAGTTGGCGATCACGTAACTGGGGTAGATCATCATGAACCACGCGAGTGGAATCAGAAACGGCACGTGCCCCAACTTGGGGCCGAGGACGTCGGTGTAATAGTAGCGCCCGTAAATCGCGCCGGTCTCGACGCCGATCTGCTCGAAGACCCACGCGATCGCGGCGCTGAGTGCGAAGAACGTCAGACTGTGCCGCCAGCCCAGCGCGATCGTGGCGTGCGTCAGGCTGAACAGCATCAGCAGAACGGTCAAGCGGTTGACATCGCCGAACAACGGCGGCAGTTGAATGATCGGCGTCGCCACGTGGCGCAAGACGCCATCGTAAACGAAGATGGACAGCAACACCACTGCTACGACCAACAGGATGCGACGCATGGCGGTTTTGGGATGGGTTCTTATGGCGCTCCCAACTTTCGCGGGACGCTTCGCAGGAACCGCGAAGGCGCGACCCCGCAACAAGAAGCGGGACGGGCGAACGCCGAGATTTTTCAATACTTCGCGCTCGCTTGCCCCCTTCAGGGGATGGCGCCTTTGCGGTTAGTACCTCACCTCTGAAGTCTTTGCTTTTTGTGCAAAGATTTCACCGCAGACGCCGAAGGCGCGCAGAGGGCGCAGAGATTCTTGGGGGATGCCCAGCGTTCTCTGCGTTCTCGGCGGTTAATTCCCTTATTGGCTCCGGCTCGTCCGGGTTAGGACGATCACAGTCTACACCGAGAAGAAGCAAATGCCAAAACCTGTGTTAAAATCCCGGTCGCTCGCCGGGTTAATTCGGCGAGGTTCAATCAAGCGGATTTTTAGCTTGGCTTAATTGTCCTCTCATCTTACACATTTACAAACACTCTAGTACATCGCGGCGGAAATACCCCAACGGTTTGTCATGCTGAGCGGAGCGAAGCATCCCGCCCATAGTGCCGAGACTCTTCGCTTCGCTCAGAGTGACAACCATTGGCTCATTTAAGCCCAGGAGCACTAGTTCAACACCACCCGCGAGACCTTCTCTTGATATACGCTTGCGGAATCCGTGCTGCTTCCCAGGTGTGTTTTTGTCTGCGTGCCGATAGACCGTGCGTAACTGCTCACAGGGCCTTGCCCGGCCATCGCCCGGAGTTGCCCACTCCGCTTCGCTACGGGGTGCTGCGCAAAAACTCCGGGCTAAAAAGAGAGGGAAGCCGGGTGAACCCGGCTGATCCGCCAGTCGGCTTCAGCCGACTTTCAAGTACTCAGCCGGGAAGCTTACGCGTCCCCCGCAGCGTAGCGGAGAGGGGACTTCTCGGCGGCATTGCGTGAGCAGTTACGACCGTCCAAAGGCGAGCGGTCGAATTTAGGAGTGCTCGATGATCGAAGTCACCGACCTGAAGAAATCGTACGGCAGCATTCAAGCGCTGCGCGGTGTAAGTTTCAGCGTCGCCGAGGGCGAAATCGTCGGCTTGCTCGGCCCGAATGGCGCAGGCAAGACGACGATTATGAAGATCCTCACCGGCTATCTCCAGCCCGATGACGGCACGGCCCACATCGATGGGCTAGATGTGCTCACGCACACGCTGGACATCCAGGCGCGCATTGGCTACCTGCCGGAGAACGCGCCGCTGTATCCCGAACTGTCGGTGCAGTCATACCTCAAGATGATGGCCGACCTGCGCCAGATACCGGAGGCCGATCGAACGGCGCGCATGAGCGAGGCCGTGTACGCCGCCGGCCTGGCCGATCACCTGACGCGCCCGATCGGCGAGTTGAGCAAGGGCTACCGCCAGCGCGTCGGCCTGGCGCAGGCGATTCTCCATCAACCCCGCTTGCTGATCCTCGACGAGCCGACGATCGGCCTCGACCCGACGCAGATCGTCGAAATCCGGCGGCTGATCAAGCGACTGGCGAAGCACAGCACGATTCTATTCTCGACGCACATCCTGCCCGAAGTCGAAGCCCTGTGCGACCGCGCGATTATCCTTATGAACGGCAAGATTCGCGCCGACGCGCGCCTGTCCGAACTGGCTGCCACGTCGGATGTGATTCTCGTGCTGAAAGAGGGGCCGAAGGGCGTGACCGACGCGCTGCGGAGAATCGACGGCGTGCACAGCGTGGAGCCGATGACGGCATACGACGGTTACCCGGCGTACCGCGTGGCGGGCAGAACCCAGGCCGATCTCG
>DATBWU010000133.1:0-5752 GCA_036514635.1 Anaerolineae bacterium | reverse complement strand
CGTTGCCAGGTTGTGCCCGCCCGCCGATGAACTCGGCGGGCTACACCCCAGCGTCGGATGAATCCGACTAGCCCGATTCATCGGGCGCAGCGGAGTAGCGCAGCGAATTCATCGCCGCGCGGACACGCCGCGCCAGTTTCTGTCTTCAGGCATATCACCGCCCGGCGATGTGGAATTCTCGCAATGACTTTTAAGACAGTCTCTCAGGTGATCCATCCATGCGAAGACCAATCGCTTTCCCTCCTCAACCTCTTGCCATTCGAGTACTGCTGGTGGCCGATTGCCTCGTGACCAGCATTCTGCCCGCGCTCGGCGCGCTGGCGTTCATATTGTTCAAACTCGACCCGCTCACGCCGGCCACGCCTTCACGCATCGGGCCGGTCGGCAACTGGATCGCGACGTCGCTCGTGTGGCTCTCACCCTTTGCGCTGCTACAGTTTGCGGTGTTCGGCATATTCATTCTGGAACTGCTAGCCCTGGGTGTCGCCGTCACCGGTTGGCTGGCGGCGCTGGCCTGGCGCGAGCAGCGCGTTTCGCGCATTGCGCTCGTGGCCGTGCTTGCATTCGACACGGTCGCTCAGATCCCCTCATTCTTGCTGCTCAACCGTGTGGCAGAAAGCCAGCTGGGCGAAATCGGCGCATACGTGGTGACCCGCGGCCTCTTCGGACTGGCGTTAGTGGCGATCAATGCATTGGCTCTCTTGTCACCGCACCCGCCCGCGCTGTTCGCCTCTCCAGGCCAGAGTGGAGAAGGAGACAAGGAAGTTCAAGGGAGGTCGAGATAGGCAGGTGATTCACTATGCACTTTGATCTCACAGAAGAACAGACGTTGTTGTGGCGCACGGTGCGCGAATTCGCCGAAGCCGAGTTGAAGCCGCGTGCGCGGCACGTCGACGAGCACGCCGAGTTCAACGCCGAGGCGGTGAAGAAAATGGGACCGCTCGGCCTGCTCGGCCTGAACGTGCCGGAAGAATACGGCGGCGCGGGTGTCGACGCGGTCAGCGCGGCAATCGCCATCGAGGAGATCGGGCGCGGCTGCGGCAGCACCGGCCTGGCCGTCGCCGCGCACAACGGGCTGGCCTGTGCGCCGATTGCCTTGTTCGGCACGGAGGAGCAGAAACGCAAGTGGCTGCCGCCGCTCGCGAGCGGATCGGGCCGGCTGGGCGCGCTCGCCCTCACCGAACCCGGCGCGGGCAGCGATCTGGCCGGCGGCGTCAAGACGATCGCCCGGCGCAGCGGCGGCGAATGGGTGATCAACGGATCGAAGATGTGGTGCACCAACGCCAGCCTGGCCGATGTGATCGTCACGCTCTGCCGCATCGATCCGGCCGGCGGCAGCCGATCGTTGTCGTTGATCATCGTGCCCACCCACACATCCGGCTTGCACATCGGTCCGCCGGAGAAGAAGATGGGGCTAAAGGGATCGCCGACGCACGCGGTGACGTATGAAAACGTGCGCGTGCCGGCGGAGAACCTGTTGGGCCAGGAAGGCGCGGGGCTGCGCCAGACGCTTCAAGTGCTCGATGGCGGGCGCGTCGGCATCGGCGCACTGACGATTGGGCTGGCGCAAGCCGCCTTCGAGGAAGCGATCAAGTACGCGACGGAGCGGCAGACGTTCGGCGTGCCGATCGCGCATCACCAGGCGATTCAATGGATGATCGCCGACGCGGCAACGCAGATCGACGCCGCCCGCTTGATGGTGTATCGCGCGGCGTGGCTGAAGCAAAACGGCAGGCCGTTCACCACCGAGGCGTCGATGGCGAAGCTATTCGCTACCGAAGTCGCCGAGAAGGTATGCTTCAACGCCGTCCAGATTCACGGCGGCTACGGCTACTCCGCCGAGTTCCCCGTCGAGCGCATCTACCGCGACCAGCGCCTGATGTCGATCGGCGAAGGGACGAGCGAGATTCAGCGGCTGGTGATCGCGCGTAACGTGCTGCGGCTGCGATAGCCGTCGCCCAACCTGCTGTAGGAGCGGTCGGGAGACCGCTCGCGAACTGGAAAGCAGAAACCTGGTTTCTTATAGAAACCAGGTTTCTTTTGGAGAGTGCAACGTCACGCTTTGACGACCGCTTTTCTATAGACAGTGTAGACGATGATTGAGACAATAGCCGTGCCAACGCCCCAGATCGCGCCTTGTCCCACAGCGCTCCCTAAATCCTGGCCGAGGCCCACGACGTATATCACGGCAGTGACGCCGGCAAAAACCAATGCCGTGAGCACCGTCAATCCGATGCCAACAAAACGGAGTCGGCGTTGTGCAGGACTTCTCGTCGCCGCTTGAGACATTTCGATCCTCCTTTGTGGATTTGAACCGGTTCGAACCGTATGCCAAGAGCGCGGATACGGCGATTCTAGCACAAGCCAGGCGGGTTGTTCAACTGGCAAAGCGTGCCAAATCATTCCAGGTTCATTACAGACCGGGATCGGCGGCGTTCAGCGTGGCGAATCGAGCGGAACTTGCACACTATCACCGACAGGATTGCCCACGGCATCGACAGCCGGCACATTGACGATGTCGGGATACGTGTACATGCCGACCCGCAGCACGTATCGCCTGGCGCTTGGGTCGCCGGGCAGTTGAACCGGCCCGAAGCGCGCCATGATCACGTCGCCGATTCGCCACGACGCGGCAGGATACCCCACCCCGTCTATCTGCGCCACGCGCTGGCCGTCCGGCCCGATGATGTGATTGAACCAATGGTAATCGACCCCCGGCCGATCGACATTCACGCGATAGCACAGTTCGATCCAATCGCCCGACAGCCGCGCAGTCAACAATGTTACGCCATTCTGCCACTGACCGATTGATGTGTCGGCGCACGGCGGCGTCGTTGCTTGCTGTCCGGGCCACAATCGCACCTGTGCATCCGCCTCACCGGAACGAAATGCAACAACCGCCTCCGCTTGCGACTGCGCCACGTACTTCATCAATGTATCGGGCAACATCAAGCCTTGCGGCGAGTGGACAACCACCACCGCTACATCGCGTGGATAAACGACCGTGGTCTGACCCAGATCGACGAAGCGGCGCGGCACGTCCGGCGGGAGCAAGACATCCATGACCGATGGAATCTCGTGCACAAAACGATTGTCGCCCTCGGTGTAGATCAATGCTTCCGCGCCGTGCGCCGCGCGACTCGCCCGCGTCACCTCGTCGGCCAATCGTATCGACATCTCGACCGGCACACCATATCCACCGGGCGTCGAACGCGATGCGAGAAACTGCTGCAACGCGATCGACTGCGCCGATTGCAGCAGTGCAATCAGAACCGACACAATCACCACGGCACGCTCCACCATCGACCGTTGCCCGGCCAACCAACTACCCAACCAACTAACCAACCATCCCACCAGCACAAACGGCCCAGGGTACAGAATGATGAAGTAATGCAAGTAGATCGGCAGGGCGTGAGGCAATTGAAGCAGCACCGGCAGCGCGAGCCACGTCACCAGCATGAACGCCACTGCCGAACGGTCGTCGAAGGAGCGTCGCCGCGCCGCCCGTAACACATCGACGAGAGCGACGAGCGCACCGGCCAGCGCCAGCACGCCGACGATGCCATCCAGCGTGAAGCCCGTCTCACCGGCCGGCGCGCTGTTCAGGAAATTCTGGAACTGCTGCGGCCCGGCCAGCGAGTGAATCTCCTGTCCGGTGATCATCAGCCAGGTCAGGCGTAGCGCCTGGTCGTCGACCGTCGCGGGTTGTCGTGCAATCTCCAACAGGTGCGTGAGATAAGGCGCGCCATTTGCGATGTCGGCCAGCAGAAACGGCGCGAACATCAACACGAACAGGGTTGCGGCCACGAGCAGCGCACGCCAGCCCGCGCGCCGTCCGAAGACAATCGCCCAGGCCAGCGTCACCGGGATCAGCCACAGGCCGGAGTAGTGCAGTTGGATACACGCACCCAGCGCCAGCGCATGGCCGATCAAAGCGCGCGACCGTCCTCGCACAAAGCCCAGCCAACCCGTCCACGCCCAGGCGACGACGAAGAGCGGCAGCAAATCCTGCGCCCAGATTTTGCGCGAGTGGATCACCGCCCACGGCGCGACGGCGAACAACAGCGTCGCCGCCCACACCGCCAGGCCTGGACGCAGATTCCGCAGATTTACGCTGATCAATCGCCGGGCCAGCGCATAACATCCGGCCACGGCCAGCACATTCAGCATGGCGACGAAGCCGGTCGCCACGATTGGGCTGGGCGAGAGCGCGAACGGAATTGCCATCAGCCAGGGCGCGAGCGGCAGGTTGACGATCCCGGTCGACGAGCCGAGGCCGATCAGCGGAAACTCGACGCCGCGCACCAGGTTGAGCGACAGGCGCGACAGGTTCGCCTCGTCCAGTTTGAACTCAGTCCAGCCGAGGTGATTCAGCCGCAGATAGGCAGCCAGCAGGAGGACACCTATCAGCATCAGACGCTCAAGACGCATGGATGGCATGATCTTCAACGGAGGGTGAACTGGCGAAACATCGCGCGGCGTAATCCCCACGTATCGCCATGCTGCGCGTGCGCAATCCAGGCGAGCAGCGACGCTTCGAACGCGCCTGACGACATCACACCGACCCGCACTTGATCGCGCTTGGCTTTGAGACGGCGCCAGGCATACACGGCTTTGCGCCGCTTGAGGCGGCGGTGCGTGGGAAACACAGTGAACCCTAGAAACGGAATACCTTCGCCGACCGGGCGCGGTTGCGGCTGTCGCTGGTGCAGGATTAACCGCAAGGTCGATAGGAACGCAACCATCTCGGCGTGCCCATCGCGCAAGCGGCGCTGGTCATCGTCAAACACCAGAATGTCGTCCACATATCGGATGTAACCCTTGACGCCAAGCCGCCGTTTGACGAACTGATCCAGTTCGTTGAGGTAGACGTTCGCCCAGAACTGCGAGGTCAAATTGCCGATCGGCAGACCGCGCGGCCGGAATGCTGCCGACGCATCATCACCGGGAAACCAGACCATATCGTAAACGTCGGACAGCACGCCAATGCCCGATCGCAGAATCGCATCGATCAATGCCAGCGCATCCCGGTCGGGAATCGCCCGCGCCAGGATACGGCGCAAGATGGCCTGGTCGATGCTGGGAAAGAACTGCACCACGTCCAGCGGCATGACGTATTTGAAGCGGCGCAGACATTGCGTGCAGCGCTCGAGCGCACGGTGCGTCCCCTTGCCGAAGCGGTTGGCGTACGCATCGCCGATGAAGCGGCGCTCGAAGATCGGCTCGATGACGCGCACCAGCGCGTGATGCACCACGCGGTCGCGGAACGGAGCCGCGCTGATCAGCCGGCGCTTCGGCTCGTGGATAGCGAAAGTGCGATACGCTCCGGGGAGGTAGGCGCGCGCCAGCAGGTCATCGCGCAGTTGAATCAGCTCGGCTTCGGCGTTGAATTCGAAGGCGGCCACGTCGGGATGCGCGCGCTTGCCTTTGCGCGCGGCGAGATACGCCGCGTACAGGTTGTCGAAGGCGCAGATGCGTTCGTACATGGGCGGGAAGTGCCCCGCGCCGCGCCCGGCGACCTCACCCCCCGGCCCCTGTCCTACGAGGAGAAGGGTGGAGGCAGTACCGAGACAGGACGCGGGGCTTTTCTATGTTCGCCCGGCGACCTCACCCCCCACCCCTCTCCTACGAGGAGAGGGGTGGAGGCAGCGCCGGCCAGGGATCGGGCGCGCCGGTTCTCCGGGGCACGCGCGCCGCATCCGTGGAGACGGCGCATTCCGGCCCGTAACCCTCACCCCCGGCCCCTCTCCCA
>DATBWU010000132.1:0-2692 GCA_036514635.1 Anaerolineae bacterium | reverse complement strand
AGAGGTGAGCGGCGCGCTGGCCGCCGAATTGAACGCGGGCGCGATCGCCGACGTGACGGCACTCGAACTGAAAGAGGGTGGAATCGTCGCCACCCGGCCGGTGTACGCGGGCAAACTACTCTCGACGCTCGTGCCCGCGCGCCGGCCGGTGATCATCACCACGCGATCGCGCGCCTTCCCCAAGCCCGAAGCCGATGCAGCGCGATCGGGCAGCGTGACGAGCGTCGCGCCGGTCTTGAGCGAAGATCAAATCGCGAGCAAGGTGGTCGAATTCGTCGCCGAAGGCGAGGGCGAAGTCAGCCTGACCGACGCGCGCATCATCGTGTCGGGCGGGCGCGGCGTCGGCGGACCGGACGGCTTCAAGCCGGTGGCCGAGCTGGCCCGAGCGCTGGGCGGCGCGTTGGGCGCGAGTCGCGCGGCGGTGGATGCCGGATGGATTCCCTACGTGCACCAGGTCGGGCAGACCGGCAAGACCGTCTCACCCGACGTGTACATCGCCTGCGGCATCAGCGGCGCGATCCAGCACCAGGCCGGCATGCGCACCGCCAAGATCATCGTTGCCATCAACGCCGATCCCGACGCGCCGATCTTCAAACTGGCGCGCTACGGCATCATCGGCGACCTGTTCAAGATCATCCCCGCGCTCACCGCCGAGTTCAAGAAGCGATTAGAGAAGTAGGGCAACGAATAACACAACGGACAAACGGATGCGCGTCTCGCATCCGTTTGTCCGTTCCCATCCGTTGCCCATCCGCTTGTCCGCTTCCCGTCCGTTGATAGCCCATTTGCATCTCTCCCCCGACTGATGCATAATCCACTCGATGGACACGTCCCACGACCATCTTAGCCAGCAGACCGTCGTCAAGGAACCGGCGCCGACCATCCAGCGCACAATCACCGTGCGGCTCGATTTGCGCCTCCTGGCCGCGTGCGGCGCCGGGCTGATCGTGTTGGGCGCATTCCTGCCGTGGCTCGATCCGGCGGCCCAGGCGATTCTGGGCGAATCTCGACTCGCAGCGGTGATTCAGGGCTGGCCCTCGCTGCTCATCGGTCTCATCACACTCGGCGTACTGGCTTTGCCGCAGACCGAATCGTCCCGGTGGGTATCGCTTCCTGCCGCCGCACTGGGACTCGCCGCCGCGTTCATCTCCGTCGCCAGCGCCATCACCGCGTCGAGCACCGTCGCCGAGACCATCGCGCGCTTCCCCAACACGAACGCGCCCGTCGCCATCACTGGACCGGGCACGATCGTCACGATTGCCGGCGGGCTGGTGTGCCTGATCGCCGGGCTTGCGCATCCGCCCACGTCGACGAGTGAAGCCCGGCTCGACCTGCGACCCGGCCAGCCAGCATTTACCGTCCTGACCTCGGCCGCCATTGTCCTTGTCCTGGTGGCCGGCTTGATCGGCGCGTGGATCGGATCGAGCGGATCGGGCGAGCAAGATGAAAACGCTGCTACAGTGCCGGGCGATCTGTTGACGACGCCGGTAGTCAACGTGCAAGTCACACTGCTTGGCCCGACGCCCGCGCTGACGCCTAACTCTGTGATCGGCAGCGAGCCGTCAATCCCGGCACCCTCGCCCACTGAGCCTGGCCTGCCGCCGACCACTCCACTGCCACCTGCGGCGACCGCAACGCCAACCCTCTCGCCGACCCCCAGCGCCAGCCCTGGCGACACCGCCACGCCGACTGCTACGGCCACCTTTAGTCAATCACCCCTGAACCGGTAGTGTGGGGTATCTCAGCGATCCACGAAGTCACACGAAGAAGCAACGCCCGGTGATGAATCACCGGGCTGAAAAAGCGAAGCCTGCTGAAGCAGGCTGTTTGCCGCTTCAGCCGGATTTATCCGGCTTTTCTTGATTAGCCCGACGATTCACGGGAGCACTGCACCGCATGTGTCGTCGGGCGATAGGCGTGAGGCAATTGCCGAACGCCAGAGGGTCGGCGTGTTGACTCTCTTTGCGCCCGCCTGCCCCGCTTCTGTTTGCGGGGTTGCGGCTTGGCGGTTCAATTTCGTGCGCGAATGGTCGAGTTCGCTTATAATCCACAGCGATGACCGATCGACCTGTCACGCTGATCCTCACGCACGAGCACGCCGATTTCGACGCGATCGCATCACTGCTGGCCGCATCGCTGATCACGCCCCGCGCCGCGCCGGTGCTGCCGCGCCTGGTCAACCGCAACGTGCGCGGCTTCCTGGCGTTGTATGGCCCCGACTTGCCCTTCATCGACCCCGACGATCTGCCCACCGGCAAAGTCGAGCGCGTGATCCTCGTCGATACGCAGTCGATGCCGTCCGTGCGCGGCGTGACGCCCGATACGCCCGTGTCCGTCATCGATCATCATCCGCTCACCGATGCCCTGCCTGCCCACTGGACCTTTGCGGGGGAGCGCGTCGGCGCGACGACAACGTTGATCGTCGAGCGAATCGCCGAACGGCGACTCGCATTGACGACCGCGCAGGCGACGCTCCTGCTGCTCGGCATTTACGAGGACACGGGCGGCCTGCTCTACGCCGACACGACGGCGCGCGATGCGCACGCCGCCGGTTACCTGCTCGACCGTGGAGTGAACCTGGCGCAGGTGCGCGAGTTTCTTCTGCACGCGCTGTCCGAGACGCAGCGCGCGCTCTACGACCGGCTGGTCGAAGCCGCGCAGTCGCACGAGATCAACGGGCACGCCATCGCCA
>DATBWU010000131.1:0-38158 GCA_036514635.1 Anaerolineae bacterium | reverse complement strand
CTTGTCTCAACCCGCCCCGGCGCTTGCCGCGCATCCCGGCGTCACTGCCGAGACCGCCGAAACGTGGTCGCTCTTCCGGCTCGTCGCCCGCGCGCAATCCGTCTATGGCCGTGAGCTCCTCGGCCCGTTCATCGTCTCCATGACGCGCGGCCCCGCCGATCTCCTCACCGTGCTCTTGCTCGCGCGCTGGGCGGGCTGTGAGGCCGGGATGCAAATCGTCCCGCTCTTTGAAACGGTGGACGACCTCGACGCCGCCCCGACCATCCTCACCGACCTTTTCGACCTCGACGTGTACCGCGCGCACCTGGCCACTTGCGGCCATGAGCAGATGGTGATGATCGGCTACTCGGACAGCAACAAGGACGGCGGCTACCTAGCGGCGAACTGGGCGCTGTATCAAGCGCAGGAGAACATTGTGCGCGTGTGCCGCGAGCGCGGGATCAAGCTGACGATCTTTCACGGGCGCGGCGGAACCGTGGCGCGCGGCGGCGGCCCGGCCAACCGCGCCATCCGCGCGCAGCCGCCGGGCACGATCAATGGCCGCTTCCGCCTGACCGAGCAGGGCGAGACGATTGCCTCGCGCTACGCCGATCCCGATCTCGCGCATCGACATCTGGAGCAGATCGTCAGTGCCGTGCTGCTGGCAAGCGCAACCACCGACGAACCGGCCGATCAGCACCCGGAATGGCGGCGGGCGGTGAGCGATCTGGCGGCCTCGGCGCACGCGGCCTATCGCGAACTCGTCTACGAGACACCCGGCTTCATCGACTATTGGCACGCGGCGACGCCGATCGACGAGATCAGCCGGTTGCGCATCGGCTCGCGCCCGGCTTCGCGCGGGGACGACACCCTGCGCATCGAGCACATCCGCGCCATCCCCTGGGTGTTCTCGTGGATGCAGAGCCGCTTCAATCTGCCAGGGTGGTATGGCCTGGGCACGGCGTTATCGCGCTTCACGTCTCACGCGCACTCATCCATTTTGAGCGACATGTACGCGCAATGGCCCTTCTTGCGCGCCGTGCTCGACAATGCCGAGATGTCGCTGCTGAAAGCCGACATGGGCATCGCTCAACTTTACTCGGCGCTCGTTCCCGATCGCGGGCTGGCCGACACCCTCTTCGCGCGCATCTGCGCCGAATACGATCGCACGCGGCAGGCGATCCTGGCCGTTACCGGCCATAGCGAACTGATGGACCCCGATCCGGTGATTCAGCGCTCGATCCAGTTGCGGAATCCGTACGTCGATCCGCTCAATTACATTCAGATCGAGATGCTGCGCCGCCTGCGCGCCCTGCCCGATCCCGATGGGCCTGACGCCGACGAGCTGCGCGAAGTCGTCGTGCTGACGATCAACGGCATCGCCGCCGGATTGAGGAACACGGGATAAGCAGTGAACAGTGAGCAGTGAACAGTGAGCAGTGAACAGTCAATCAGTGGCAACTGACACTAGCATGAATCCAATCGACCATCAGCAATCATCAATCGCCAATCATCAATCAGCAATCATCAATCGCCAATCGCCAATCGCCAATCCCCCTGCTCTGCTCGCCCTCGCTGACGGGACTCTCTGGCCCGGCTTTGCCTTCGGCGCGATCGGCGAGCGCACGGGCGAGGTTGTGTTCAACACGAGCATCACCGGTTATCAGGAAATCCTGACGGATCCATCGTATCACGGCCAGATCGTCGTGATGACGCAGCCGCACATCGGCAACTACGGCGCGAACGGCGAGGACGACGAATCGGATCGCTCGTGGGTGGCCGGCTTCGTCGTGCGCGAGGCCAGTCCCATCGCCAGCAACTGGCGCGCCTCGAAGACGCTCGACGAGTATTTGTGCGAGCGCGGCATCGCCGGCATCACCGACGTGGACACCCGCGCGCTCGTCCGGCACATTCGCACGGTTGGCGCGCAGAATGCCGCGCTCTCCAGCGTGAACACCGATCCGGATCGGCTGATCGCGCTGGCCCGCGCCGCGCCGGACATGAACGGCCTCGACCTGGCAAAAGAAGTCACCTGCGCCGAGCCGTATCATTGGATCTTAGAGGATGGAAGTTGGAAGTTGGAAGTTGGAGGATGGAAGTTAGATTCCAACCTCCAATCTCCAACCTCCAACCTCCAACCTCCAACCTCCAATCTCCAACCTCCAACCTCCAATCTCCAACCCCCAGCCTCCAAATTCCACGTCATCGCCTACGACTACGGCATCAAGCGCAACATCCTGCGCCAGTTGGCCGCGCACGATTGCCGCGTGACGATCGTCCCGGCCCAGACGCCGGCTTCGGATGTGCTGGCGATGAAGCCCGACGGTGTGTTTCTGTCCAACGGGCCTGGCGATCCCGCCGCCGTGACCTATGGCATCGAGAGCATCAAGCAACTGTTGGGCCGCGTGCCGATCTTCGGCATCTGTCTCGGCCATCAACTACTCGGCCTGGCGTTGGGCGGGCAGACGTACAAACTCAAGTTCGGGCATCGCGGCGGCAATCAGCCGGTGAAGCATTTGCCGACGGGGCACGTCGAAATCTCCAGCCACAATCACGGCTTCGCCGTCCGCGCCGAAAGCCTGCCGGCCGGCGTCGAAGTCACGCACGTCAATCTGAACGACGGCTGTGTGGAAGGGCTGCGAGCGCCGTCCCTGCGCGCCTTCGGCGTGCAGTATCACCCGGAGGCTTCACCCGGCCCGCACGACGCGCTGTATCTGTTCGACCAGTTCATCGAACTCATGCAAGGTTGACGCATCTGGTGATTATCTTGACAGTGTCACATTTGCTCAAAGCCCGCGTCCTCGCGGGCGTGCTGACCGCAGGGACGCGGTCGGCGAGCATTCAGAACTCACGCAAGGGTGACGCATGAACGCTCGTCCCGCTACCTCTGCGGACGCGGCGGCCATCGCTCGCATTTATAACCGGGGCATCGCCGGCCGGATTGCGACATTCGAGACGCAGCCGCGCTCGGCCGACGACGTGCTGGCCTGGTTCGACGGCGTTCATCCGATCGTCGTCGTGGAAGAAGCGGGCGAAGTGATTGCGTTCGCAGCCACATCAACCTACCGGCCACGCGAGTGCTATTCCGGGATCGCCGAGTTTTCCGTGTACGTGGCGCGAGAGGCCCGCAGGCGCGGCGCGGGCCGCCGGGCGATGGAGGCTTTGCTTCGAGAGGCCGAAGCGCATGGATTCTGGAAACTGCTGTCGCGCGTGTTCGTGGACAACGCGGCCAGCCGCGCGCTGCTGCACAGCCTCGGCGTCCGCGAAGTCGGCGTGTATCACAAGCACGGCAAGCTCGACGGCCGCTGGCGCGACGTGGTCATCGTCGAGTACTTGATCGAAGCCAATCTATATTGATGATTGATGATTGTCGATTGTTGATTGAGAACAATCCGCAATCATCAATCCGCAATCCGAAATCATCAATCCCAAATGCCTAAGCGTACCGACATCCACACTATCCTCATCCTCGGCTCCGGCCCGATCGTCATCGGCCAGGCGTGCGAGTTCGATTATTCCGGTGTGCAGGCGTGCAAGGCGCTGCGCCGCGAAGGCTATCGCATCGTCCTGGTGAATTCCAATCCCGCGACGATCATGACCGATCCCGAATTCGCCGATGCCACGTACATCGAGCCGCTGACGGTGGATATTGTCGAGAAGATCATCGACGTGGAGCGGCCCGACGCCGTGCTGCCGACCGTCGGCGGGCAGACCGGGTTGAACCTGGCGATGGACTTGCACCGCGCGGGCGTGCTGGAGAAATTTGGCGTTCAGCTCATCGGCGCGCAGACGCGCGCGATCGACCTGGCCGAAGATCGATTGAAGTTCAAAGAAGCGATGATATCCGCCGGCCTGTCCGTTCCTGCTTCGGGCCTGGCCGGGTCGCTGGCCGAAGCCGAGGCCATCGCGGCGCAGGTCGGCTTCCCTTGCCTGATTCGCCCCTCGTTCACGCTGGGCGGATCGGGCGCGGGCATCGCCCACTCGCTGGAGGAATTTCGGCTCCTGGTCGATCACGGCCTGCGCGAATCGCCGGTGCACGAAGTGCTGATCGAGCAATCGGTGATCGGCTGGAAGGAATACGAGCTGGAAGTGATGCGCGATCGCGTCGATAACTTCGTCGTGGTGTGCTCGATTGAAAACCTCGACCCGATGGGCGTGCACACCGGCGACAGTATCACGATCGCTCCGGCGCAGACGTTGACCGACCGCGAATATCAACGCCTGCGCGACATGGCCCGCGTCGTGATGAACACGGTCGGCGTCGAGACCGGCGGATCGAACGTGCAGTTCGCGGTGAATCCCAACAACGGCGAGACGCTGGTCATCGAGATGAATCCGCGTGTCAGCCGATCGTCGGCGCTGGCCTCCAAGGCGACCGGCTTCCCCATCGCCAAGATCGCGGCGCTGCTCGCCGTGGGTTACACGCTCGACGAGATTCCCAACGACATCACGCGCGTCACGCCCGCGTCGTTCGAGCCGAGCATCGATTACTGCGTCGTCAAGATTCCGCGCTGGAACTTCGAGAAGTTCCCCGGCGCAGATGCCACGCTCGGCCCACAGATGAAGTCGGTCGGTGAGGTGATGGCGATCGGGCGGACGTTCCCCGAGGCGTTGAATAAAGCGATGAGAGGATTGGAGACCTCACCCCCTCGGCCATCTTCCTCTGAGAGCGTTCAGGAGAAGGGGTTAAGGCTCGGCGTGCCCACTGCGCAACGCCTGTTCTGGGTGCTGACGGCCTTGCGCAGCGGCGAGAGTCCCGATGAGATTGCCCGGCAGACCCGGTTCGATCCGTGGTTCGTCGCACAGATGGCGAAGATAATCGAGGTTGAACAGGAACTCCGAGAACACTCGTTGGACACGCTGCCGCGCGATGTCTTGCGCCGCGCCAAGCGCATGGGCTTCTCCGACGCACAAATCGCCGATAACCTCACCCCCTATCCCTCTCTCCCAATGGGAGAGGGGACGAAGGGGGTGAGGTCGAAGCGCCTCGCACTTGGCATCAAACCCGTCTACTATCGCGTCGATACTTGCGCGGCCGAGTTCGAAGCCTTCACGCCGTACCTGTACTCGACCTACGAGTCGCACGACGAAGCCGCGCCGACGGCGAATCGCAAGGTCGTCATCTTGGGAGGCGGGCCGAACCGCATCGGGCAGGGCATCGAGTTCGATTACTGCTGCGTGCAGGCGTGCTTCGCGCTGAAGCAGCTCGGCTACGAGACGATCATGATCAACTGCAACCCGGAGACGGTGAGCACCGATTACGACACCGCCGACCGGCTGTACTTCGAGCCACTGACGCTCGAAGACGTGCTGAACGTGATCGACGAGGAACAACCCGAAGGCGTGATCGTCCAGTTCGGCGGGCAGACGCCCATCAATCTGGCGAAACCGCTCCACGAAGCACTAGAAAGGATGAGGGCGGAGGGCGGAGGGATGAAGCTAGAAGACGCTTCGCAACTTCATCCTTCATCCCTCATCCCTCATCCTTCCATCTGGGGCACTTCGCCCGATTCGATCGACCTGGCCGAAGACCGCGTGCGCTTCGGGCAATTGCTGCGCGACCTGGATATCCCACACCCCGAATGGGGAACCGCGCAATCGTTCGACGCGGCCCGGCGCGTTGCGGCGCGCATCGGCTACCCGGTGCTGGTGCGCCCCTCGTACGTGCTGGGCGGCCGGGCGATGGAGATCGCCTACGACGACGCGACCCTCGCCAAGTATCTGGCCGAGGCGGCGACGGTCTCACTCGACGGCCCCGTGTTGATCGACCACTATCTCGAAGATGCGTTCGAGGTGGATGTGGATGCGATCGGCGACGGCGAGCGCGTCGTCATTGCGGGCGTGCTGCAACACATCGAAGAAGCGGGCGTCCACTCCGGCGACAGCGCGTGCGTCCTGCCGCCGTACAAAATCTCCAATTATCACCTGCACATCATCGAAGACTACACGCAGCGGCTGGGCCTGGCGCTGAAGGTGAAAGGGCTGATGAACGTGCAGTTCGCGATCAAGGACGACATCGTCTACGTGCTGGAAGTGAACCCGCGCGCGTCGCGAACCGTGCCGTTCGTCAGCAAGGCCACCGGCGTGCCGATCGCGAAGCTGGCCGCGCAGGTGATGGCCGGCAAGACGCTGGCCGAGCTGGGGTTCGTCGAGACGCCGAGAGTCGATGGGTTTTTCGTCAAAGAGGCCGTGCTGCCGTTCAAGAAGTTCCCCGGCGCGGAGTACCGCCTGGGGCCGGAGATGCGATCGACCGGCGAGGTGATGGGGCATGCGTCGCACTTCGGCCACGCCTTCGCCAAAGCGGAGTTGGCGGCGGGGACGCCGCTGCCGCTATCGGGCGCGGCGCTGATCACCGTCAACGACTTCGACAAGGGCGCGGCGCTGAAGATCGCGCGCGACCTGCATCGGTTGGGCTTCACACTCTACGCGACGAAAGGCACCGCCGAATGGTTGTCGCGCGCGGGCTTGCCGGTGACGGCGGTGAACAAGTTCAGCGAGGGTGCGCCGAATATTCGAGACATGATCGAGCATGGCGAGCTGCAACTGATCGTCAATACGCCGCTGGGCGCGGGCGCGCACGACGATACGCAGGTGATGCGCGCGGCGGCGGTGTGGCACAACGTGGCGCTGCTCACCACGCTCAGCGCGGCGGCGGCGGCAGTCAACGGCATCACGGCCTTGAAGGCCCAAGACCTCGAGGTGAGGAGTTTGCAGACGCACTTCAGGGCGGCTCAATAGAACCTCACCCCTGAAGCCTTTGCTTCCTGTGCAAAGATTTCACCACAGAGCACGCAGAGAGCGCAGAGACTTCATGGCTCATGTCCAGAACAAGTGCTGGAGCACTGCTCATAGCCCGCGAGGACGCGGGCTATGAGCAGTGCTCCAGCACTTGTTCGATACATGAGCGGACTTCATTTGCTCGCGCCGGATGATCAATCCGGCGACCCAAACGGCGGGCTGATCGTCCGCCTTGAGCCGAAGACTTCGGAAGTCTGAGTGAAGTCAAAGTATCTTCAACGCCTCTTCAGTGGCAGCTAACGTCGCGTCCAGTTCGGCTTCGCCGTGCGCAGTGGAAAGGAATCCCGCTTCGAACTGCGACGGCGCGAGATACACACTCCGCTCCAGCATCGCCCGGAAGAACGCGGCGAACTTGGCCGTGTCGGCCGCTTTCGCCATCGACCAGTTCGTCACCGGCCTGTCGCAGAAGAACACGGTGAACATCGTCCCCACGCGCTGAACGACGATCGGCACGCCGGCTCGTGCGGCTTCGGCGCGCAGGCCATCCGCCAATCGGGCCGAGCGCGATTCCAGCGAGTCCCACACTCCCGGCTTCTGCAACTCGCGCAGCGTCTCGATCCCGGCGGTCATCGCCAACGGATTCCCGGCGAGCGTCCCGGCCTGATACATCGGCCCTGCCGGGGCGACCAGCTGCATCACGTCGCGGCGACCGCCATAAGCGCCCACCGGCAGGCCGCCGCCGATCACCTTCCCCAACGTCGTCAGGTCCGGCGTGATGCCGTACAGCGCCTGCGCGCCGCCGGGATGAACGCGAAAGCCCGTCATCACTTCATCGAAGATGAGCAACGCACCGTGCGCGGCGGTCAGATCACGCAGGCCGTGCAGGAAGCCTTCGACGGGCGGGACGACGCCCATGTTGCCCGCGACCGGCTCGACGATCACCGCCGCGATATCGCGCGGAAACTGCTCGAAGAACCGCGCCACGGCGGGCCGATCGTTGTACGGTGCGACGAGCGTATCGGCGACGGCGGCGCGCGGCACGCCGGGCGAATCGGGCAGGCCAAGCGTCGCGACGCCGGAGCCGGCCTGCACCAGCAGCAGATCGGCGTGACCGTGGTATCCGCCTTCGAACTTGATGATTTTGTCGCGCCCGGTGAAGGCTCGCGCCAGCCGCAGCGCGGACATCGTCGCTTCGGTGCCGGAATTGACGAAGCGGATCATCTGGATGCCCGGCATGAAGCGCCGGATCGACTTCGCCAGCTCAAGCTCGAGTGGGCTGGGCGCGCCGTAACTCGTGCCGCGCGCGGCGGCCTCGGCGAGGGCGGCGACCACGCGCGGGTGCGCATGCCCCAGGATCAGCGGTCCCCACGACAGCACGTAGTCGACGTAGCGGTTGCCGTCCACATCGTAAAGATACGCGCCCTCAGCCCGATCGATGAACAGCGGCTGGCCGCCCACAGCGCGGAACGCGCGGACGGGCGAATCAACGCCGCCGGGCAGAAGCGCCTGGGCTTCTTCGAAGAGATGCTGCGAGTGTTGTGTGTTCACAGGATTGATATATTCGGCGCGGGAACCATCTACGGTTTTGCTCACCGACCGCGTCCTCGCGGCCGATCAGGATAAACGCCCGCGTGGACGCGGGCTTTGAGCAGCAAAAAGCGCAACTTATGACCGCGCGCAGTATAATTGCTGATTGATGATTGATCAATCAACAATCAGCAATCCACAATCCACAATCCGAAATCACCTCATCCAACCTGCCGCGTCTTTGGCGTGATACGTGATGATCAAGTCCGCGCCTGCGCGCTTGATGCCAGTGAGCACCTCCAGCACGGCGCGCGGCTCGTCGAGCCAGCCGTTGGCGGCGGCGGCTTTGAGCATGGCGTATTCGCCGCTCACGTTATAAGCGACGAGTGGAAGTTCGGGGAAATGCTCGCGCGTCTGGCGGATGATGTCGAGGTAGGCCAGCGCCGGTTTGACCATCAACAGGTCTGCGCCTTCGGCCACGTCAAGCGCGGTCTCGCGCAGCGCCTCGCGCGCGTTGGCCGGGTCCATTTGATGCGTCCGGCGATCGCCGAACTTCGGCGCGCCTTGCGCCGCCTCGCGGAACGGGCCGTAGAAACTCGAGGCGTACTTCGTCGAATACGACAGGATCGGGATGTGCGCGAAATGCTGCGCGTCGAGCGCAGATCGAATGGCGGCCACCATCCCGTCGATCATGCCCGACGGCGCGACGATGTCGGCCCCGGCCTCGGCGTGCGATACGGCGACCTGCGCCAGCACGTCCAGCGTTTCATCGTTCAGCACATAGCCTTCAGGCAAGTGCGGCTGCGGCCGCGATCCGTCGCCGGAGTTCAACACGCCGCAGTGACCGTGATCGGTGTACTCGCACAGGCATACGTCGGTGATCACGATCAGGTCTGGCGCGGCATCCTTGATCGCGCGCACGGCCCGCTGGACGATGCCAGCGTGTGCGAAGTTCTCCAGGCCGATCGGGTCTTTCTCCGCCGGGATGCCGAACAGGATGACGGCGGGGATGTCGAGCTGCGCGATGGATTCCACCTCGTGGGCGAGTTGATCGACCGACCATTGGTACACGCCGGGCATCGATCGGATCTCGCGCCGCACGCCGCGCCCGTGCGTGACGAACAGCGGATAAATGAGATCGTCCGGCGTGACGTGCGTCTCACGCACCATCGATCGAATCTGCGGCGAGAGGCGCAGCCGGCGCGGGCGGATCGATTGCGGAGTTCGGATGGCGGATGGCGGATGGCGGGTGGTCATATCGAAACTCCGAAACTACGGAGGCACAGAAACACGGAGACACCCCCGTGTTGAATCCTCAGTGGCGCCGTGGTTATACTGCGCGCGGTCACAAGTTGCGCCTTTTGCTGCTCAAAGCCCGCGTCCACGCGGGCGTCTATCCTGATCGACCGCGAGGACGCGGTCGGTGAGCAAAACCGCAGATTGTTCCCGCGTCGAGTATAATTCGCTGAAATATCCGACGAGGGCCGTGACAAGGCCGTTGATCGTGTGTTCCTTCGCGACGACATCGACCGCCAGGCCGAGGTCGCGCGCAGTCTGAGCCGTGACCGGGCCGATGCAGGCCATCACGGTGAGTGGTGAAAGGTCGTCCCGCCCTACCTGTTCGACAAGACTTCGCACGGTGGACGAGCTGGTGAAGAGAATGGCATCGACACCGCGTCGAAGTTCGGCCAGGCTATTCGGATCGAGCGGAGCGGGCAGTGTGCGGTAAGCAGCGATCGAGTCCACGATCGCACCGCGCCGTTCCAGCTCGACGGCGAGCGTCTCGCGGGCGATGTCGGCGCGCGGGAGGAGAATCCGGCAGCCGCGCACGTCGCCGATGCCGGCGGCAATCGCCTCCGCGATGTACTCGCTGGGGACGAAACGCGCACGCACGTTCCGCATTTCCAGCGCTCGCGCGGTCGCCGGGCCAATCGCCGCCACACGAACACTATCGAAAACCCGCGTGTCCTTCCTCATCGCTTCAAGCCGATCCCACAGCGCAGCCACGCCGTTGACGCTGGTGAAAATGACCCAGTGATAGTTTGTGAGTTGATTGATGGCTCGGTCCAGCAGCGATGTGTCTTCGAGCGGCGCGATTTCAAGCGTTGGCAGCACAATCGATTCTCCGCCAAGCGCGGCAAGTCGCTCGCAGAGACTCACTGCCTGGGCGCGAGGCCGCGTGACGAGAATGCGCCTGCCTTTGAGCGGCTTCATGTCAGCAATTCCCCCGCGCCCTGCGCCAGGGCCTGGTGCGCCAAGTCCCGACCCAGCGATTCGGGATCGGTTCCCGCACCGCGCACGCGGATCAGACGGCGACCGTCAAGTGAGGCGACGAGGCCTATCATTCTGCATTCCGCATTCTGCATTCTCCATTCCGCATAAGCCGCTATTGGTGCAGAGCAACCGCCGCCGAGGGCGAGCAGGAAGACGCGCTCGGCGGTAACGGCGGCGCGCGTGGCGGCATCGTCGATCGCGGCGAGCAAGTCACGTGTCGCCCGATCGCCGGCGCGGCACTGCACGGCGAGCGCTCCCTGTCCCGGCGCGGGCAGCATGATCTCGAGCGGCAGGTAATCGGAAATGCACTCGCTCATGCCGAGTCGCAGCACGCCTGCGGCGGCCAGGACGATAGCAGCGTAGTCGCCGCGCATCGCTTTCTGAATGCGAAGATCGACGTTGCCGCGCAGCGGGAGGATCGTGAGATCGGGTCGGGCGGCAAGTATCTGCGCGGTGCGGCGCGGGCTGCACGTGCCCACGCGCGCGCCCCGAGGCAGTGTAGCGAGCGTCCAGCCATCGCGTGACACCCACACGTCGCGCGCGTCCGCGCGCTCGCCAATCGCACCGAGCGCCAGGCCAGGCGCGTCTTCGACAGGCAAGTCCTTGAGCGAATGCACAGCGATATCGATCTCGCCGCTGCGCAGCGCACTCTCGAGCTCTTCAGTGAAAAGCCCCTTGCCGCCGATCTCCGGCAGAGGCGTATGGGGATCGCGATCGCCCGAAGTGACGAACTCCGCGATCCGGCAGTCCAGGCCGGGCCACGCCGCGCGCAGCCGATCGACGACCCATTGCGTCTGCCAGCGCGCCAGGGCCGAGGGTCGCGTGCCGAAGGTGAGTGTGGAAAGATGGGTAGGAATCGACACAAGCACAGTGGGGCCTCCTGCCGCAACTGAAGTTCGATCCGCGAATCTACACGAATGAACGCGAATGGATTTGCGAAGATTCGCGGGCAGAAATTGTCCCAGGGCAATTCTCCGGTCACCCGCTCAACGCGAACAGATGGCGAATCATCGCGGCATATTCGGCAGCGTGTCCGCGATCGGCTTCGGCCTTCAGGCATCGTGTCGGATCGTGCAGCAGTTTGTTGACGAGCGACTCGGTCAGCGCTTCGATGCGCCACCGCTCCGCCGCGCCGAGTTGCGGCAAGTGGCGCAGCGCCTTTTCGACCTCGGCGCGGCGAATCGCATCGGCCTTGGCGTGCAATCGGGCGATCACCGGCGTGACCTCCCGCCCCTGCCACCACGCTTCAAAGGCTGTCACTTCTTCGGCGAGGATGGCTTCGACGCGCGGGACTTCGCGCCCGCGATCGGCAACCGCTTCGTCGAGATGCGAGTGCAGATCGTCGATGTTGAAACAGTGAACGTTCGGGAGGCGCGCCGCGCCCGGGTGGACGTTGCGCGGCACAGCGATGTCGATAAAGACCAAGGGGCGATCCGGGCGGCTCGCGATGGCGGTGCGAACAGCCTGGGGCGAAATCATCATGTGCGGTGCGCCTGACGAGGTGATGACGATGTCCGCTGTGGATAGCGCCTCGGCCAGCCGATCGAGTGTCAACGCGCGCGCCCCCCAGCGCTGAGCCAACTGCTCGGCGCGGTCAAACGTCCGATTGAGCACACTGATGTCCGCCGCGCCGCGAGCGCGCAGGGCTTCGAGCGCCAGCTCGGCCATCTCGCCTGCGCCGACGATCAACACGTGTGCCGCCGCCAGATCACTGACCACCCCTTGCGCCAGTCTCACCGCGACCGCGCTCACGCTCGCCGGGTTGCGGCTGATCGCCGTCTCGGCGCGGGCGCGCTTGCCGGCGTGAATCGCAGTGCGGAACAGCGCCGACAAGGCAGGTCCGGCCGCGCCCGCGCGCAAGGCCGCCTGGTATGCGCGCGTCACCTGACCCAGTATCTGCGGCTCGCCGAGTATCATCGAGTCGAGTCCGGCGGCGACTCGGCAGAGGTGGGTGACGACTTCTGTCCCGGTGTAGTGATACAGGTGCGGCGCGAACTCGGCGCGAGACGCTCCGGTCGTTTCCTCGATCAATTCGACGAAGGAATCGAAGCCGTCCGATTGAGCGACGGCGTAGATTTCCAATCGATTGCACGTCGAGAGGATGGCATGCTCCTCAAGTCCGGCACGCGGGGCGAGCGCCGTATCGAGCGCCGAGGCCGGTACGTGAAGTCGCTCGCGCAGCGAGACCGGTGCGGTGCGATGTGACAGGCCAACACACTGAAGAACCATAACTCTGCGCTCTCCGCGTGCTCTGCGGCAGATTTCGGCTATTCGGGCGCAAATCCGATGATCTCGGTGATGCGCTGCCGGGCTTCGTCCTCTTCTCCTCGCCGCAGCAGATCGAGCACCCCGGAATCGACAAGGTCATACCACAACGCCTTGCGTTGTTCGAAGTCGGGGTAACGCGCGGCGAGCGGCCCGCGCAACGCTCCGGCCAGCTCTAAAAAGCGAGCGTGCTCCTGGCCGACCATCTGCTCCAGCCACTCGCCCAGACGCACGGCCAGCGCCGGCGCTTTGCCGCCCGTGGAGATGGCAATCGTCAAGTCGCCTTTGCGCACGATCGACGGCGCGATAAATGTGCAATGCGACGGATCGTCCACGACGTTGATCAGCACGTCGCGTTCAGCCGCTTCCCAGCAGACCTGCTCGTTCACGGCGCGATCGTCCGTGGCGCTGATCGCCAGAAACGCGCCAGCCAGGTCGCCGGGTTGGTAGGTGCGATTGATGTGCGCGATCTTCCCTTCGGCTGCCAGCGCCTTTAATCGCCGGGTGAGCTCAGGCGAGATGACGGTGAGGTTCGCCTCGGCTTCCAACAAGCCCTGCACCTTGCCTTCGGCGATCGCGCCGCCACCGATGACGACCCCCTTGCGGCCTTGCAGGTTGAGAGAGATCGGATAGAAACGCATGTCGACAATGCACCGCCGAGACGCAGAGGACACAGAGATATTTCTTTTTCAGCGCTCTCTGCGCCTCTGCGGTGAAACTATTTCCGCGTCGGCCAGTGCAGACCGCACTCGGTCTTGGCGAAACCGGCCCAGCGGCCCGAGCGCGGGTTTTCGCCGGGCGCGGCCGGGCGCGTGCACGGCCAGCAGCCGATGCTGGGATACCCCATCGCGTGCAGGCGGTTGAACGGCAAGTCGTGCGCGTGGATGTAAGCCCACACCTGCTCCGCAGTCCAGCCCGCCAGCGGATTGATCTTCACCAGACCGTTGACGCGATCCCACTCGACGATGCCGGCGTTGGCGCGCGCGCGCGTCTGATCGCGGCGGATGCCGGTGATCCAGGCGCACTTGTCGGCCAGGAAGCGGCGCAGCGGCTCGACCTTGCGCAGCCGGCAACACAGGTCGGGATCACGTGCCCACAGCTCCGGCCCGTGCGCTTCGGCCTGCGCCTCGAGCGGCAGGCCGGAATGAACGCGAGTGAAGCGCAGGCCCAATCGCGCTTCGAGTTCGTCGCGCAGCAGGTAGGTATCGGGGAACAGCAGATCGGTATCGAGATAGAACACGGTCGTCTCGGGCGCGATCTGCGAGAGATAATGCATCAACACGACGCCCTCAGGGCCGAAGCCGGTCGCCATAGCAATCTCCGGCGCGAAGGCGTCCAATCCCCACCGCAGAACCTCTTCCGGCGAGCGGCCCTCGAGCAGATCGCCGACGGCCTTCAGCGCCCTCGGCGTCCACTCCAGCACACCAAGCGTTTCGACGAACGCCACCTCATCGGTCTGCACAGTCATCGCGTCTCCAACGTGAGGAAGGATTCGTCCGGGTCGGTAGAGACGGTCTCGCGTCCGGCGTGGAACCAATCGAGTTTCCCGCGCAGGTGGACAACGTCGCCGACGACGAGCGTGGCCGGCGCTTGGATTCCGCCAGCCCTTTCCGCAATGTCGGCCAGCGTGCCCTCGACGACGCGCTGCGCCGGGGTTGTTCCCCGATGGATGACTGCAACAGGTGTATCGGGCGAGCAGCCGTGCGCCGCCAACCGGCGGGCAATCTCTGGTAGGTGGCCGACACCCATAAGAAAGACGAGCGTCCCGGTGCGCGGCAGCGAGGTCCAATCCGGCCCCTGGCCGGATTCCGACTTCTGAGCCTCGCAGGTATGGCCCGTGATCACCGTGAACGAGCGAGCCATCTCGCGATGCGTCACGGGGATTCCGGCGTAAGCCGGAACGGCGATCGCACTGCTCACACCGGGGACCACCTCGAACGGGATGCCGGCCTCGGCCAGCGCTTCGCACTCCTCGCCGCCTCGCCCGAAGACGAACGGGTCGCCCCCCTTCAAGCGCACGACGGTCTTGTCTTCCCTCGCCTTCACGATAAGCAACGCATTGATTTCAGATTGCGGGCGGCGGTGGCGAGCCGGTTCTTTGCCGACGTCGATCAGCTCGGCGTCGCCCCGTGCCTCGTCGAGCAGTCGCCGATCGGCTAATCGATCGAAGAGCACCACGTCGGCCCGACGCAGGCAGTCCAGGCCTTTCACGGTGATCAGACCCGGATCGCCTGGCCCGGCCCCGACGATGTACACGATGCCGGTCATCTGAAATTCCTCTCCTCAACCCCCTGCCCCCTTCTTCTCTCCGCGCCGGAGAGGAGAAGGGGGTCGGGGGATGAGGCCAGATTCTTCAACAGCGCAGGCACGCCGAAACTTCCCACCGCCATCACGTCCACCGTGAATCGCTCGCGCGGGTCCGAGTTACGCCTCAGCGTGAATTCGGCCCCGCCATACAAGTGATCAAAGAACGCACGAAGTTCGGGCGCGAGCGCCTGGAAAGTCTCGTCGGTGTTCGGCGCGAGCAACCGATCGTTGACGGTCAGCTGCACCTCTTGCCCGCCGAATTTCAGGCCGTGTTCTTCTTCGAGCCGGCGACATGCCAGGAGTGCCACGCGCACTACCTGGGCGAGCTTGTCCTGCACGGTCCCGTCGATGTGCGCCTTGCGGTTGTACAGCAAGCCCAACCGGCGGTCCGCGTTATCCAGACTGTAGTTGGCCGCGTGCCCGATCAGCACCACGCCCGGCCCGTCGACGACGTGCCGGTAATCGGCCACGTCGATGAGCAACGCGCCACCGAACTGCTCTTGAATCCAGCCATTAAATATGCCGATGAAGCTCGACAGGTCAACGGCTTCAGGAGCCTCGGCGAAGAACTTGATGTTGACGTGCTGAAGGTCCATTATGCTCCTCCCCGTCGCGCGTAAAACGTGAAATGCAATTACGTTTTACGCTTTACTCAACGCCTTCGTCGCCTGCATCCGCGCGTAGCAACTGTACGCCGCCTCGACGACGAGTTGCGCCTCTTCGATGCGCTGGTGCGCCTCTTCCGGCGTGTAGGGCTCGGCGGCCCGCTCGTGCGCGCGGAAGAGATATTGCCCGAACTTGCCGCCGGCATACGGATCGAAGAACAGCTTGGTGTCGTAGAAGCGCGCACGGAACTCGTCCAGGATGTGATCGCGATCGTCCGGCACGTCGTAGAATTGCTCCTTGACCAGCGCCTTCGCCGCTTGAAGCATCGACAGGTAGGCCGTCTCTCCGGCTTTCTGAGCGTCACCCTTCTCCAGCAGCACTTGTGCTTCGAACACCTGGCGCTCGGCGGCGACCAAGTCGAACTCGATGCGCGACACCACCTCGCCTGCGCACTCACCGACGCCCATGTCGCCGATGGTGAATTCGCGCGCGTCGTGCCAATCGGTGTAATACGAAGGGTCTTCGTCGTGCGGCGGCACGCGCGTCAGGTCGTCGAGCATGTTTTTGATTTCGACCTTGCCGATCCGCTTGATGAACGCCTGGAAGGGTTCGCCCTTCAATCGATCTGACACATAGCGGCCCGTGATGCGCATGACGGCTTCGGGGATGTTTTTGGCCGGGATCGCGCCCATCGGCAGCCCATACGATCCGGCGTTCTCGCGCCATTGCCCGCCCAGCACGACCTGAAAGTGCGGGACGGTGTAGCCGCCGACGTGCCGGCTGACGCCGTAGAAACCCAGATCGGCTACGTGGTGCTGCCCGCACGAGTTGAAGCAGCCGCTGACCTTGACGCGCAAGCCTTGAATCGCCTCGTCGAGCGTGTGGCTGCGCTCGGCCAGGCGCTGGCTAAGCTCGCCGGCCAGACCGCGCGAGGAGGCGATGCCGAGCTTGCAGGTGTCCGTGCCGGGGCAGGCCGTCACGTCGACGATGGTGCCTGCGCCGGGCTGCCCAAGCCCGATCGCTTTAAGCGCGGCGTAGACTTCGGGGAGATCGGCTTCGCTCACCCAGCGGATGACGATGTTCTGCTCGACCGTGGTGCGAATCGTTTCGCGCGTGAAGCGGCGGGCGATGTCGGCCAGGCCGCGCAGCTGCGTCGCGGTGATGTCGCCTAGCGGCAGGGTGACGGTGACGGTTGCATAGCCGGGCTGCTTCTGCCAGTAGACGTTGGTCTTCGTCCACGCCTCGAGTCCTTCGGGCCGATTCGCGCCGTTGAGCGAAGCGGCAGCGCGCAGCGGCGTTTCGTCGTCCGCGTCCAGGTGATCGAGATACGCCCGCCAGGCCGGATCGGGCGGCACGCGAAGCGTTGCGCGCTCCTCCAACACCAGTCGCTTGAACTCCGCGATGCCGAGCTGCGCGACAAGGAACTTGATGCGGGCGCGATTGCGATTTTTCTTCTCGCCCAGGCGGGCAAACACGCGCGAGATGGCCTGTGCGATCGGTAGCAGTTCTTCTTCGGGCACAAAAGCATCCAGCAACTTGGCCTGATGTGGAACCGAGCCTAACCCACCCCCGACGTACAGCTCGAAGCCGCGCCGCTCCTGCCCGTCTTCGACGCGCTTCACGGCGATCGCGCCCATGTCGTGCATGTTGACGAGCGCGCAGGCGTGCTGCTTACAGCCCGAAAAGGCGATCTTGAACTTGCGCCCGAAATCCTGCGTGTCGGGATGTCCGAGCAGGAATCGCGCGCAGGCGTGCGCGTAAGGCGTCACGTCGAAGGTTTCGTCGGGGCATACGCCGGCAAATGGGCACGCGGTCACGTTGCGCACGACGTTGCCGCACGCTTCGCGCGTGGTGATGCTGACAGCGGCCAGGCGGCGCATCAACGAGGGTGTGTCGTCGATGTGGACGAAATGGAGTTGAAAGTCCTGGCGCGTGGTGACGTGCGTGATGCCATCGGAATACTCTTCCGCCAGCTCCGCCATCACTTCCAACTGCCGCGCGTTCAGCCCACCGAAGGGAATTTTGATCCGCTGCATACCGGGCGCGTCCCACACGGTGTTCGACCCTTTGGTCAGTTCACCCGACGGGTAACGCAACTGCTGAATCTGGCGGCCATCCCAGCGCTGCCCGTTGTCGTAGCGTTGCCCGTACACGCCGCGCCGCAGGCGCGTCTCGGCGATCAACTTCTCGTCAATCTTGCCCTTCCGGCGTAATTCGAGCTCAGTCTCGTAGATATCCACTTCCTCAGCGAGGTCGGGCGGCATTGTCTCGAGCAGTCGTTCTCTCCATAACCCGTTGCTGGCTTTCATATTGTCCCCCTCTTGATGGCACACGGATGGGCACTGATGAACACAGATTGGGCAGCTGATCCGTGGAAATTCGTGTTCATCCGCGTCCTCGTGAAAATAAAAAGCCCAGGAGCGATCTCCTGGGCTTTCAGTCTCAGACGAACGCTCCCCACGTCGGATAGCAACGGGGGAGCCGTTATACTGAACCGTCAGTCTGTGTGCCGACTACTTGCGAGCGCCGCACGAACCGGACGGGGCACAGCGGTCCCCCATCCGATACACATGCACGGTTTTACACTAAGAAACAAGGTGCTCATCTATTGAGTCTCCAGATTGGCACACATTCTATAAGGGTTGGAGGCAGAGAGCAACGGTCAACATGACAAAATATTCGATGAAGGAAATTGGTCATGTTGTCGATGACTCACCGGATCACGCACTTGCCCCTTGAGCTACAATCGAGATTTAGGAGCCGCGTCGCGTGTCGATATCCCCTTCGTACATTAAGGCTTCGCGCCCGCGCTCCCCGGTACGAATGCGAATTACTTCTTCCACCGGGTAGACGACGATGATCCCATCGCCGATTTGGCCGGTTTGAGCTGCCTGCCGAATGGTCTCAACCGTCTTCTCAACATTGTGATCGCTGAGAATGATGTTGAGCTGGACACGGGGCAGCAAATCAACCTTGTAGGAGCCTGATCGACCGGCCAGGGTAATACCGCCCTGGCGACCATGCCCGCGCACCTCGGTGACATTCATGCCGACAATCCCGATCTTGTAGAGTGCCTCCTTGACATCGTTGAGTTTTTCCTCGCGCAAGAAGACTTCGATTTTCTTGGTCATAGTCAGTTTCCTTGGTGGCGAATGATCTGGATGAACCGGGTTCAGGCGTAGGCTTGCTCGCCGTGCTCGCTGATGTCCAGGCCGACCTCCTCTTCATTATCGCTGACCCGCAAGCCAATGAGCTTGTGCAAAAGCTTGGCCAACACAAAGGTGACGCCGAAGGCAAAAACGATCGCGGCGACTACGGCGATGGCTTGAATCAAGAGTTGGGCCGGGTTGCCATAGAACAGGCCATCTGCGCCGGCCGGGTTGACTAATTTGGTCGCAAACAGGCCGGTTGCCAATGCGCCCCAGGTGCCGCCCATGCCGTGGCACGCCCACACGTCCAGGGATTCGTCAAGGTTGAGCTTTTGTCGCAACCGGATCGCGTAGTAGCCAATCGGTGCGGCAACCGCGCCGATCACGATTGCCGCCAGAGGGGTTACAAAACCCGCTGCGGGTGTGACGGCGACAAGCCCCACCACGGCCCCGGTGACAATGCCCAGAACGCTCGGCTTGTTGTCTCGCCAGCTCAAGAACATCCAGGTCACGGCTGCCGAGGCGGCCGCCGTGTTCGTCGTGACGAGCGCATTGATCGCCAGACCGTTAGCCGCCAATGCACTTCCACCGTTGAAGCCGAACCAACCCATCCACAGCAAGCCGGCCCCCAGGACGGTGAAGGGGATGTTGTTCGGCTCCATAGGCGCCTTCCCGAACCACTTACGCTTTCCGAGCACGATCGCAAAGGCCAGGGCGGAGAAGCCGGCGGTGATATGCACAACGGTCCCACCGGCGAAGTCCAGCGCACCCAGGGTGCGCAAGATGCCACCCACCCCCCAGACCCAATGCGCTACAGGATCATAAACCAGGGTCGCCCACAGCACTGTGAAGACTAAGAATGCCTTGAAGCGCACGCGTTCGACGAATGCCCCAGTGATGAGGGCCGGCGTGATGATGGCGAACATCATCTGGTAGGCCGCGAAGGCGAGATGAGGAATGGTCGCGGCATAGTCAGGGTTGGCCTCTGAGCTAACGCCGGACAGCCCCAAGAACTTCAACCCTCCAATGAGACCGCCGAGGCTCGGCCCAAAGGCCAAAGTGTAACCCACCACGATCCACTGGAGGCTGATCAACCCAATGGTGATGAAGCTTAAGTTGAGGGTTGAGAGGACGTTCTTTTTGCGGACCATACCTCCGTAAAAGAAGGCCAGGGCTGGGGTCATCATCATGACCAGGGCAGTGGCAACAAGCACCCACGTGGTGTCGCCCGAATCGATATTTTCCATGGTGTGGCGTGACTCCTTTCGAGGTGGAAGATTGAAAAAAACAAGCCTTGCAGAACAGACCATAAGCTCTGCAAGGCTTCGCGGCCCAAGGCAGTATTCGATTTACGAAAGGTTGTGCACTTACTAACGAACGGCGTTTAGACTGTAGCAGAAACCAAACGTCATGTCAACGGTTTGTTAGACGATCAGGGCAATCGCGTCTTGATTCGGGTTCGCGGCGGACGCCTGCACCCACCCCGCCTGCACGCCCCCGGCGCCAAGCGCTCCCCTTCGGGCAGGGCGTGCGGTATTTGCAAGTGCGGTGTGATCAATCCGCCGCCGGATTGCTTATCCGGCGGGAGCGTTGGCCGGATACTCTGACAACCTTGCGTGCACACGATTGGCGATCCTTCACCTCTCGACGGCTCTCCGTCCACGTCCTCGTGGGGGATTCGCGTGAATACATCAATGTCCAATGTGCCTGAATGCTCAATCCGGGCAATTGGTCAGATTGGACAGAGATTAGATATGGCCCGCCGCTATGGCCCATTTGGGGGTTGTTCATCGTAAAGGGGTTGTATATACTGCGCGCTGTTCCTGGACAAAACGTCCGGAAAATCAAGTGTGTGACCCTCCTCGGGGTCCGGGGCCATGACGCCCTTGGCATCTACGCCAAGGGCGTCTTTTGTTTTATCCAAGCCAAGCGGAGCGCAGTCATGTTCATTCCCCTGATCATTTTCGCGCTTGCCTATGTCGCCATCATCAGCGAGAAGTTCCCGCGCCACTGGATCGCGCTTCTCGGCGGCGGCCTGCTCATCGTGTTCGGTGCGCTCAGCCCGCTCGAGGCACTGACCTACATCAATTGGGAAACTCTCGGCCTGTTGTCCGGCATGTTCATTCTCGTGTCCATTTTGCACGAGGCCGGCTTCTTCACCTGGCTGGCGATGACCGCCGTGCGCAAGGTGAACTATCACCCCACCTACCTGTTCGTCGCGCTGCTGGCGCTGGCAGCGTTCCTGGCGATGTTCATGGACAGCATCACGGTGATGCTGTTCCTGTCGGCGCTCACGCTGCAGTTGTGCCGCCTGCTCAAGATCGATCCGGTTCCGTTCATCGTCGCCGAGGTGTGCGCCGCGAACACCGGCGGCGCGGCGACGCTGGTCGGCGACCCGCCAAACGTCATCCTGGGCACGACGCTTGGTTTCAACTTTGCCGACTTCGTCACGCACACCGGGCCGATCTCGGCGCTGGCCGCGCTGACGCTGCTGATCGTGTTCTACTTCGTCAATCGCCGACCGCTCCGCGACGCGCACGCCGCGCTGACGGAAAGCACCATCCGCGAGATCGAGGGTCTGTACCGCGATCCCCTGCGCGCGCAGATGACTCGCGTCGGCCTGATCGGGTTCGGGACGGCGGTAGCGCTGCTCGTCATTCATCACCCCCTGTCAGAAGCGACGGGCCTGCCGATCTCGTCGGCGGTGGCGGCCCTGCTGCCGGCAGTTTTCACACTGCTGGCCGTGCCGCGCGGCGATCGCAGGGCTGTCATTCTCAAGGTGGATGGAGAGAGCATCCTGTTCTTCGCCGGGTTATTCGTGCTGATCGGCGGGCTGGAGAAGGCGCGCATTTTTGAGATGCTGGCGGAATCGCTGGCCGGCGCGACCTCGTCGAACCCGGCGGGTCTGGTGATGGCGCTGCACTGGGGGCCGGGTCTGGCAAGCGGCGTTGTGGACAACGTGCCGCTGGCGCTGGCGATGAGCTACGTGCTGCGCGATCTGGCGTCGATTCCCGGCATGCCCGCTCTGGCGCTGATGGTATGGTCGCTGGCGCTGGGCGTGGACATGGGCGGCAACTTCACGCCGATCGGCGCGTCCGCGAACGTGGTGGCCTACTCGTTCATGGAGCGTAACCACGGGCGGATCGGCTGGAAGCGCTGGCTGCTGATCGCCGTTCCGCCGACGCTGTTGGCGATGGTTCTAGCGTCGGGGTTGGTAATGCTCAAGGGCCAAATTGGCTGGTACTAATCAATTATGGATTGAAGATTGCTGATTGATGATTGGTTCAATCCGCAATCCGCAATCAGCAATCATAAATCATCAACTCATTAAGGGGGAGAGCATCATGAAGAAGTCATTTACCGTCGCTCTGCTCAAGGTGCTGCTGGTGTTGCTGTTATCGATGGTCATCGGCGCCGTCGGCGTCGCCTCCGCGCAGGGGGAGCCGCCCGATCCACAGCAGGTCGCCGATACGGCGAACGACGCCGCGCTAAGTCTGAATGTTGCGTGGGTACTCATCACCGGCTTTCTTGTCTTCTTCATGCAGGCGGGGTTCGCGCTGGTCGAGACCGGTTTCACCCGCTCCAAGAATGTGGCTCACACGATGATGATGAACATGATGGTGTTCTGCATCGGCGCAGTGGGTTACTGGCTCACCGGCTTCGCGCTGCAATTCGGCGGCGTGAACTTCACCTATCCCGATATTAACGGCCACGGCGCATGGGCCTTCTCGCCGGTCACGCTGGGCGACTGGTCGGGGATGCTGGATAAGCCTTTGCTGATCGGCGGATCGGGCGTTATGGGCCTGAGCGGGTTCATGCTGGGCGGTCTCGGCGCGAACTTCGGTGTCCTCGCTTTCTTCCTGTTCCAGATGGTCTTCATGGACACGGCGGCGACCATCCCCACCGGCTCGATGGCCGAGCGGCTGAAGTTCGTCGGCTTCGCGCTGATGGGCTTGTGGGTCAGCATGTTCATCTACCCGCTGGTCGGCGGCTGGGTGTGGGGCGGCGGCTGGCTGGCGAACCTGGGCCGCACCGCAGGACTCGGCAACGGCGCAGTCGACTTCGCCGGGTCGGGGGTGGTGCATATGATCGGCGGCGCGATCGGGTTGGCCGGCGCGATCGCCCTCGGCCCACGCATCGGCCGCTTTAACAAGGATGGCACACCCAATGCTATTCCAGGCCACAGTATCCCGTTGGGTGTGCTTGGCACGATCATCCTGTTCTTCGGCTGGTTCGGCTTCAATCCCGGTTCGGCGCTCGGCTTTGTCGGTGCGTTCCGCAACCTGGCCGTGATCGCCGCGATCAATACATTACTGGCGGGTGCGGCCGGCGGCGTGTCGGCGATGCTGTACATGTGGTTGTTCGGCCCAACCAAGAAACCCGATCCGTCGATGTCGGTGAACGGTACCCTGGCCGGGCTGGTCGCCATCACCGCGCCGTGCGCTTTCGTCGATAGCTGGGCAGCGGTCGTCATCGGTCTGGTGGCTGGGGTATGGGTATGTGTAGCGGCCGTCCTCCTGGAGAAGCTCAAGATCGACGATCCGGTCGGGGCCGTGCCGGTTCACTTCGCCAATGGCATTTGGGGAGTTCTGGCCGTGGGTATCTTCGCCAACGGCAATCCCGACACGGCGGCATGGAACGGCATTGCAACGCCGGTGACCGGCCTGCTGTACGGCGGCAACACGCAGATTCTGGCACAGCTCGCGGAAGCCGTAGCGATTGCTGTGACCGTGTTCGGAACGTCGTACGTCTTCTTCAAAGTGTTGAATGCGCTGAAGCTGCTGCGCGTCTCGCGCGCGGACGAGCTGGCCGGGCTGGATATGCCGGAGATGGGTGCCGAGGGTTATCCGAAAGACTTTGAACCTGCACCCGACGCCGTGGTGTATCGCCGAGGGGCGAGCATTTCGGCAGGCGCGACGGCCCCTGCAGGCAAGTAAGTTGGGCGGTTTCGGATCCACCATCATCCATAAGCCAAGGGAGGAATTGTGATCCAGGTTCATCTGATGCCCGAGGAAGCCGAGATGTTGCGCGACATGCTGCAAGGTTGCCTTTCCGATCTGCGGACAGAGATCCGTCACACTGACAGCCGCGACTATCGTGGCATGTTGAAGAAGCAAGAGACCTCGCTGAAGATGCTCCTTGAGCGACTTGAGGCAGCCAGCCTGAACGCACTCGCACTTGCATGAGGAGGAAGTAACACAATTAGGGCAGTCTGCACAGGCAGCCTTCGTGTGCGTGGCCTAAATGGGTAAGCCGGCGAAATGGCCCGCTTCGGTGGCGACAGCGTCCGACGTGTATCGTAGACTCAACATACACGGCCCCGCTTGTGCGCGGATTTACAGCTCACCGAACCTGGGAGGTTGCCTTGCTTCCCATAGCTTCACCCTACGAACCTCGCTTTAACCGGGGGGGATGCGGCATAGGTTTCGTGGCCGATCAATACGGTCGATCGAGCCACGACCTTTTGCGTCTCGCCCTTCAATCCCTGGTCAACCTTCAGCATCGCGGCGCGCTGGATGCAGATGCGCGCACAGGCGACGGCGCAGGCGTACTCACCCCCCTGCCCCGTCGCCTGTTTGTTCGCGAGACGGAGCGGCTCACCGGCCGCACTCCCGATCCGGATCGACTGGCGGTCGGCATGTTCTTCATGTCGCCCGACTCGGTGGAGGCGTGCACGCGCTTGATCGAATCGGCGCTGGCGCAACACAGCCTGGGTATCCTGGCGTGGCGCACGGTTCCGATCAACCCCGATGTCATCGGCGATCACGCCCGCGCCACAATGCCGCACATCCTCCAGGTCATCATTGATCATCACACCACGATCTATCATCACAAATTCGAGCATCGCCTCTACCTCGCCCGCAAGCAGATCGAGCGCGATGCTCGTGCGGCGAACCTGGGTTTATACATTTCCTCGCTCTCTTCTCACACGATTGTTTATAAAGGGCTGTTCCTCGCGCCGCAGCTCCCGGCGTTTTACGCCGATTTGCGCAACCCCGATTACTGCGTCCCGCTCGCCGTCTTCCATCAGCGGTACAGCACCAACACGCTGCCCACCTGGGAAAACGCGCAGCCCTTTCGCGTCTTGTGCCACAACGGCGAGATCAACACCATTCAGGGCAACCAGTGGTGGACGCAGGCGCGCGAGCCAATGCTCGTCGCCGATTTCTGCACCTCTTCCGAAGAGCTGCGCCCGGTGATTGTCACGCACGTGAACGGCTCGTCGATGAGCGATTCGTCGCGGCTGGACAACGTGGTCGAGCTGCTGACGGTCGGTGGGCGCGACATTCGCCACGCCGTCACCATGCTCGTTCCGCCGGCGTGGGAGAAACTCTCCGATTTGCCGGAGCGCGTTCGAGACTTCTATCAGTACCACGCCTGCCTGAGCGAACCCTGGGACGGCCCGGCGGCGTTGATCTTCACCGACGGCAGCACCGTCGGCGCGGCGCTCGATCGCAACGGCCTGCGCCCGTGCCGCTACCTGACGACCGAAGATGGCCTGGTCGCCGCCGCCTCGGAAGCCGGCGCAGTGCCCATTGAAGACGGGCGCATCATGCTTAAAGGCAAACTGGGCCCGGGGCAGATGGTGGCCGTCGATACGAAGCGCGGCGTGTTCCTCGAAGATGGAGAGGTGAAGCACGAGCTTGCGCTGCGAAAGCCCTATGGCGACTGGGTGAAGCAGAACCTTCGGGCAATGAGCAATCGACCGAAGACGGATGACGAAGGACACGGGACGGACGACGAACGAACAGCATCCAGCGTTGGTCATTCGTCTCTGGTCATTCAGCAGGCTGCCTTCGGCTACACTCACGAAGAACTGACCGTCATCCTCAAGCCGATGGTCGAGCAGAGCGCGGAAGCAATCGGCTCGATGGGCGACGATACCCCGCTGGCCGTGCTGTCCGACAAGCCGCGCCCGCTGTACAGCTATTTCCGCCAGCGCTTCGCCGAAGTGACCAATCCACCGATCGATCCGCTGCGCGAGCAACTCGTGATGTCACTGCGTATGCGGCTCGGCGCGCGCAGCAACTTCCTGGCCGAGACGGCCCAACAGGCGCGCCTGCTCGAAATCGACAGCCCATTCCTCACCGACGAAGCACTGGCCGCGCTCAAGTCCAATCCCGAACTGCGCGTGGTAACGGTCTCGACGCTGTTCCCCGCCGCCGACGGCGCATCCGGGTTGAAGCGCACGCTGTCTCGATTGTGCGCCGAGGCGGAAGCCGCCGTGCGCGGCGGCGCACAGACACTCATCTTGAGCGATCGCGGCGCGGGCGCGGTGCACACCTTCATCCCGCCGCTGCTCGCGCTGGGCGCGGTGCACAACCACCTGCTGCGCATCGATCTGCGCACGCGCGTCGATCTCGTCATCGAAAGCGGCGAGCCGCGCGAGGTGCATCACTTCGCAGCGCTCATCGGTTACAGCGCGGCGGCGATCAACCCGTATCTCGCGCTGGCGACGGCGGTCGAGCTGGCCGGCGACAAGTATAAGCCGGCGGAAGCGGTCGCGCGTTACCTGCACGCCGCCGAGCACGGCCTGCTCAAGATCATGTCCAAGATGGGCATCAGCACCGCCGACGCTTACTGCGGCGCGCAGATCTTCGAGATCGTCGGCCTGAGCCACGAAGTCGTCGAGCGATACTTCACCAACACGCCCGCGCACCTCGACGGGATCGGGCTGGATGGCATCGCGCAGATCGTTCTGTACTGGCACCAGTCCGCCTACCAGGGAGAGCCGGCCAAGCTCGAAAGCCCCGGCTTCTACAAGTTCAAGCGCGACGGCGAGGTGCACGCTTTCAGCCCGGCCGCCGTCCAGGCGCTGCGCGAAGCCGTGCGAATGCCCGGCACGCTGAACGGAAACTGGCCGGCCGGTTACGCGGCCTACAAACACTACAGCCAGATGCAGCACGCGCGCGCGCCGATCGACGTGCGCGACCTGCTGGACTTCAATGATTTCACCGCAGACGCGAAGCGCGCGGAGAGCGCAGAGACTTCTAGTATCTCAGCGTCCTCTGCGAACTCTGCGGTTAAACTTAAAGAAGTGGAACCGGCGCAGGCGATCGTCCGCCGCTTCTCGACGGCGGCGATGTCGCACGGCGCGCTGTCGGCCGAAGCGCACAGCACGATGGCCGCCGCGCTGAACCGGCTCGGCGCGCTGAGCAACTCCGGCGAAGGCGGCGAAGACCCATCGCGCTACGGCACGGAGAGCAATGATCGCATCAAGCAGGTGGCGTCGGCGCGGTTCGGCGTCACCCCGGCGTATCTCGTCTCCGCCGACGAACTACAGATCAAGATGGCGCAGGGGTCCAAACCCGGCGAAGGCGGGCAGTTGCCCGGCCATAAAGTGTCGGTGGAGATCGCGGCGATCCGGCACGCCACGCCCGGCGTCACGCTGATTTCACCGCCGCCGCATCACGACATCTACAGCATCGAGGACCTGGCGCAGTTGATTTACGACCTGCGGCAGATCAATCCGCGCGCGATGATCTCGGTCAAACTCGTGGCGCAGGATGGCGTGGGCACTATCGCCGCTGGCGTGGCAAAAGCCGGAGCGGACGTGATTTTGATCAGCGGCAACTCCGGCGGCACGGGCGCATCGCCGTTGAGCAGCATCAAGTATGCCGGTGTCCCGTGGGAGATCGGCCTGGCCGAAGCGCAATACATGCTGGTCCGCAGCGGCCTGCGCGGGCGCGTCCGCCTGCGCGCCGACGGCGGCCTGCGCACCGGGCGGGATGTCGTGATCGCGGCACTGCTCGGCGCGGACGAATACTCGTTTGGCACGGCGGCGGTCATTGCCGAAGGCTGCCTGATGGCGCGCGCCTGTCACTTGAACACCTGCCCGACGGGCATCGCCACGCAGCGGCCGGAGCTGCGCGCCAAATTCGACGGCACGGCCGAGCACGTCATGATCTTCATGCTCTACGTGGCAGAAGAGGTGCGCGAGATTCTGGCCGGCCTCGGCCTGCGCTCGCTCGACGAGGCGATCGGTCACGTCGAATTGCTGAGGCAAATCGCGGCGGGCCGAACCGGCGACGAAGCGCTCGACCTCGGCCGGTTGCTGATTGCGCCGCCGGGGAACGGCGCCCGCCGCTATGTGGGTGAGCCTAACCGCGTCTCTTCGGCCTCACCGCTTAACGAGCAGTTAATTGCAGATTGTGGATTGTCGACGATAGTCCCCGAAGCAACGCGGAGTGGGATTGAGGATTTCAATCAGCAATCAGAAATCCGCAATCATCAATTGAACTACTCGATCTCTAATCGCGATCGGACCTTCGGCGCGCGGCTGGCGAGCACGATCGCTTCACGCTACGGCGATGCCGGACTGATCGAGAGCACGATCGACGTCACGCTCACCGGCAGCGCGGGCCAGTCGTTTGGGGCGTTCGGCGTGCCCGGCATGAACCTGGCGCTGATCGGCGAGGCGAACGATTACGTCGGCAAGGGGTTGGGCGGCGGGCGGATCGTCATCTCGCCTGCCCCGCTGAGCATTCACTATTCACCCACCCGCGCGCCGGTGCTGGCCGGAAACACGGTGCTGTACGGCGCGACCGGCGGCGAGGTCTTCATCGCCGGGCGGGCGGGTGAGCGCTTCGCGGTGCGCAACAGCGGCGCGGTCGCCGTGGTGGAAGGCGTGGGCGATCACGGCTGCGAGTACATGACCGGCGGCATGGTCATCGTCCTCGGCTCGATCGGCTATAACTTCGCGGCGGGCATGACCGGCGGCATCGCCTTCGTGCTGGACGAGGATGGGCATGGGGCCGCGCGCGTCAATCCGCAATTGGTGAACGTCGAAGCGCTGGCCGCCGACGATCTCAACCTGGTTCACGATTGGGTCGCGCAACACGCGCAGCTGACACTCAGCGGAAGAGCGCGCATGGTTTTGCAGCACTGGCTGGAATACTCCGGGCGGTTTCTGAAGATCGTCCCGAAGGACCAGCCGATACCGGCGAAACCTTACTTCGTCGTTTCCACGCGAGTGGCCGAAGCAGTGCTTCGATAAAACCGAGACTCAGTAGATCACGAAAACACATGGCACGCCGACTGAAGTCGGCGATCCGTGATCTACTGAGACTGTCTGAAAACCTCAAAATACGGTGCTCTGTCCACCGCGCCCTCGCGGCTGCTTGCGCTCCGCGTGCTGTTCGCGGAGTGGACGCCCGCGAGACGCGGGCTTCGAGCAACTTTTCAGACAGACTCGTAGCCTTCCGCCGCAACCAAATTCTGATCCGCGAACACACGCCGGCATCGGATGGGCAACGGGTAAACGAATCTGCGCCAGCACGGCGGCCTGTATTCGTTTACCCGTTGCTGATTCGTTGCCCCGATCTCCTGGAAACACCGATTGAGCTTGGTGCAATTGCTGCGGGGGAATACGACATCCGCAATCGGAATTCGAACCTGCGGTACAATATTGAGCATGTCCGACGACATGGCTCTCCGCAGTCGCGATGCACACTCCACGGGCGCGATGGCCGGCCTGCGCGAGATCGCTCAGGCGTTGTTCGCCGCGTGGGACCTGGACACGACGCTCGATTTGATTGCCCGGCGTACGGCGCACGCGATGCACGTCGATTCGTGCTCGATCTATCTGCTCGATCCGGGCAGCGATACCCTCCGGCTGCGCGCCTCGACCGGGCTGGCGCGCAACGCCGTGGGTCGCGCCCTGCTGCGGCTGGGCGAGGGCCTCACCGGCTGGGCCGCTGAGCACGGGGAACCGGTCGCCGTCGTGGAGGCGCAGGCCGATCCGCGCTTCAAGTTCCTGCCGGAGACGCGCGAGAGCAACCTGCGCTCGCTGCTCGCCGTGCCGCTGGTGAATCGGCAGCACGTCATCGGCGCAATGAACGTGCAGACGGCGGAGTATCACACGTTCTCGGACGACGAGATTGAGCTGCTGTCTTTGATCGGCGACCTGGCCGCCGGCGCGCTCGATCGGGCGATCCTGTACGACAACATGAACCGCCAGATCGCCGAGCTGACGACGCTGGCGAAAGTGAGCGAGGCCGTCACCTCGCCGCTGTACCTCGACGAGATTCTCGATCTGGTCGTCGAGATGGCGTCGAAAGTGATGAATACGCCGGTCTGCTCGCTGCAGCTCATCGATGAGGAGAGCGGCGAAGTGGTGATGAAGTCGGCCCGCAGCACCCACCCGGCTTACCGCGACCGGCCGCCGCTGAAGGTGGGCGAAGGCATCGCCGGCATTGTCATCCGCGACAAGAAACCGATCGCCGTCGTCGACGTTCGCAGCGATCCGCGTTATCGCTTTTCCGAGCTGGCGCGGGAGACCGGGCTGGTGTCGCTGCTGTGCGTGCCGTTGATCGTGCGCGAGCGCGTGATCGGCGTCTTGAACTGTTACACCGATCGCCCGCACCAGTTCACCCCGGAGCAGATCGCACTGTTCTCGACGCTCGCCAATCAGACGGCGCTGGCTATCGAGAACGCGCGGTTGGTGACGAACGCGGCCATCGTGCGCGAGATGCATCATCGGATCAAGAACAACCTGCAAACGGTGGCCCTTCTGCTGCGCATGCAGGCCGGCGACGGTCAGCGCTTGACCGCGCAGGACGCGGCCCAGGCCATGCACATCAGCGTGAACCGCGTGTTGAGCATTGCCGCCGTCCACGAGGTGCTGGCGCAAGAAGGCTACCGGCTGGTCGATGTGAAAGACGTGTGCGTGCGCATTGCGCATCACGTGGCGCAGAACATGCTCCGGCCCGATCTGCACATCGAGATTCGCGTCGAAGGCGAGGCGCTGATCCTGCCGTCGAAACCGGCGACCTCGCTGGCGCTGGTGATCAACGAGCTTCTGCAAAACGCGCTGGAGCACGCCTTCGTCGGCCGCACCGAGGGCATCGTGCGAATCGATCTGGGGCGCGGGCCAAAGGCCTACGTCGTCTCCGTCGGCGACGACGGCATCGGATTGCCCACTAGTCGCCCGTCGAGCCTGGGACTGGAGATCGTCGAGACGCTGGTGCGAGACGACCTTCATGGTAAAATCACTTTCAAGAGCGGCCCGGACGGCACGCAGGCGATCATTCGATTGCCGCACTCGTTGGACAAGATAACCGCCGAATCTTGAAGCAGCGGCGAATGGTCGAAGACCAACGACGGAAGAATTAGAGGGTCTTAGCGTGAAACAGTTGAGAATTATCGTTGCAGATGATGAATCGATCATCCGCTTGGGCTTGCGCGTCATGCTCACCGAACTGGGACACGAGGTGTTCCTGGCGAGCAACGGGCGCGAAGCCTTGAACCTGGCACGCACCGCCGGCGCGGACCTGGCGATCTTGGACATTCAGATGCCGCTCACCGACGGGCTGGAGGCGGCGCGCGTCATCGCGCGCAAGCATCCGATGCCGATCTTGATTCTGACGGCCTACAGCCAGCAAGACCTGATCGAGCGCGCGGTGCAGCTGCCGATCCAGGGTTATCTGGTCAAGCCGGTGAACGAGCGCGATCTCGCCGCGGCGATCGGCGTGGCGCTGGCTCGATTCGAAGACGCGCAGGCCACCGCGCGTGAGAACGCCGAACTGCGCCAGAATCTGGAGACGCGCAAGCTCGTCGAGCGCGCCAAAGGTGTGCTGGTTCAATCGGGCTTGAGCGAGGAAGAGGCCTATCTGAGCATCCAGCGCCAATCGCGCGAGACACGCCGCACGATGCGCCAGACCGCCGAAGACATACTCGGTCAAGCCGCACCAAAAGAGGGTCGCACGACTCAGCCAGTTCGCACGAAATAAGTCGGTGGGAAGCACCGGTTAGAAACCAGGTGCTTGACGTGCGTCACCGGCTATGTTATAGTTTGCACAACGCCGGGCTGTGAATCGGCGGATAGACAATCGAATCATCGAGTAAGGCCACGACGCCTCCTTGCGCATCACGCTGCGCGGGGAGGCGTTTCCCTTTTTCCCGGAGGATTTACAGCGATGCTCACAACTGCTCTCGCCGGGGCTATGATCGCCATTTCATTCAGCGCACCACCCGGGCCGGTCGCACTGGAAACCATCCGCCGTGGGCTGCGCGGCGGTTTCGGCCCGGCCTTGCGCGTTCAGCTCGGCTCGATCATCGGTGACGCGATGTGGTGCCTGATCGCAGTGCTGGGACTTGCGCCGCTGATCCAGACGGGTTGGGTGCGCGGCGTGTTATCGGTGGTCGGCGCCGGCGTGTTGATCTATCTGGGGGCGTGCGGCATTCGCGACGCGATCAAGTCGTCCGGCCTGCCATCGGTCGAAGCCGCGACGGTAGCCACCAGCGCCTTTCGCAGCGGCATGGTGATCTCGGTGGCGAATCCGATGGCAGTCGGTTACTGGCTGTCGGTGAGCGCCTCGCTGGTAGCGACGGGCGTCGTCGGGGCGACGCCCCCCGACGTGTTCTCGTTCATCATCGGCTTCCTGGCCGGCACGCTGGCGTGGGCTTTTCTGATGGCTTTCGCCGTGCGCTGGAGCAAACGCATCATGACACCGGTGACCTTCCGCACAGTCACCTTCGTCTGCGGCGCGGTTTTGATCGTCTTCGGAGCCATGCTGGCTTCGCAAATATTGAGCGCCGTGGCCTGACGCCGTCGCGATATACTGCGCGCGGTCACACGTTGCGCTTTTTGCTGCTCAAAGCCCGCGTCCGCGCGGGCGTCTATCCTGATCGACCGCGAGGACGCGGTCGGTGAGCGTAACCGCAGATTGTTCCCGCGTCGAGTATAGATTCGTCAGTCGAGTTCATCTACCTGCAATCAAAACCTATGGAGGAACAAGCATGGCTATCAAAGAGATCACCAAAGTGACTGAGGCAGTCGCATCGGGCGATGGGAAGGCACCCCGCCCGATTACCACGCCGAAGGAGGTGCTGGCCTACGCCCAAGCTACCGGCGTGAAGATCGTCGACTTCAAGTTCGTCGACCTGCCGGGCACCTGGCAGCACTTCAGTTCGCCGATCGACGAGCTGAACGAGTCGCTGTTCAGCGAAGGCATCGGCTTCGACGGATCGAGTATTCGCGGCTTCCAGGCCATCAACGAAAGCGACATGCTCCTGGTGCCCGATCCGGCCAGCGCCGTCGTCGACCCGGTGTGCGCCGTGCCCACGCTGACCCTGACCTGCGACGTGTACGATCCGATCACGTTCGAGCCGTATTCGCGCGACCCGCGCTACATCGCGAAGAAGGCCGAGACGTACCTGAAGAAGACCGGCATCGCCGACATCTCCTACTGGGGACCGGAGGCGGAGTTCTTCATTTTCGATAGCGTCCGCTTCGAGCAAACGCAGAACTCCGGGTATTACTCGGTCGATTCGGACGAGGGCATCTGGAACAGCGGTCGCGACGGCAGCAAGCCGAACCTGGCGCATCGACCGCGCTGGAAGGAGGGCTACTTCCCGGTCGCGCCGGCGGATACACTGCAAGACATCCGCTCGGAGATCGTGCTGAAGTTGGCCGAGGCCGGCGTGCCGGTCGAAGTGCACCACCACGAAGTCGCCACCGCCGGCCAGTGCGAGATCGACATGCGTTACAGCAGCCTGGTCAGCATGGCCGATCATCTACTGATGTACAAATACATCATCAAGAACGTCGCACTGGCACACGGCAAGACGGCCACCTTCATGCCCAAGCCGCTGTGGGGCGACAACGGCTCTGGCATGCACGTCCACCAATCGCTCTGGAAGGACGGGGCCAACCTGTTCTTCGACAAAAACGGGTACGCGCTGGTCTCGGACACGGCCAAGTATTACATCGGCGGACTGCTGAAGCACGCGCCCGCGCTGCTGGCGATCGTCGCGCCGACGGTCAACTCGTATCATCGCTTGGTGCCGGGCTTCGAAGCGCCGGTCAACCTGGTGTTCTCACGCCGCAACCGATCGGCAGCGGTGCGCATCCCGATGTATTCGGATAACCCCAGGACCAAGCGCATCGAATTCCGCTGCCCCGACCCGGCGTGCAACCCGTACCTGGCCTTCGCCGCGATGCTGCTGGCCGGTCTCGACGGCATCAAGAACCAGATCGACCCGGGTGAACCGGCGGACTTCGACGTGTTCGAGGAGCACGAGAAGGCAGCGACGATCAAGCAAGTGCCCGGCTCACTGCCCGAAGCGCTGGCCGCGCTGGAAGCCGATCACGATTTCCTGCTGGCCGGCGATGTGTTCACGCAGGACGTGCTGGAGACGTGGATCGCTTACAAGCGCTCGCGCGAGATCGATCCGATTCGCCTGCGGCCACATCCTTATGAGTTTTACCTGTACTACGACGCATAAGACTTAGAACCTATCCGAAAACCGGATCGCAGGCTCACTTGCCCCCGCAGCGCGCCTGGCGGCCCACCGCCTTACGGCGGACATGGGCAAGCGGAGTGGGGTCAGCCTGCGCGGACTGAAGTCCGCGTTCCAAGGTTTTCTGACAGGCTCTTAGCGCGTGTCGGCTCTTCTATTGGATGCACCGGAAACCGGGTCTCTTGAGAGGCCCGGTTTCTGTTTTGCTTCTAAATGTGATCCATCCTCCCTGGTAAGCCGCACGTATCCTTTGTTGACAATGGGCCTATACTATACTCGACGCGGGAACAATCTGCGGTTTTGCTCACCGACCGCGTCCTCGCGGTCGCTCAGGATAGACGCCCGCGTGGACGCGGGCTTTGAGCAGCAAAAGGCGCAACTTGTGACCGCGCGCAGTATATATCCAACGCAGGGGCAAGGCAATTACCGAATGTTCTCGACTGAGGCCAAGATTTGGGGGGAGGTGAATCATGTCACAGGTTCGACCGGATACAGCCAAGGCCGTGCCGGACCGGACGAAAGCAGAGATGTCCGTGCCCGCTCATGTGTATCCCTACCGGTTCGGCGCGCTCGGCGGCGCGATCGGTGGGCTGGCCATGGTGGTCATCGCATTGGTCTACGGTCTCTTGAGCGGGCGAGGTCTCTGGTTGCCCGTCAATCTGATCGGCGCGACTCTCGTTCGCGACCTTCAGAGCGCCTCGCTTGAAACGCTGATGCAATTCAATCTTGCGGCGCTGATCGTTGGGCTGTCGCTCCACATCGCGCTCTCGGCCGGACTGGGTTTTGTGTTTGCGCTGTTGCTGCCGACGATGCCCGGCCCGCCAATCGTCTGGTCGCTGACAGTCGGCCCGCTGTTGTGGGTACTGGCCAGCCTGCTCACGCTGCCTTTACTCAACCCGATCATGGCCCAGTACGTCGACGTGATGTCATTTTTCATCGCGCACATGGTCTACGGGCTGGTGTTGGGATGGTACGTCACTCGCCAGTCGAAAGTACCAGCGAAATAATGTGAGTTAGGAACGCGACCGGCGCACGCGACTCTTCGCTTGCTTCAGGCGCTGGGCCATCTCCTCGGGCGAAGCCGCTCCCTCGCGCGGCAATGGCCTGTCCTCGACGGAAGGCGGCGCGGGCTTTTCTTCTGCCTTGACCTCTAGCGGTGGGGATGTCGATCGAGTCACGCGCGCACGTCCGCGTGCACGATCTCGCGCCGAAAACAGCGTCCCCAGCGCACGCGGTCGAGGCGCAGCCGCAATCGATCCTCGTCCGAACGTCGTGCGCACCCACACCGACAGTCGCTGCACATCGCCGCGTGTCAGGCGCAATCGCCGCGCGGCCACGTCCAGCGGGAACAGCAGCGCCGCAATCAACAGCAGCGACGGCCAGATCGGCTCGGCGCGCGTGGCCGGTCGGGCGAGCGGCGCGAACGCCAGCGCCGGCTCGGCGATGACCTGCCCACCGGTCGCGCGGGCCAGTTCGGGCAGCACACTCGCCGCCTCGCTCAGAATCTTGTACTCCGGAGAATAAGGCACCACCAGCCCGGTCGTCGCACTGGCGATGGGTGTGCCACCGGCATCGCGCTGCGTGATCTGTACCAGATACGTGCCGGGCTGCGCGGCAGCCCATTCGCCGCGATACTGCCCCGGCGCGACTTGCGTCAACGTGACGGCTTGCGAAACCAGATCGGGATCGACGATCGTCGCGCGCGTGTCGAGCAAGTCGCGCGGACGCCCGGCGCTATCCGTCGACGTCACCCGCAGCGAGGTCTGTCCGCTATCGGCGACGAGCGTCGTCTGCAATCCTTCATCCTCCGGCTGCGGCAAGACCCAGTTCGTCAACTGCGCGACGAACGTGTTGAACCCATCCCACTTCACCCAATCCGCCGCCCACTGCCCTTTGAGGTCGGAAGTCCATGCCACGGCATTGCCCAGGCCATACTGCCAGGTCGCCAGAAGCGGATCGCCCCGGTCGCTGACGAGCGAGACAGTCGCGCTGGACTTGGGCGTGGTTCCGTTGTAGCCGCGCAGCGCCGGCAAGCCCGTCACGTCCAGCCCGCGCAGGATCGGCGTCGTGCCGGCCGGCGCGGGGTAAAACGGCTCTTCGATGATGTACGAGCCGGCGGCTTCCACCGTCTCTTTGAAGAAAAGGCTGGGCACGTCGGTCATGTTGCGCGCGGCGTAATAACGCCCGCCGCCCGAGCGCGCCAGTTGCTCCAGATACGTCGCCGATCCGTTGCCCGCCGCGATGACCGACAACGTGATGCCTTCGTCCTGCAACCGGCGTCCGAGCGTCTGGTACTCAAACGAATGGCTCCAGCCGTCGGTCAACAAGACAACGTGCTTGAGCCGCGCCGGAGTTTCCTTCAGCGCGGCTTCCGCTTCACTCACCCCGGCGTTGACGTTGGTCTGGCCTTCGGCGCGTATGCCGCCGATCCTCTGCTGGATGAGGCCGGGATCGGTCATCTCTTGAACGTGCAGCGCCCACAGCGCGTTGGCGTCGAACGCGACGACGCCGAGGTAATCGGCGCGGCCGATGGCGCGCGACGCCTGCATCACGGCATCTTTGGCGATGTCGACTTTGGACAGCCCGCTCTCGACACGGGCGTAACTGCCGACCTGCGCGTTCGGATCGTCGCAGTGGCAGCGGCCCATTGAGCCTGATTTGTCGATCACGAACACTAAAGCCAGGTTGGGTTCGCGCGTGCGCGATCGGACGTCCATATCCACCGGCAGCGCCTCTTCGATCGGCGTGCGCAGGTAGCCGCCTGCGCCGTAAGTCTCCGGCCCGCCGATCATCACCAATCCCCGGCCCAGATCGCGCACGTAAGACGGCAGCGTGCTCATGGCCGCATCGGGCAGCGCCGTAGCGGGGACGTTGACCAGGAACACGGCGTCGTAACCGGAGAGTGTCGCCAGGTCGTCGGTCAACCCGTCGGGCGCGCGGCGCTCCACCTCGACCTTCGCCGATTGCAGGCTCGCGATCAGGTTGTCGGCCTCGCCGGGCGCGTTTTCGATCACCAAGACGCGCGGCGGGCCGTGAACAACGGTGAAGGCCGAGGCCGTGTTGTTCTGCGACAGCGTGTCGCTCGCCGCTTGCAGTTCGGCGGTATAACGGCGAAAGCCCGCCTGGTCGGCGGTCAGCGAAAAACTGACGCGCTGGTCGCCGGGCCGCACGTCCAGGTCGCGTGTGGCGATCAACTGCCCATCGCCGAACAACCGCACGGTGGCCGAACCGGCGGCGGTGCTGTGAACGACGGCGACGACTTCAAACGCCTGCCCCTGGCGAACCGACGCGGGCGCTTCGAGCGCGTCCAGGTAGGTTTCGGCTGCGCCGCTGATCGCAATGAGCGGAGCCACGTCGATCTGCACGCCGCGTGCGGCGGCGAGGTCTACCAGATCGGCGGCGTGGCCGGCGTTTTCCAGGCCGTCGGACAGGAGCACAATGCGCTTGTGCGTGTCTTCGGGGAAGAGGGCCAGCGCCAGCCGCAGCGCCGAGGCGAGATTCGTGTGTGTCGTGCGCGGAACAGACGTGATGGATGCCAGCGCCGGCTCCTCAGAAGCCAGTCGTTCGATCAGGGCCTCTTCGCCAAAGACGACGACGGCGGCGCGGTCGCCCGGCTTCATGCTCGCCAGCGCTGCGCGAATGAAATCCTCGGCGCGCTCCTGCTCGGCCTGCGGCACGCTGTCGGAGTGATCGACCACAAACACGACGGTGGTGTCGTTCACGGCCTGAACGACCTGAGTTCCGGCCAGGCCCAAGATCAATCCCAGCAGGACGATCGCGCGCAGCGCCAGCCCGGCCCAAAAGCTGAACGTTCGCGCCGAGGCACGACGTCCTACGAACGGCAGCGCCAATAGCGGCGGCAGTAGAAGAAGGGCATATAAGGCTGTGGGGTAGAGAAAGGAGAGACTCATAATGCGTGAAACGTAAAACGTTTTAGAAGCCGCACCACCTGCCCCCGATACGCGACCAACCACTCAACCACAAGCAGCATCAGTGCCAGCCAGGCGATGGGACGCCACCATTCATCTCGCGCGCGCGGCAATTCCTGAGCGCCAGGTGCACCCTCGCCC
>DATBWU010000130.1:0-2485 GCA_036514635.1 Anaerolineae bacterium | reverse complement strand
CTGAATGTTGAGTCGCCACTTCTGGCGGCAAATGACTTGATGGAACTCTCTACATCGACGTCTGCGAAGCCAGATATGGCGGTTACGGGGCAAGCAACGCCAAATGTGGCACTCGAAACTGCCAAAAGCTGTCAATCGTTGTCTCGTAGGTGCGGAAAATAGGCTAAGTATTCTTTGCGTTCTTTGCGGTGAGATAAGCCTTTTTTTCAGAAGAGTCGTTTTACGTTTTTACGGTTTACGTTCTTGCGCTTTACGGCTTTCTTTTCAACCGGCAGGTATTTGCCGATGAGCGGCGCGAGATCGCGCTTGAGCCGGGCCGGCACGGCATCCGGCGAGGTGATGATCGCCGTCGCCAGCGCCGAGTGCGCGTCGCTGGGCGGCAGGTCGCTTGCGGCGATGCGCGCGATCGCCTGCTTAGCGAGCGTCACGTTTTCGCCCAGGATACGGATCACCATCTCAACCGTCACGGTTTCTTCCGACGCGTGCCACACGTCGAAATCGGTGACGTGCGCCATCACCGCGTAGGCGATCTCGGCTTCGCGCGCCAGGTTCGCTTCCGGGATGGCCGTCATGCCGATGATGTCGAAGCCCAACTGGCGGAAGGCCTGGCTCTCGGCCTTCGTGCTGAAGCGCGGGCCTTCGACCGTGACGAACGTGCCGCCGCGATGGGCAGTCCCGCCCGACGCCTCGACTGTATCGGCGACGAGCGCGCTCAGCCGGGGGCAGAACGGCTCGGCCATGCCGATGTGGGCGACCAGCCCGTTGCCGAAAAAGGTCAGCGGGCGACCGCGCGTCCGATCGAAGAGTTGATCGGGCACGACGACGTGGCGCGGATGCAGGTGCTCGCGCAGGCTGCCGCACGCGCTGACCGAGACGATGTGCGTGACGCCCAACGTCTTCAGCGCGAAGAGGTTGGCGCGCGCGTTCACCTCGGTGGGCAGCAGGCGATGGCCGCGCCCGTGCCGGGGCAGAAAGGCCACGCGCCGATCGCTCAACGTGCCGACGACGATCGCGTCGCTCGGATCGCCGAACGGCGTTTTGATCGCATACTCCTTGACGCGGGTCAGCGACTCGATTTGATACAGGCCGCTGCCGCCGATGACGGCAAGCTGGACGGTTTCAAGTTTGGGCATACGAGTGTCCTATGCGGCGGTATGGGAGTGCGGAAGTATTGTACCACGCGGAGAGGACGAGTCAGCGAATCAGCGAGTTGGCGGGTCGGCATTCGTTGACTGGCGCGCCTCGCTTCGCGGTGTGCACACACCGCCGGGGGCTGAAGCCGCCCGGCTCAACCGGCGAAGCCCGGTAAACCGGGCTGAACGCAGCCGGATTCATCCTGCTTGGTGCGATCAGCCCGACGATGAAATCGTCGGGTGGCGCGGAGCTGAAGCCGCCACGCTCAGACGACGAAGCCCCTGTGGGGCTGTCAGCCGGGTTCACCCGGCTTTGTTCGTTCAGCCCGACGGTTTACCGTCGGGTCGCTCTTCAGTCGTCCGCTACGCCCATTCGCTGACGCCATTCATCGATCTGCGCCTGAAGTTGATCGCCCAGCGGATGCCGGATGCGCTTGCCAAAATCAGCGGCAGGCTGCATGTAGTCAATGGCCGCCTGCCAGTTGCCTTTGGCGGCCATGTGTTGGGCCAGTGCGATGCGTACGTTGGCCCAACCGGATTGCGCACCAATCTCTTCGTAAATCTTGCCTGCATGTTCCAGCCACTCGATCCCGTGTTGATCGTCACCCGCTTGCAGCGCCATGCGACCGGTGCTCAAGAACACGTTGGCTTCGCCCAGGCGGTCGCCGACGGCGCGGAACAACTTCAAGGCTTCGCCGTAACTGGCCAGGGCCGCGTCGCGTTCGTCACGGAAGTTCTGCACATCGCCAATCGCCTGCAGCACGTTGGCTTCGCCCAGGCGGTCGCCGACGGCGCGGAACAACTTCAAGGCTTCGCCGTAACTGGCCAGGGCCGCGTCGATTTCTTTGCGGAAGTTCTGCACATCGCCAATCGCCTGCAGCACGTTGGCTTCGCCGGATTGATCTCCGACGCGGCGCGCGGCTTCCAACGCTGTTTGGTAGCGCGGCAGCTGCGTTCCGGCGGGGTCGAGGTAGATGAACGCGTTCCGGAAGAGCGCAGTGATGCGCGCGCTGTAACACACCGGCGGTTCGGCGTCCGACGTCTCGCCCGCGTAACCCCACGCCAGAAACTCCTCGAAGTTCGGGAATTCGGCGAAGAACAGCGCCACGCCCAGTTCATCTTTGCCGGCGAGGATGATGTCGTTGTAGGCGTCGGCGACCGAGTGATAATGCTTGAGCGCGCGCCGCCCGACCGCGCCGATCGCGCCTTCGGGCAACTTGCGCTCGGCGTAACTGCGCACCGGCGCGGGCAGATAGTAGTAATCCAGGTCGGGCCGCACTTCGGCCAGCGCGAAATCTATGATGGGCCGGATCAACCGCGCCTGTTCGCCGAAGATGGCGCGCAGCCCCTCT
>DATBWU010000129.1:0-11557 GCA_036514635.1 Anaerolineae bacterium | reverse complement strand
TCTGCCGGTGGTTATGCTATCCGGCAAGGTCGACCCGGAGAGCGTGACGCGCGGCATAGACGCAGGCGCGGACGATTACCTGGCGAAACCGATTAAACCCAGTAACCTGACCAAGCAACTCCGCGCCATTGCGATGCGCGTCGCCGTGAAGCAGATCGTGGCTTAGAGGCCGTCTGAAACTTTGCTCGCAGCCCGCGTCTCGCGGGCGCCGGATCGCCGACTCACTTGCCCCCGCAGCGAAGCGGAGTCTTAGAAAAGAAACCGGGCTTCCCGAAGGCCTCCGAGGAGCAGCGAGGCGGCGGGAAGCCCGGTTTCTATTCCCTCGTTGTTAGCGCTTCTCCCACCACACGTAGATTTGCGCGGTGTGGCCGAATTCAAAGTATTCCACTTTCAGCGCGTGCGCCCCGGCGGTCAGCGTCGCGTCGGCGAAGATCGTCGTTCCGGCGTGCTCAAACCACTCATCGATGACGAGTTTGTCATCCACGTACACCCGCACGCCGTCATCGACGAGCGCGAAGAAGCGATACGTGCCGGCCTGGAAGACCTGCGTGCTCGTCCAGCGCGCGGCGAAGAGGTCGGACGTGATCAGCGGATCGGGCGAGCCTGCGCCCCAGTTGATAGCGATGGCCGGCTCAAACCGGCACAACGTTGGCTGCCCGCTGACATCGCGGTTCACATTGGCGAAGTAACACGCCGTCCATGCACTGCCGCCGGGTGGAGGCGTGCCGCCGCTGATCGGCGTTGGCGTCGGGCCGCCCGACGTGCCGTCGACGCGCGCCCAGGTGAAGAACGCCGACGCCGAGCCGGTCGCCTCGAAATACTCGACGCGGAACGTATGATTGCCCGTGGCCAGGGTCACGTCTTTGGTAAACGTCGCACCGCTGGCCGCGTGCCACTCGTCGATGATCAAGACGTTGTCGACGAACACGCGAATGCCATCGTCTGCGCGAGCGGTCAAGCGGAATGTGCCGGTGTTGAACAACAGGGTCCGCGTCCAGCGCACTGAGAAGTTGTCAGCGTTGATCTTCGGATCGGGCCACCCCACACCCCAGTTGAAGTCGATCGTCTTATCGTTGCGCACGACCGATGGCGCTCCGGCCAGTGTAGCATTGTTGAAGTACTCGCCCCTGAACTGCGGGAAAGCTGGCGGTCGCGTTGAGCCGCCGGGGATGCACAACACCATGCCGACGTAAATCAGGTTGGGATTGAGTATGTTGTTGGCCCGTTGAAGCGCCGACACGCTTGTCCCGTAGGCCAGAGCGATTTTACCCAGCGTGTCACCGGGTTTGACCGTGTAGTAGGTGCAAGAGCCAGGCGGCGGTGGCGGTGGTGGCGGCGGAGGATTAGATGTACCGGGAATACACAGCACCTGTCCGACGTAAATTGCGTTGGGATTCAGTATGTTGTTTGCGCGTGCCAGAACTTCCGTCGTCAGGCCATACCTCAGCGCGATGCGAAACAGATTATCGCCGGGCTGCACGACGTAAGTCGTGGCACATCCCTGCGCCGAGGCGACGGGCACCAGGCCGGCCAACACTCCCAGGACGAGCGCGAGCGATATGATCAATCGGCAGGTTCTCATCAAGTCCTCCTTAGGATTTCGGCACGCCGATTCGTTTGCAGACCGTCTCAAGCGCCTGAAATCATACCTCGTAAGCACGCAACACGCAAATGCTTTGACATGCGATCTCTTTCATGCTAATCTTCGATCACTGTGTCACTGCAATATTATGCCAACGTGCTAGACGCGATAGGTCACACGCCGCTCGTCCGGCTGAACCGTGTCACCAGCGGCTTGCGCTGCACCGTCCTGGCGAAACTGGAGTTCCTGAATCCGGGCGGCTCGGTGAAGGATCGCATCGGCCTGCCGATGATCGAGGAGGCCGAGGCCTCGGGCCGGTTGAAGCCGGGTGGGACGATCGTCGAAGCCACTTCGGGCAACACCGGTGTCGGGCTGGCGATCGCCGCCGCGATCAAGGGGTATCGCTGCGTGTTTGTCATGCCCGACAAGATGAGCGAGGAAAAAGTCCGCCTGCTGCGGGCCTTCGGCGCGCGTGTCGTCATCACGCCGACGGCGGTCGAGCCGGATGATCCGCGCTCGTACTATAGCGTCAGCCGGCGCATCGCCGCCGAGACGCCCAACAGCATCCTGGCGAATCAGTATCACAACCCGATGAATCCCCTGGCTCATTACAAGACCACTGGCCCGGAAATCTGGGAGCAGACGGCAGGGCAGGTGAAAGCCATCGTGTCCGGCATGGGCACTGGGGGGACGATCAGCGGCGCGGGTAAATATCTCAAGGAGCAGCGTTCGGACGTGAAAGTTGTCGGCATCGATCCGGCCGGGTCGCTGCTGTTCGACACCTGGCGGCTGGGGCGCGTGCCGGATGAGCCGTTCCTCAAGACCTACAAAGTCGAAGGCATCGGCGAAGATTTCCTGCCCGGCGCGACCGACATGAGCCTGATCGACGAAGTGGTGCAGGTCGATGACAAAGAGTCGTTCATGATGACGCGCCGCCTGGTGCGCGACGAGGGCATTTTCTGCGGCGGATCGTCCGGGTCGGCGGTGGCGGGCTTGCTCAAGTCAAAGGTGGTGCGCGACCTGGGGCCGGACGAGGTCGCCGTCGTCATCCTGCCCGATTCGGGATCGCGTTACCTCAGCAAGGTCTTCGACGATGCGTGGATGCGCGAGAATGGCTTCCTGGAAGGGCCGTGGGGCCGCGCCACGGTCGCCGACCTCCTGGCGACCAAAGCGTCGCGCCAGGTCGTCGGGGTGTCGCCCGTCGAGAAGGTGCGCAACGTCATCGCGCGTATGCAGGAGCACGACATCTCGCAGATGCCGGTCCTCGCCGAAGGCAAACTGGTCGGTCTTGTGACGGAGGCACAACTGTTGAATCACCTGGTTCGGGGCGAGGCAGCAGCGGACGACGCGATCACACCCAGCGTTCAGCGCCAGGTCAACACGGTCGGCCTGGAGGCCAGCCTGGAGAGTGCGATGAGCCTGCTCGCCGACGGCTCGGCGGTGGTCGTGCTCGACAGCGATGTGGTCGTGGGCATTATCACCAAGATCGACCTGATCGATTTCCTCACGGCGCAGAGGAAATGAAACACAATTCATCCCCGGTCGTGCCTTGCGCCTCAACTTCCCGCTCGATGTGCTGGCGGAGGCCAATCGCTCGAGAAGAAAAACGCCTATCTGCAAGAATGGCTTCGCAACAAGTTCGAAAGCAAGGAAGTCCGCTACTATCAGGAGTCAACGTATCTGTTCGATGAGTGACGATATGGACGCGAACACACTTCCACCTGAGCTGCGCCGTCTGCTGGGCGGCATTCGACTGTACAGCGACGATCGACCTTATGCGCTGGTCAGCCTGCCGCGCGACCAGATGCGCCCGGCGACGATCCTGTTTGGCGGGCTGGCCGAGCCGTTCGCCGCGATGATCGTCGACAAAGACGAGATCACGATCGTCTTGCACGAAGTCGACTGGTCGCTGGCCGCCCGCGATCTGCCGGGCATGCGCGTCGAGAATGGCTACCGGCTCATCACGTTCGACACAGCACTCGCTCTCGGCCTAGTTGGCTTCATGGCTGCCGTCAGCCACGCGCTGGCCGAGGCCGGTATCCCGATCCAGCCGGTGGCCGCCTACTCGCACGATCACCTCCTGGTGCGCGGGCGAGACTTTGAGCGGGCGTGGAAGACGCTCTCGGATTTCATTGCGGCCTGTAAAAAGACGAAAGACCAATGACGAATGACCAATGACGAATGACTAACGACTACAAGACTGATGACTACAAGACTAACGACTATGGACACTCAACCCTTTGGCGGAATCGACCCTGAGGAGTTTCGCAAGTACGGCAAATTGCTCATCGACTGGATCGCCGATTATCTGGCGAACGCGGAATGGTATCCTGTGTTGTCGCGCGCCCAGCCGGGCGAGGTGAAGCGTCAGCTGCCTTCCGCACCGCCCGCTGCGCCGGAGTCGATGGACGCCATCCTGTCCGATTTCACGCACGTGATCCTGCCCGGTATCACGCACTGGAATCACCCGGGCTTCTTCGCATACTTTGCGATTACCGGTTCTGCGCCGGGCATCCTGGGCGAATTGCTGTCTGCCGCGCTCAACGTCAATGGCATGTTGTGGCGCACTTCGCCGGCGGCGACCGAGCTCGAAGAAGTCGTCGTGGACTGGCTGCGCCAGATGCTCGGCCTGCCCCCAACATTCGAGGGCGTCATCAACGACACGGCCTCGGTCTCGACGCTGGTTGCCGTCGCGGCTGCGCGTGAAGCACTGGCCCGCCGCGTGCGCGAAGAGGGTCTGGCCGGCCGATCCGATCTGCCGCGCCTGCGGATGTATTGCTCCGAGCAGGCGCACTCGTCGGTCGAGAAGGCAGGCATCGTGCTGGGACTGGGCCAGGCCGGCGTGCGCAAGATTCCGACTGACGCCGAGTTCCGTATGCGGCCCGACGCGCTTGCCGCTGCGATCGAAGAAGATCGGCGCGCAGGCTGGCTGCCCTTCTGCGTCGTCGCCACGGTCGGCACGACTTCGACGACGAGCATCGATCCGGTTCCGGCCATCGCCGATATTTGCGCGCGCGAGCGAGTGTGGCTGCACGTCGACGGTGCGTACGGCGGCGTCGCCGCGATCGTGCCGGAGATGCGCGGCGTGCTCGACGGCTGCGACCGGGCCGATTCGATCCTCGTCAACCCGCACAAGTGGCTGTTCACGCCAATCGATTGCAGCGCGTTTTACACGCGCCACGTCGACACGCTCAAGCGCGCATTCAGCCTGGTGCCGGAGTATTTACGCACGGCGCAAGGCGACGCGGGCGAGGTGAAGAACTACATGGATTACGGCGTGCAGCTAGGTCGCCGCTTCCGCGCACTGAAGCTGTGGTTTGTCATCCGCTCGTACGGTGTGGACGGCCTCGTATCGCACATTCGCCAGCACTGCCGGCTGGCGCGCGAACTGGCCGCATGGGTCGATGCTGATCCAGACTTCGAGCGGCTCGCACCGGTTCCGTTCAGCACGGTGTGTTTCCGCTATCGGCCTCAAGCCGTGACGGATGAAGCGGACCTCGAGCGATTGAACTCGGCGCTGATCGACTCCGTCAACGCGATGGGCGAAGTATTTCTCTCGCACACGAAATTAAACGGACATTACACGATCCGGATGGCGATCGGAAATGTTGCGACGCAACAGCGGCACGTTGCGCGCGCCTGGCAGTTGCTGCGGGAAAGCGCCACAGCGTTGGTCAAAGCATGAACCGCTGCGGGTGAGCGCCTATTGCGGCTGAAGGAGAAGGTCTGAGCCTCGATGTTTTCCCCGCCCTTCATCCTTCCTCCCTCATCCCTCATCCTTCAAATCACCCCCACGCGCACGTTTCGGAATCGCGCCGGGGCTGCACCGTGACCGGTATGCGCAATCTGGAGCGGCTGGCCTTTGCCACAGTTCGGCGTGCCCCACATCTGCCAGTAGTCGGCGTTGCACACGGCGTCGCAGGCGTTCCAAAACTCCGGCGTGATGCCGGTATACGAGCAGTTCCTCAACAGGCGTCCCAGTTTGCCGTGCTTGATCTCGTAGCCGACCTCCATGCCGAACTGGAAGTTGTAGCGCCTGTCGTCGATGCTCCACGAGCGATTCGTATCCAGGTACATGCCGTGGTCGGTGTCCGCGATGAGATCATCGAGCCGCCACGCGCCCGGCTCCAGGCTGACGTTGGTCATGCGCACGAGCGGGAGGCGATTCCAACTCGATGCGCGCATGCAGCCGTTCGAGGTCAGCCCCAGGCGCGACGCCGTCTCGCGCGACATCAAATAACCGACCAGCAAGCCGTCTTGTATGACCGGCGTCGATTGCGCGGGAATTCCCTCGTCGTCCCACCCGAATGTCCCCAGCCCGTACGGACGAATGGCTTCTGCGATGATGTTCACCTGCTGGGAGCCGAAGCGAAATGTGTGCAATTTCTCCGGCGTGAGGAATGACGTTCCTGCGTAGGCGGCTTCCGTGCCGAAGACGCGATCGAGTTCGGCAGGGTGGCCGACCGATTCGTGAACCTGGAGCGCGACTTGATCGCTGCCGAGGATGACGGTGGTGCGGATATCGTGCGGGCACGGTTTGGCGGTGAGCAGTTGCATCGCTTCGCTGGCGATCGGCTCGGCGTGGCCGGGCAGGTCCCAGGCCAGCACGGCTTCCCATCCGGCGGTCACGTGCTGCCGCCCCATCGCAGTTGGATACGATCGGCGCTGCACTTCGTCGCCGCCGACCGCCGTGGCGACGATGCCGCCGCCGACTTCGTAGATCGTCTGCTCAGTAAATGCGCCTTCGTTGTTGGCGAACCACTTGTCTTCGCGGAGCGCCGTCAGGTGCCCCTGACGCAGCTTAACGCTCTTGACGCGGCTCATGGCGGCATCGGCGGCCATCAACAGGGCGACCTTGTCCTCAATCGTGATCGTAAATGGGTCGATCTGGATGGGGGTGACGTACTGGCCCTGGCTGGTGACGGGCGGGCCGAGATCGATAGGCCGACCCTGATTGACGACTTCCGACGCGCGCGCGATCTGGACGGCCAGGTCGGTGACGCGATCGACTTCTTCCGCTGTAAGCACGCGGCTCGACGCGAAGCCCCACGCCCCGCCGACGAGCACGCGCACGCCGAAGCCCAGACTCTCGCCCAGGTTCAGCGCATACGCCTGACCGTTCTTCACCGCCATATCTTCTTCGGCAGCGCGCACGATGCGCACGTCGGCATATTGTGCGCCGCGCCGCGTCGCCAGGTCCATCGCGCGTAGCATCAAGTCTTTCACGAGAGTCTCCGGGCAAGGAACTTTATCGGAAACAGGAGTAATTCCACGAAGTCACACGAAGGAGCACGAAGATTGGCTGGTTTTCCTTCGTGTCGCTTCGTGTGTCTTGGTGGATCGGCTTATTTCATTCTCCGTGTCTCTGTGACTCCGTGGTTCCTTCTCTTTCTCTCTGACGCATTCGCTCTCGTTCGCGGGCGCGGCGCGAGGTGAGCGCCAGCACCACGATCGCGATGACGACGGGCAAACAGAACAGCAGCAGCTCGTCGAGCGCGCCGACCTGGCCGTGCAGAGGAGGAATGAAGAAGGTAGTCGTGAGCATATTCGAGTGAGCAGTAGTCAGTAATCAGTGATCAGTAGTCAGTAATCAGTGATCAGCGATCACTGACTACTGCTCACTGATCACGTTTTACGGAATCGGCGGTTCGATCTTCGCCGCGCTGTCGAACTGGTCGTACACCGAGATCATGTGATGGCCCGCGCCGTCCATGTTGATCCTGACGATACGATCCGTCTGCGCGTCGATCCAAAAGCGAAACTGGTAACCGCCGTACTCAAAAGCGACGATCATCGCGTCCGAATCGCCTATCTTCTGGTCGCCTTCCACTTTCGCGTTGCCGGCCACCTGGCCGTAGTTGAAAGTCGGCCACTGGAAAGGCACGGCGCGCTGATTCTTGATCCATTGTCCATCGGGGCCGAGTTGATAATCGTCCGCGCCGATCTCGATGGCCGTCGCGCCGTTGACGATCTGATAGCGCAGCCTGTCCGGCGCGGCGTAGGTGAAGATCACGTCGAGTTGGTTGCCCGCATCGTCACGCAGCGTCTGCTTCTCGGCCATCGACGTGAGCCGGTTCATCGCCGCGTCCGCGCGCTTGAGTAATTCTAGCGCATTCGGATCGCTCGGAGCGGAGGGCGTGGGCGGGACCGGCGTCGCGTTCGTTCCGCCTTCCGGCGGCGCGATGAACGACTGCGGCGTGTAGGGCTGCAAGGTAGACGGCGTCGCGGCGGGCTGGGGCGCGTTGCTCGCAGCCGTATCACCTGCCAGGTTGCGCAAGCGGCGCACGTAGTTCACCAGGTTCCACGTCTCTTCGTCGCTCAACTTGCCTTTGAACGGGGGCATCGGCGAGTTGACCGTAGGCAGCCCGTTCTGAATCCAGTAAAAGACATCGCCGTCGGTGTGAATGTCGAGGTGACCGTTGCCGAAGTCGGGTGGGTGCGGCTTGAGGCTCGCCGCTGCGGGGCCATCGCCGCGCCCGGCGAAGCCGTGGCACACTGCGCAGTTCGCTTCGAACAGCTTCTGGCCCTGAGCCAGCGACTGCTCATCGGGCAGGAAGAGATTGGTCAGCGTCAGGCCGGGCGTCGCTTCGCGGAAGAACGTCATCATCGACAGCGCGCCGATCGGCAGCGCGACGACCACCGGGATCATCAGCGCCACCTGGGACAGCGTGTTGCGCGAAGCCTTCACCGCGATGACCAGCCACATCAACCCCATGACGATCGCCACGCCGCCGCCGAAGGCCATGCCGTAGATCGACAGCCAGCGCGCAATCGATTCGAGGAGCGTCGCTTCGCCGGCAGGCACGATGCGGCCGTCCAGCCCGATCTTCACGCGGTAGGCCGCGAACACGTCGAACGCATTGGGCCGGCGCACGCTGGCCTCGATTTGCCACTCGCCGGGCAGCGAAAGATATGCGCCCGTCGCGGCGTACATGCCGTTCGACGTGAGCGCCGCGTCGGCGTTCGTCGCGCCCAGACTGCGCGCCAGGTACGTGAAGCGCAACGTCACCTGCCGGGCATCGGTGACCGGCTCGCCGTTTTGAGTCAACTTCAGGTCGAATGTGTTCGAGCCTTCCGTCGCCGGATCCAGCGTCAACTGTGCGTCGAGGTCTTCGGCGCGCGTGGTCAGCGTCAGCGGGCCGCCCGCCGCCACCGGCTGCGGGTCTTTCGAGCGAGGCAGATCGGTGAGAATGCCCGCCGAGGCCAGCACCGCCAGCGCTGCGAACGCTTCGAGCGTGACGGTGCGCCGGAAGCGCCGCTGCAATCGCTTCGACGCTTCGGCTTCGGGTTCGTCCACCGCGCGGTCGAGCTTCGGCTTGACGACGAGCAGGTTGAACGCACCGAGCAGCATCGCAATGCCGGCTAGCGCCAGTTTGAACAGCAGCGCCTGCCCGTAAATTGTGTTCAGCAAGGCATCCCAACTGCCGACGTGCAGCGTCGCCATGTAGGAGCCGGTGATCAGCAGGATGCCCAGCCCGATCGCGGCGACGGTCGAGAAATACACGACGACTTTCAGCCATAGCCAGGCGCGATCTTCGTCGTCGAGTGTGCGCGCTGCAACGGGCACGACGAAGACCATCTGCACCAGCCCACCGACCCAAATCCCAGTGGCGACCAGATGCAGCCAGTCGGACAGCAGCGGAATCAGCGGCGGCGTCGCGATCGATGCGCTGTGACTGGTGAGTGAAGTGGTGAGCGGAAGTTGCAGGCTCAGCCATAAGAGCGTCACATTGAGTGCGAGGGTTGCGAGTTTACTGCCCGGTCGCTTCCGCCCGGCGGCGGCGAGTTCCTCGGCCAGCACGCCGAGCGCGATGAGTGTCGCCACGCGCCCGATCCAGATGCGCCCGATGCGTGTGCTCAGCCACGCGCCGATCGTCGCGCCTGCCGCCGACGACTGCGCGAGCAGCGATAGGAGAGTACCCAGCGCGGTGATTCCGAGTGCGAGGTAGACGACCCGCCGGCCGCGCCTGACGGCGATCGCATCGACTTCGTCACCCAAATCTGCCGATTGCAGTGCCGGCCGCCATACAAACCAGCGAAACAGCAACGCGCCGACCAGCAGCGCCTGCCCGATGAAGTTGAGCGCGCGCGCTGCCATGTCCAGCGGCGAGGTCACCGCGCCGCCGGGCGCGCTGGCGATCGTTCGATCGATCGGCTGGCCGACGGCGAACACGAACGAGCCGGAGGTGATGTGTCCATCGACCGCGCTCAACACGCGCCACGACACGATGTAGGTGCCTTCCCGCGCATCGTGAAGTGTGACGGTCAATTGCGCCGGATCGGTGGGTGAGACGGCGTTGTCGCCGTTGTCGGCTGTCGATCCGTCCTGATACAGAACGGAGATCGTCGAGAAGCCCGGCTCGACCGCCTCGGTGAACCAGATGGTGACTTGCTGCGGCGCGGTCGCCAGCGTGCTGTTCGCGGCGGGGTTCGAGCGCAACAGATCGGCGTGCGCCGAGGCGACACCCACGGCCAGCAGCGAGGCCACGACTGCCAGGCTAGAAGACGCTCTCAGGATTCGCAGCATGTTTGATCATTCCGTGGTGCACTCCATTATAACATTTCGGCTCTTCCCTCTCGTCAGGGCCTGTCTGAAAAGCCCGGATCATTAACCACCACGCCCTATCCGACGCATCGCGTCGGGGGCGCGCTAGGCGAGTCACCAAGTCACCAAGAATCTCAAAGCTTTCTTCGTGACGCTTGCCCCCTTCAGGGGGTGGTGTCTTGGTGGTGAGTTTTAAGACAGTCTCTCAGTGAACCACACCGCGTGATCAGTTAGGCTATACTGGGCATACGTGAGAACCTCAATATCGGGAGACGAATTCGATGCAAATCGTTTATTCAGCCGAACACCGGCTTCATTCGACCGATCGGGTCGAGCGCGCTGACCAGCCGTTCACCACTGAGGAGGTCCCCGCTCGCGCCGAGATCATCCTGAGCGCCGTGCAGGCGGTGCAACTGGGCGCGGTAGGCGATCCGATTGACCACGGCCTCGATCCGATCCTCGCCGTTCACGACGCCGACTTCGTCGGGTTTCTGCGCACCGTGTACGTCGATCAAGCTGCGCGCACCGGTCGCGCGGCTACGGTCTTTGCCGATTATCCAGCGCCCAGACGGATTCAGCGCGCCCGCGTCGCGGGCGCGGCGCGCGTCGGATTTTACGCCTTCGGCGGCGACAGCCCGATTCTGGAGAGCACCTGGCTGGCAGCGTACTGGAGTGCCCAGTGCGCGTTGACCGGCGCGGACATCGTGCGCGAGTCGGGCGAGACGGCGTACGCGTTGTGCCGCCCGCCCGGCCACCATGCCGATGTCGATCTGTACGGCGGGTTCTGCTATCTCAACAACGCCGCGATCGCCGCGCGCTATCTCCGAGCGCGCACGGCGATCCTCGACGTCGACTATCACCACGGCAACGGCACGCAAGCGATCTTCTATGCCGATCCGACCGTGCTGTATTGCTCGATCCACGCGCGGCCCGACGAGGAGTATCCGTACTACTGGGGCGAAAGCGACGAGCGAGGCGAAGGCGCGGGACTGGGCTTCAATTGCAACTGGCCGCTGCCGCAGGGCGCGGATGATGCGCTGTATCTCCGCACGCTCGACGCGGCATTAGCCGCTATTCGCGATTTCGAGCCGCGTTATCTGATCGTGTCGGCGGGGTTCGACATCGCGGCGGGCGATCCGATCGGCGGTTTCAGCGTAACGGTCGATGGCTTCCGCGCAATCGGCGAGCGCATCGCCGGCCTGCGGATACCGACATTGATCGTGCAAGAGGGTGGTTACCTGCTGGAGAAACTGGGCGAGAACGCCGCTGCTTTCTTGCGAGTGTTCGCTTAGGAGCCGTCAAAGAATAAGTCCGCATGTCACCCTGAGAATCCCACAGCGCCGGGTGGCGATAGGCTCGAAGAAAGAAACTTGCGCGCTGCGTGCCTGCGCGGCGATGAATTCGCCGCGCTACCCCGCTGCGCCCGATGA
>DATBWU010000128.1:0-4230 GCA_036514635.1 Anaerolineae bacterium | reverse complement strand
GTTGGATCCAGGTCGGAGTCCGTGAACCGATCAAGGGTTCCTACCGGGCCATTCATGCCTCCTTTCGTTTATGAAGTATTCGCCGCAGACGAACGTGATATGAGCGACTGCGCGAATCAGCCAGATTGTAGGGTGTTGCTGTGGGCGAAGTATGGGTCTTGAATTAAGTAGGGAGATCTTCAGTTGCGGATGGCAACCGGTCATTGGTCAAGCTATGACGATTGGATTATATCAGATGTATCTTCTGCGTACAATAGAGATCAATCTCCTAACAGACCGGAACCTGCTGCGCGTGCACTCTGCCGGAGAAAGTGCCGGTCACCTTTATCTCGTCCCAGCCGTGAAGCACACCCAGGAGACTGTCGGGCAGTTGCTTTTATGAAAAGTGGGAATATAATTGGATTCAGTTTCCCCGGATGCAGTGCACAATCTGGAGCCAGTGATGCAAGGTGAGGGAGCGCGCGAGCGGCTCGCAAACCAGATCGAGGAATACCTGTCGGCGCTGAGCCGCGAGAAGCGTTATTCGCGCAACACGATCGCGGCTTATCGCAACGATCTCAACCAATTCTTGGAGCGCGTCCTGGCGCAGGACGCCGCGCCGGACGGTCGCTGGGCGAGTCTGCCCGCCGGGTTCGTCTCCGACTACGCGGCGCAGTTGAAAGAGACCAAGCTCCGCGATTCCTCCGGCGGTGAGAAGCGCATCGCCACGTCGACCGTTGCGCGCAAGATCGCCGCGCTCAAGTCGTTCTTCCGTTATCTGCATAAAGCGGACCTGATCGAATCCGACCCGGCGCAGAAGCTGGACGCACCGAAAGTCCAGAAGCGTTTGCCGCGCACTCTATCGAGCGATGATGTCGAGCGACTGCTGGCGGCGCCGGGAAACTCCAATCAACCCAAGACGCTGCGCGATCGGGCCTTGCTCGAACTGCTGTATGCCACCGGCATGCGCGTGTCCGAATTGGTGTCGCTCAACCTGGACGATGTTAACCTGGTGACACACGACGTGCGCGTGCGGAACGATCGCGGCGACAAGGAACGCATCATTCCCGTGCAAGAGCGCGCCGTTCACGCATTGCAACTCTATCTCGGGCGCGGCCGTCCCGGCCTGCTGAAAGGCTCGACGGAAGCGAGTGCGCTGTTCCTGAATCATCGCGGCCAGAAACTCACCCGGCAGGGCATGTGGTTGATCATCAAAGCGTATGCTGAGCAGGTCGGCATCCCGTTTGAGGTGACGCCACATACGCTGCGGCACTCGTTCGCGGCGCACATGCTGGCGCGCAATCAGGCCAGCCTGGGCGAAGTCCAGCACTTCCTCGGCCACGCCAGCGCCTCGACGACGCAGATTTACTCACAGATCGCCGCCGAGCAAAATACAGAGGCGGAGAAACCGGCTTAAGGATAGCCGCATCGGCGCGCCGTTGGATGTCAACTCATGCCCTTGGTCGTCTCTGCACTGATTAACGGTTTCATCATCATCCTGGCCTTCGGGCTGCGTGTGATCATCGGCTATGTGCTGCCGTGGGAATGGCCGGACTTTGTGTTCACACTGCTGACCGTGGCAGCCTTGGGCGTGGCGGCGGTGGCGGTGGTGCGTTTGGGCCGGGACGCCGCACGCTGGTTCAGCACCAGGTTCAGGGCATGAGTGGCGCGGCCGGCCACGAGTCGTGAGCATGGCAACCCCAAACGATAAAGGAGCCTTATGGGTTACGTCGAAAGCCTGCTGAGCAAGGGAGAGGACATGATCGTGCGAAGCCGGCAGCATTGGGTGTCTTTGCTGGCCTCGATCCTGATCAATGGATTCATCGTGGTCGTGGTTCTGGTGCTGTACATCGTGCTGGACAAACTGCTCAAGCCTGTTGGCGTGGTGGCCACAGCGATAGGCGTTGTTGCCCTGATCGGCGTGCTGTTTGGGCTGGTGCGCTTCGGCTGGGATCTGCTCCAGTGGTGGGCCGAAGAATACATCGTCAGCACACGCCGCGTGATCCAGACCGAGGGCATCATCAACAAGCGCACCGCCGACTCGTCGCTGGAAAAAGTCAATGACGTGGTGCTGGTTCAATCGTTCTTCGGGCGCATCCTGGGTTACGGCAACCTGGAGATCGTGACCGGCAGCGACATCGGCGTGAACCTCTTGACCCGGCTGCGCGATCCGATCACGTTCAAGACGGCGATGCTCGACCAGAAGGCCAAGCTGCACGACTTCGACGACTCTCGGCCCGCCGACGAGCCGGCCGATCGCGATGTGCCCAAGTTGATCGCCGAGCTCGACGAGCTACGCAAGAAGGGTCTGATCAGCGACGCCGAGTTTAGCGAGAAGAAGGCCAAGCTGCTCGCGCAGCTCTGATTGGCCCGTCAAGACCTCGGAGCTGGTGATTGCACGCATCTTGAATGCTCGCCGACCGCGCGGTCGGCCCGCGAGGACGCGGGCCAGGAGCACTTGTGAATAATCACCCGCTTGGAGCAACCTTATCGCCATCGCGCCGATCGCACCGCCGCGACGCAGACAGCGCAGAGACCCAAAACTTATTTCTCAGCGTCCTCAGCGACTCTGCGGTGAATGTTGGTCTGCCAGGCAGGAACCCAAACGGTCATGACCGAATTCATTACGCGCCAACAGGTGGACGAAGCCGTCGTGGCGATTCGTAGTCGCGCCCACATCCAGCCCCAGGTCGGGCTGGTGTTGGGTTCGGGTCTGGGCAGCCTGGCCGAGGCCGTCGAGTCGCCGGTGTTCATCGACTATGCCGATCTGCCCCACTGGCCGCGCTCATCGGTGGAGGGCCACGTCGGGCGATTGGTGATCGGCCATCTGGAAGGGGTCGCGGTGTTGGCCATGCAGGGCCGCGCCCACTACTACGAAGGCTACTCGATGGCGCAGGCGACCTTCCCGATCCGCGTCATGCAGTTTCTCGGCATTCGCACGCTGATTGTCACCAATGCAGCAGGCGGTCTGAATCTCTCCTTCCGCGCGGGCGATGTGATGCGGATCACGGATCACATCAACCTGATCGGCATGGCTGGCCTGAACCCGCTGCGCGGGCCGAACGATCCATCGTTCGGTGTGCGCTTCCTGGACATGTCGCAGGCGTATGACCCCGCCCTGGGCGCGCTCGCCCATAGCGTGGCGCTGGAAAATGCGATCGACCTGCGCGAAGGGGTGTACGTCTGCCTGGCCGGACCGAGTTTTGAGACGCCGGCCGACGTTCACTTCTTGCACGCGATCGGCGCGGATGCCGTGGGCATGTCCACTGTGCCGGAAGTGATCGTCGCACGGCACGGCGGGCTTCGGGTGCTGGGATTGTCGGGCATCAGCAATGTGTTGCCGCTCGAGGGGACGACGCAGCCGACGCGGCACGAGGAAGTGCTGGACGCGGGCCGCGTGTTAGTGCCCAAGCTGACGGCCATCATTCGCGGCGTGCTGCGCGCGATGAAGGCGTGAGTGTGGATGGCCGCTTTCATTCGCGCGATCGAGCAGTTCGCGATTGTGCTGTACGGCGTGTGCCTGGTCGGCGTGGCCTGGTCGGTCCGGGCGGCGTGGCAGGCGAATCGCGAGCGCACTCAGACGCTGTACTCACTGGAGCGTGAAGCCGCATCGACGCGCATCGGGCGCGCGGTGCTCAGCGCGGCAGGCTTCCTCGTGCTCGGCGTGTTGGTGTTTTTGGTCGCCCAATTCGTCGCGCCGTCGCTGCCCACCAATCTGCCGACGCCCACGCCGCTCGGCCCACTGGTGACGCTCACGCCGACACTCACGCCGTTCCCCACGCCGACGCCCCAGAGCACACCGACGCCTGACGGGACGCTCAACCCGACGATCGGCCCGGCGGAAACCGTCGAGTCGCCGACGCCGGAACCGACGCCGGCTTCGATCCCGCCTGCGTCGTGTCCCGATCCGAATGTGCAGATCACTGCGCCGCGCGACGGCGACGTGTTTTCCAGCGCGTTTCAGATCGTCGGCACGGCGAACATACCCAACTTTGGTTTCTACAAGTTCGTCTTGAATGGGCCCTTCACGAACTTCGAGGATCGCACAGCGGGTGAAGTGGTTCGGACGCCGGTCGTCGATGGTCTTTTGGGCGTGTTCGATCCAACGCCGTTGCTGGATGCGGCGGGCGTGTATCGCTTCAGCCTGGTCGCCGTCGATAACGTCGGCAGTGAAGTGCCGCATTGCTCGATCTCGCTTCAGTTTGTGAGGCCGACGCCCTCACCCTGACCCCCGGCGCTTCGCGCCACCCC
>DATBWU010000127.1:0-6038 GCA_036514635.1 Anaerolineae bacterium | reverse complement strand
TCCGGCAAAAGCGCGGGCGCGCCGCCCGGCCTGCCGATTGAATCGCACGCGGCGACGATCAAAGCCAGAGTCACAATAACGGATCCGATGCGGCGCTTCATGTCTCCTCCTTATTGCCCCAGTTTCTTGAACCCCAAATCGACCGCCCACGCGCGATCGGCCGCGGCCCAGTCGAGGCGCGCCGGGATAACATGCGAGTGCTTGCCGCCCTTCGCTTCGCAGTGCCGCGCGCAGCGATTGCACAGCGCGTGATCGCCGCGCCATTCCAGCACCGGTAGAGTTGGCCCACCGCAGCACGCGCAGCGACCGCGCGCCGAGGATCGCAGCATCTCATCCACCGCGCGAGCGGGACTGGCAATGACCGTTGAGGTAGTCATGTCTTCATCTCCTCAGATGTACAAATGCTTTTCGACGATGTAGTGCGCCACGGCCGGTGGAACCAGCCCCCCGATCGATTGGCCTTCTCGAACCCGGCGGCGAATGTCGTGCCCGGTGATGTCGGTGAGCGGTGCGTCGATCCAGTCGATCCGTTCGCGCAGATCGGGCAGCACTGCATCGAGCGTCGCCCAGTCCGGCTTCGTGCCGGGCCGGCGCATCACTGCCAGTCGCGCCAAGTCGATGACGCCCTGCGGATCGCGCCAGCGCAATAAGTCGCCGAGCGAATCGTCGCCCATAATAAACCACAGTGGCGCATCGGGATAAAGGCCTGACGCGATGCGGAGCAGAGCGACGGTGTAGTGCGGGCCGGGCCGATCCAGATCGATGCGCGACAATTCAAGCCCAGGCTCGCCTTCGATCGCGCGCGCCACCATGTCGGCGCGGATGGACGGTGGCGAGATGCGCCGATCTTGCTTCAACGGCTGAATGCCCACCGGCGCAAACAACACGCGATCCAGCGATAACTGCGCTTTCGCAGCGCGGGCGATGAGCAGGTGGCCGTTGTGGGGTGGATCGAAAGTGCCGCCGAGGATGCCTAAGCGCACTGTCATTCCTTCCATTCCAGTTCAAAGTCCGTTCCGATCCACACCGTATCGCCTGCCTTCACGCCCGCCTGGCGTAGGGCTTCGATCACGCCCATCTTTTGCAGCGTGCGATGAAAGCGCATCAACGCTTCTTCAGAGTCGAAGCGGCTGCGCGCGGCGGCGAGTTCGACTGCTCGGCCCTCGATGCGCCACGCTCCGCGGGCATTCGGCAATCGGCGGATCGTGAAGTCGGATGCCGCCGGGCGGATGATCGGGATGGCGGCCGGCGCGGGCGTGGATTCGGGTGCAGGGAGTTCGCGAAGAATCTGCAACGCACGGTATAACACATCGCGCGTGTTGTGCTGTGTGGCCGCGGAGATGGCATAGACGTCCACACCCTCAGCCTTCAGGGCGCGCTCGAAGGCCGGCCACTGCGCCTGCGCTTCGGGCAAATCGATCTTGTTGAGGCACACGATTTGCGGCTTGCCCTCCAGCCCGTGCCCAAAAGCGACCAGCTCGGCATTAATCACTCGGTAATCGCCCAGCGGATCGGGTGACGAGCCATCGACGAGGTGAATCAACACTCGCGTCCGTTCAATGTGGCGCAGGAACTCGTGGCCCAGGCCCACGCCTCGGCTCGCGCCTTCGATCAGGCCGGGGATGTCGGCCAGCACAAAGCCGTCCTCCGTGCCAAGATCGACGACGCCGAGATTCGGCTCCAGCGTGGTGAAGGGGTAAGCGGCGATTTTGGGCCGGGCTGCCGTCGTCGCAGCCAGGAAGGTCGATTTACCCGCGTTCGGCTTGCCGACCAGGCCAACATCGGCCAATAGCTTCAATTCCAGATCGAGCGTGCGTTCCTCGCCCGGCTCGCCGTTCGTCGCGATGCGCGGCGCTTGATTGGTCGAAGTAGCGAAGCGCGCGTTGCCTTTGCCCGGTCGCCCGCCGCGCGCAACGAGCAATCGTTGGCCGGGTTGAACGAGATCGCCATACACCGCACCGGTCTCGGCGTCGCGCACGATCGTTCCGGGCGGCACGCCGATAGTCGCATCGTCGCCGCCGCCGCCAGTCTGATTCTTGCCCCGGCCCGGCCTGCCGGGCTTCGCACTGAAACGCCGATGGCGCTGAAAGTAGTTCAAGGTGTTCAACTGCGAATCGACGACGAGATACACACTGCCGCCGCGGCCGCCGTCGCCGCCGTCCGGCCCGCCGAACGGGACATACTTCTCGCGGCGGAACGACACGACGCCGTCCCCGCCATCGCCCGCCTTCACGTAAATCCGCGCAGTATCGAAAGACATCGGCGGCAAGCATACCTGTGCGACGAGAATGTGTCAAGACATTGGACATCTATCAGCGGACTGGAAACGGACAAGCGGACACAGACGGCCATCAACGGATTAGAAGCGGACAAACGGACACAAACGGATAAGCAGACACAAACGGATTGGGCCATCTTTATCCGCTTCTATCCGTTTATCTGTTGAAAAATCCGTTGGCGGCATCCGCTTGTCCGTTTCGCCGAAGGCAATCCGTTGACGGCATCCGCTTGTCCGTTGATATGTCCGTTGATGGCATCCGTTTGTGCTATTTGCGCGTGCCACAGAAACTATCTATACTATGCCCGCCGATAATTATCGAAGCGTAAAGGAACGTGAATGACCAAAGCCGTCTATCCTGCCTCGTTCGATCCCATCCACTACGGACATCTAGACATCATTCGCCGGGCGGTAACCGTCTTTGACGAGGTGATCGTAGGTGTGTACGATCGCCCGATGAAGAACCTGCTGTTCAACATCAACGAGCGGCTGGCCCTGGCGCGCGAGGCGGTCGCGTCGATCCCGCGCACCAGCGTGACCGCTTATAACGGCCTGACCGTCGATTTTGCGCGCCAGAGCGGTGCACAGGTAATCGTGCGCGGGTTGCGCGTCGTGTCCGACTTTGAGCTGGAATGGCGTATGGCGCTGACCAACAAACAGCTCGCGCCCGAACTGGAGATGATCTGCCTGATGACCAGCGGTGAGTATGCCTTCTTGAGCTCGTCCACCGTGCGCGAGGTTGCACTGCTCGGCGGCGACGTGTCGAGTATGGTTCCGCCGCACATCGTGCAAGCGCTGGCCGCGAAAGCCGCGACGCTGGGCGGCAGTCGCCACAAGGTGACGCCCGTCTCGCTGACCGACTGAACCTCCCTGCCCGATCTGCGAGGACGCTATGGATATTCTGCACCTGATCGACCGACTCGAAGCCCTGTTGAACGAAGGCCGCCATATGCTGCTGACGAAGGGCGTGGTGGTCGACGAGCAGCGCGCCTGGGACATCATCGACCAGATGCGCATCACCATCCCGGAAGAAATCAAGAAGGCTAAGCGGGTGAACCAGGAGCGCGACCGGATCATCGCTCAGGCGCACGAGGAAGCCAGCCGCATCACCGAGTTGGCGCGCGAAGAGGCCTCGGGCCTGGTGTCCGATCACGAGCTCACGCACAACGCACAGGTGCGCGCCGAGACGATCGTCGAGCGGGCGCGCCATGACGCCGAGGCGATCAAAGCCGACGCGGACGACTACGTGATGCAGCAGCTCAGCGAGCTCGACATCACGTTGACCAAGACGCTCAGCGTGGTACGCAATGGGCTGGCGAGGTTACAGGGCGAACGCCAGGCCATGGCCATGCGATCGGCGCAGGAGCAGGCCGAGTCCTCCACGAAAGAATCGAGCAGTTGAGCGTTGGCCTGAGAAACTGGGTCTCGGGTGATTGCCACAAGTCGAATTAGCCACAGAGTCACCGAGACACCGAGGGCTTCATTGCGGCCTTTCTCCGTGTCTCGGTGTCTCTGTGGCAAGATGTGAATAATCACCAGCGTTTCTGTCTTGACACTCTTTTCTCCTCTGTTATAATACCGCCGCAAGACTTCCGAAGCGCTTCGCGAGACTTCGGAAGTCTAATGTAACTCAGGAGTTGACATTCCGTGACACCCCTTCCCAAGCGAAAGTTATCGAAAAGCGCGCGCAACCAGCGCCGCAGCCACCTGGCGCTGAAGCCGTCTTCATTGGCCGTGTGCCCCTCGTGCAAGGACCTGATGAAGCCGTATCACGCTTGCCCCAACTGCGGCAAGTATCGAGGCATCGAAGTCATCGACCTGGAAGCGCGCGAGGCGCGCAAAAAAGCCAAAGCGCAGCGTTAGCATCAGCCGGGCAACCGGCTGGTGTTTGCACATTCAACATACACCCTTCCGCAGGTTTCACGCTTCGCAGCCTGCGGGAGGGTATCGGAGTAGACGGGTGTGACGTCCGCAGCGACTGCCTTCCTCTTTCCCGGTCAAGGCTCCCACGTCGTAGGAATGGGCCAGGCGCTGGCCGAACAATACCCCGAAGCACGCGCGATCTTCGCCCAAGCCGATAAGGTCTTGGGCTTTGCTTTGTCCCGCCTGTGCTTCGAGGGACCCGAAGCCGAGCTGACCGACACGATCAACCAGCAACCGGCGATCCTGGTCACCAGCCTGGCCGCGCTGCGCGTCATCGAAGCGCACGCCCCCGACGCCCGGCCCGCCTTTGTCGCCGGGCACAGCCTGGGCGAGTTCAGCGCATTGGCCGCCGCCGGGTCGTTGGCTTTTGAAGATGCAGTGCGCCTGGTGCGCGAGCGCGGGCGGCTAATGAAGCAGGCCGGCCAGATCGCGTCGGGCGGGATGGCCGCCATCATCAACCTGAGCCGAGACGCGCTCGCCGAAGCGTGCGCCGAAGCCGGCCGCATCACCGGGCAGCGCGTGCAGATCGCCAACGACAATGCGCCCGGCCAGATCGTCATTTCCGGCGACAAGACCGCGCTCGACACAGCGATCGAACTGGCGAAGGCGAAAGGCGCGCGGCGCGCGATCCCGCTGGCGGTCAGCATCGCCGCGCACTCCCCGCTGATGCAACCCATCACCCGATCGTTCCGCGCCGAGCTGGATGCGATCGTCTTTGCGCCTATGCGCCTCCCGGTGGTTGGCAACGTCTATGCCCGCCCGATCGAGTACGCCGATGTGCGCGACGAGCTCGAAGCGCAATTGACCTCACCCGTGCGCTGGGCCGAGTCGATCCAGTATCTGGTGACGCAAGGCGTGACGCGCTTCGTCGAAGTCGGGCCGAAGGACGTGCTGGCCGGGCTGGTGCGCCGCATCGACGACAGCGTGACGGCAATGAGCGTCGGCGATCCGAGCGGGATTGAGTTGCTTCTGGCATAGGTCGAAAGAAGACCACGGAGACACAGGGTGAAAACATGATCCCTCTTCCCCGCATCGGCTTCATCGGGCTGGGCTTAATGGGCAAGCCGATGTCCGGCCATCTGGTAAAGGCTGGTTATCCTGTGACCGTGTACAACCGGAGCCGTCCTGCCATCGACGAGTTGGTTGCGCAGGGCGCACGCGCCGCGTCCAGCCCCAGGGAAATGGCCGCGAATAGCGAGGTGGTCATCACCATGCTGCCCGACTCGCCGGACGTGGATGCTATCGCGCTCGGTCCAAACGGCATCGTCGAGGGCGCGCGCCCCGGCGTGATTCACATCGACATGAGCACGATCGCGCCGCCTGCCGCGCGCCGCATCGCCGAAGCCGAAGAGCGTGCCGGCCTCGAAAACCTCGACGCGCCGGTGAGCGGCGGCGACATCGGCGCAAAGAATGCCACGCTGACGATCATGGTCGGCGGCCAGGCCGAGGTCTTTGAAAAGTGCCTGCCGGTCTTCCGGGCAATGGGTAAGACGATCACTCACATCGGCCCGCACGGCGCGGGCCAGATCGCCAAAGCCTGCAATCAGATCATGACTGCCGCGCAAATGGTGGCGATGGCGGAGCTGCTGATCTTCGCGCAGAAAGCCGGAGCCGATCCGCGCAAGGTGGTCGAGGCGATCAAGGCCGGCGCAGCGCAGTGCTGGGCGCTCGATACGAAGCCGCCGCGCCTGTTTGCCGGGAATCGATCGCCGGGCTTCAAAGCGTCGATGCAATTGAAAGACCTGAGCATCGTCATCGAGTCGGCCAGGGCGTACGGCGTGCCGCTGCCGACCACTGCCGTGAACGCCCAGTTGTTCAACGCGCTAGTCGCCCTCGG
>DATBWU010000126.1:0-26061 GCA_036514635.1 Anaerolineae bacterium | reverse complement strand
ATGAATTCGCCGCGCTACGCCGCTGCGCCTAATGAATCGGGCTAGTCGGATTCATCCGACGCTGGGGTGTAGCCCGCCGAGTTCATCGGCGGGGCGGGCGCACGCTGGCAACGGCCCAAGTTTCTGGGTAGCGCAGCGAAGGGTCTCACTGAGATGCTTCGCTGCGCTCAGCATGACAAACTGCGGAGTTATTCTTTTACAAGCCCTCTGCGGCGCGCTGGATGGCGCGGCGGATGCGATTGTACGCGCCACACCGACACAGGACGCCTGACATGACCCGGCCAATGTCCTCGTCGGTCGGACGGGGCGTCTCGTTCAAGAGGGCCAACGCGGTCATGATCTGACCGGCCTGGCAGTACCCGCACTCCGACACGCCCACGTCGATCCAGGCGCGCTGCAGGGGATGGCCGCCATCCCCGGGCAGGCCCTCGATGGTCAGCACCTGGCCCCCGGCGGCGGTGGCTATGGGAGTCAGGCACGACCGGGTCGCCACCCCATCCAGCAGGACGGTGCAGCTCCCACAGACGCCCTCGCCGCATCCGTACTTCGTGCCGGTGAGGCCGAGGGAATCGCGCAGCACCCACAGCAGGGGGGTATCCTGTGGAACATCTACGGTGTGCAGTTCACCGTTGACGGTGAGGGTGAAAGTAGCCATGCGGTCTCCTTTCTGGGGTGAGTGGCGTTGGGCCAAGAAAGACTCTTCATTGGTCGCATTGGACGAGCAGCAACTGAAGCCCTAAGTCTCGGATGCGGGCCAGCAGACCATGCAAGGCCGCCTGGTCGGCGACAGTGCCCGACAGGGTCGTGAGGGTCAATCCCTCACTGGTCTTTTCTGCCGTGATGGTCAGGCCGTCGAAGTAGTCGGACCAACTCGCGTCGAGTCGGCCCCACACTTTGATGTGATACGTCGCCGGCTGGTCGAGACTGAGTGGTTGACGGGAGTCATCTCTTATCATTCACGCTCTAACATAGTGGGAAAGTAACACGATCGCATCGCCTGCCGGTGGTATTTTGGTGGTATTTGTGCGGACGCAGGGTTCCGGGCACGCAAAAAGCGCAGGCCCCGGCCTGCGCTCATAAAGTACATTTCATTTGCGTGTTGTCTCTACAAGATGCCCAGGGTCCGCGCCCGCGCCACGGCCTGGGTGCGATTGTGCACTCGCAGTTTGCCGTAGATGCTTCGGGTGTGCGCCTTGACCGTGTCCAGTGAGATGACCAACCGCTGTGCAATTTCGCTGTTGGTCAGGCCTTCGGCGAGGAGTTGCAGAAGTTGACGTTCGCGTGTGGTCAAGGGTTCGATGCGTGTCGCGTCGGGCGGTGCGCTCGACGGACTCGCCGACGCGAGAGCCGAATCGGCGAAAGCGGCGAGCAGCCTGCCGACATATTCCGGCGAGATGCCGCGTTCGGCTGCTTGATAAAGCAGGTGGGCCATCGGCGTACCTTCGTCCACAAACATGAGAACAAAGCCCGCCGGCTCGGCCAGGATGAGCGTCTGCTCCAGAACAGCGAGCGCCTGGTTGGCATCGCCCTGAGCTTGGAGCGCCATCGCTTTCAGGAGCAAGGTCTCAAGCATCCGCCCAATGTTCCTGTCCTCTTCCGCAGCCTGGATCTGTTTGTCCAGGAACTGGAGAAGGGGCTGCAAGCCGGGCCGTCGTTGCAGCCGGTGTTGTGCAATGAGCAGGCGGGCCAGGGTGAGTTGCTCCAAGCCACCTTGCCCCGCGCAGTTCAGTTCGATTTGATGCTCCTCCGCCCACCGAGCCACGGCAGCCAGGTAACGATGATCACGTTCGGCCTGCGCCAGCCAGACCTGTGCTCGAAGTGCGGCAGCCCAGGAATCTCCCTGTGGCCCCAGGCGTTTCACTTGATCGGCCAGGTCCAGTGCGCTCGCCATGTCCCCTTGATGTCGTTTGAGGCGAATCAGCGACCTGTACCCCATCCTTTGAATGTACGGGTCGACAGCCCGCATCAGCGCCGCTAACTCGATTCCCTGGGTCAGGGCGCGTTCAGCCTCTTCCCGGTGGCCCTGCTCCGTCAGGATGGTACCCAGAATGATGTAAATAGGCGCTGCGGCGGGCAGGAGCTGCCCCTGCTCCTCAAGCGGCTCGGCGATAGACCGCACAGCCTCTCGACAGATCGCGACCGCTTGCTCGAACTGCCCGTGCAGGCAGGTGATGTGTACCTGCGCCGCGACTGCATCGAAAGCCGCGTGAAAGGCCTTACCGGCCGCTCCGGTCTTCCTGGCATTGGCGTAGGCCTGAAGTGCGGACTGTTCATCCCCGATCGCCCAGTGAGCAGTTCCTACGGCCAAAAAGAGGGCGGCGCGGGGACCCGAGACGTGTTCGGGGATGCGATCCAGCGCCTGTTGTGCCGATTCGATGACGGCCTCGGGATGGTTGTCATACTCCAAGAATAGATGTGCGCGAATCGCAGCTACGTCACCGAAGAAATGGTCGGCGAATAGTTCGTCTACGTGATTCAATCGGATTGCCCGGGCTCTCTCCGCGTCTTGGATCCAGCGTTCCACAGCTTTCTTGGATGATTCCGAATGAGTCATCAGTGCAAACCAGGCGCGCCTGATGCAAAGGAAAGGCCTGGAACGCACTGCTTCCTCGGGCAGCGCCTCCAGCCAGTTGTGGACGAGGGCCGTTTGACCCTGATCCCATGTGTAGCCTGCATACCGCTCAACGAGATTGGCGGCGTACTCCATATCAGAAGATGCCAGCGTGTGAGACACGGCCTCGGCGATGAACCCGTTGCACTCGAACCACCGGCTGGCTCTCAGGTGCAACCGGCTGATCTCCTCCGCTGCCGCAGATTGTTGGAGATGTCGGCGCAGCAGCTCCGCGAAAAGATGATGATAGCGATACCAGTTCCGCTGGTTATCCAGCGGAACCACAAACAGATTGGCCCGATCGAGATACTCCAGGATGTCCTGGGAAGCCCCTGCCGGTGTGCCGGTCGATGGGCCGGCCGCGGATGGCTCCACACCCACCACCGCGTCACACAGCGAGTCACACAACCGCTCCAGGATGGACGTTCGCCGTAAGAAGGTCTGGATATGAGGGGGCTGGCGCTGAAGCACCTCCGCCACCAGATAATCGCCGAGGTACCGATCGTCGCCCGCGAAGGTCGCCACAAACTCATGCTTGTCGCTGGCCCCGCGTGGAGCGGCAGACGGGGGCAGGGATTGCATCGCCAGCGCCGCCAGGTGCAGCCCGACGATCCAGCCTTCGGTGCGCTGGGTGAGCGAAATGACGTCTTCATCTGATAGGCCCAGTTTTCGGACGGCATTCAGGTAGGTGGCGACCTCGTCGGGCGTGAAGCGCAAGTCGGCGGTGCGCACCTCGACCAGGTCCTGGTGGCTGCGTCGGCGGGACAGAGACAGGGAGGGGTCGGCCCGCGTGGCGATGATCAGGTGTAGGGGCGGGGGCAGATGGTCGAGCAAGAAGTTCAGGCTGCGGTGGACGGCTTCGGCCTGGATGAGGTGATAGTCATCCAGCACCAGGCTGAGCGGCGCGGCGGCGTTGGTCAGCTCGTGGAGCAGCGCCCGCAGCGAAGACTCGATGATGGGCCGTGGGTCTTCGATGAACTCGCCCGCCTGGAGGGCGGCTTGCGCCATGCGCCCCAGCGCTGCCCGCCGGGTCTGGAGCGCCGCGATGAAGTACTGCCAAAAGCGCAGGGGGTCGTTATCGGCTTGATCCAGCGACAGCCAGGCGATCGAGGGAGTTGGGGTGTGCTCGGCCAGGGCATGTGCCCACTGACTCAGCGCGGTGGTCTTGCCGAAGCCCGCCGGGGCGGACACCAGCGTGAGCGGGTGGCGCAGTCCGTCGTTGAGGCGCTGGATCAGACGCGGGCGGGGGACGAGGTCGGGCCGAGCGGGCGGGATGTACAGTTTGGTTGCTAGGATCGGTTCCGTCACGGCGTCGCCTTCAGATTCCGATAACTCGGCCGTGTTGCACGAGGCGCCATTATTGCTGTGCAAATGTGTCGATCATCAACTTCGGGTCGCCCAGTGGATATAGAACCGGGCAGGTGCAGCCGCGCCGGCGGTACTCGTCTACTTTTGCGCGGACTTCGTCGGGTGTGCCCGAGGCGGTGATACGCCGAACCAGATCGTCGGGCACGTACTTCTTCGCCCGCTCGATTTGCTCCTTCGCCGCTGGCCAACCCAGGATCGACTGAATCTTGTTCACCACGCCGTCGCTGACGCCGCTGGCCTTGGCAATGTGTGGCTGCTGCGCCAGGTACTGCGTCAGCAGGCCACGCGCGCCGTCGAGCGCCTTTTCGCGGTCAGTGTCCACCGAGCATACGACGAGCTGCGGTCGATCGATGTCGTCGAGGCGGCGGCCCGCTCGCTTCGCGCCGATTTCAAGATACTTCATCGCGTTGTCGTTGTACTCCGGCGGCACGCAGTAATTGAGCACGACGCCATCGGCGATCTCGCCGGCCAGCTCCAGCATGGCATCGCCCGTCGCGCCGATATACATCGGCACGTGGCGCGGCTCGCGCCGGCCGTGCACCACATCCAGCTCGATCCCCACGACGTGATGGAACTCGCCGTGGAACGTGACGTTCTCCATCCGCAACAGGCGGCGCATCACCTCAATCGTCTCGCGCATCGCCAGCAGCGGCTTGCGCCGCTCGATGCCGACGTTGCGCGCCAGCGGGTCCCACCACGCGCCGATGCCGCACAGGATGCGATTGGGCGCGAGGTCGTCGAGCGTCAGGAACGTCGCCGCCAGCAAGCCGATGTTGCGCGTCCAATTGTTGATCACGCCCGACCCGATCTGGATGCGCTCGGTCACCGCCGCGAAAGCCGCCATTGGCACAATCGCGTCACGCACCAGGCGCGATTCGGCCTGCCACACGGCCTCGAAGCCTCTGCTCTCGGCGTACCGCGCTAAGTCCATGCCCTGTCGAATCGGGTGCGCGTCCTGCAAGTAGAGGGCCACTCGCTCGGACATGGCGTGTGTCCTTTCGGAGGAGTTGGATAGTTGGGCGGTTGGTTGGGTGGCTATGCTACTCGTAAAGCGTGAGCGCGTCAAGCGCGGCCAGCTCGTTGTAGCGTTCCAGGTCGGCGGGCCGATCGATGTCAAGCCCAATCGTGAGCGATCGATACACGCGCACAGGCCGTCCGGTCTGCCTGGCTCGCCGATAGTGTGATTCAAACGAGGCCACACCGAACGCGGGCTGAATCGCCTGCGGTGGTTTCAGAAGTAGCACGTTCGTGCCGTCGTCGCGTCGATCGGGCGCAAGGATGACGCATTCCGGCTCGATCGCCAGATCGATCAAGGCGTCGAGGTCGAACGTGGTGAGCAAGGGCAGATCGGTCGGAACGATTAGCGCGCCCGACGCGCCCTGCGCCGTGGCCCAGGCGCACGCTTCGGAGACGGCCGCATTCAGCCCGGAGCCGGCCTCGGCCAGCGGCGTGGCGTGCTTGGCGCGAGCGATCTCTTGCACGGTCAGGTCGTTGCTGATCACGGCGATACCGGAGACACGATCGACCGAAGCCAGCACGTCGAGCGTGCGGGCGAACATCGACCGCGCCAGCGCAGCGCGTTGGTTCGCTTTCAGGGCGCGGGCGAGCCGGCTCTTGGCGCGGCGCAGTGGTTTGACCGGGACGACGGCCCAGATCGAATCTCGAGTGCTGAATGACGAGCGGTGAATTGAGATCATTAGCCTTTATCGGGAACGGGCGTTACTCCACGAAGTCACACGAAAGAGCACGAAGATGGGCCGGTTTTCCTTGTGTGTTGCTTCGTGTGTCTTCGTGGATCGGCTGATCTCCGAGAGAGTCTATTCCAGATAGATGGTTTTCGAAGCGATCGGCTCTCGGCTTCGCGGGTGGCTTTCGTCGTCGGGGATGCCCAGTGTGATGAGCGCTTGCGCTTCCCAGTCCTCCGGCAGCGATAGCACTTCGCGCACGGTGTCCGGGCAGAACAACGGCGCGCATATCCAGCACGCGCCGAGTCCCAGGGCGTGTGCCATCAAGAGCAGGTTCTGCACGGCCAGGCTGGCGCTTTGCACAGCCATCACCCGCTCGGCGGAGGCGCGCCGCTCGTCAGGATAGCGATCCATGTCGCGCATGGACAGGCAGGCCGCGATAATGACCGGCGCGTTGACGATGCGCTCGTATGAGCGAATCACGTCGCGCTCGATCACGTCGGGCGGATCGCCGTCGCGGGTGCGGTCGGCGCGCAGACGGTCGCCCATCGCCGAAGCGAGTCGCGCCTTCGTGCTCGGTGCGGCGATCACCGCGAAGCGCCACGGCTGGCGATTGTGTGCGGACGGCGCCCAGGTCGCCGCTTCGAGGAGCCGATCGATCGTCTCGCGTGGGATCGGGTCGGGGCGATGGCGGCGGATCGAGCGGCGTGTGCGAATGAGATGAGCGAGTGAATCTATATGTTGCACGCAATTATCGGGAGGAGATGGCGCGGGATAGACAGGCTCGAATGGCAAGCCAGTCTCGTTCTGAGCAACGGCCAATGAGATTGGTTGCAGCGGCAGGCATAGTTGCCAAGAACGAGCGAAAAGCAGTTGGCCGGCGCAGGTTCGCATCCGGCCAGTCTCGTAGGAGACAATCGAAAGGTGTTGTGGCGTCGGCGATCTGCGCAGTGAGGACGCCCACTATCACGTCAGGCCGATGCGTGTGATATTCTGAAGTAGAGATGATGACAGCCGGTCGTCGTTTGACACCGGTCGCCCCTGGAAAGTCCACCGTCACGACATCACCGGGAGTCGGCATCCTCGTCCCTCTCGGCCAGAACACGCGTTGCATATCTGAGCGAAGCACGGCTGAGATCGTAAAGATCCTCTTCGCGCCAAACAGCATCTTCATCGATGATCCACTGCGGGGCAGACTCGGCCAGATCATCCATAATCAACCGCGCGAGTTGAAGGCGCTCTGTGACAGGCAATATCTTGACCTGCTTCTCATAAATGTCCTGAACGGTGTTCATACTCTGCCTCCCGCGCATAGTATATCGCAAATCATCGAAACAAATCCATCTCCCTGGGCCGGATCAGTTCGCGCGCCGATCCCTCGCGCTGCTCGAACGGCACGTCGCGCACCAGCACGGCCGGGATCGATTCGGCAGCCTGGCCGAGCAGCAGTGTCGCCGCCGATGCGATCTGGTCGGCCAGCGCAACCTCGGTGTGTTGCAGCGCGTAGCCGAACAGGTCTTTGCGGCCACGCCAGTCTTCCAGGCCGGGCAGGCCGCTCACACCGATCGCGACGCCGATCGTGCCCATGCGGTGGGGTCGCCCGTGGCTATCGGCGATGATCACGCCGATGTCCGCGCCAAAGCGCTCGCGCAGCGCAGCGCGAAGGCGCGCGGCGGAGGCGTCCGAATCGGCGGGCAGGCGCAGCACCACGTCTTGCCCTTCGGGCGCGACGTTGCTCCGATCGACGCCTGCATTCGCGCAAATCCAGCCGCGCTTATCCTCGACGATGATCAGGCCGGGCCGCACGCGGATGACCTCGCGCGTTTCCCACAAGATGACTTCGATCAGGCGCGGGTCTTTTTGTGTGATGCCTGCCAGCTCGATCGCGCGCGGCGAGGGCGTCACGCTCGCCAGATCGACGTGGCGGCCTTCGGCTTTGCTGACGATTTTCTGCGCGACCACCAGGACCTCGCCGGACGCCGGTGCGTGTGATTCCAGTGCATGGGCTAAGATGCGGGCCAGGTCGTCGCCAGCCCGGATGAGCGGGATGTCGGTTAGAGGGACTAGGTGAATAGCGTTCACGGCTGTATGGTCCACCGCCGTACAATGGTGGACATGGACAAGCGGAGTGGGGGTGCTCCGGTCTCCGCGAATGTGCATCGGCCATTCGTGAAGATTCGTGGATCAATTGCTTTAACGCGGGATGCCGGTGATGCGGATGCCCGCCGACATGACTTTGTATCTGGCGTTGATGTTGATCAGCGCCGATACCAACGACTCGGCGACCACGGCGTTCTCGATTGGCCCGGCGTCGAACGCATCCAGGCCGATTGCGCGCGCCAGCTCGATCACCTGTTGCTTGGCCTCTTTGTCGTTTCCGGTCACCAGCACATCGCAATCGATCCGCGTGTCGATGTCGGCCAGGTGATGAAAGCCGACGTTCTGAAATGCCGATACGACTTTCACGCCATCGCCCAGCAGGGTCTGCGCCTCCGCCCCTGCCGACCCGCCCGGCGGTAAGCGTACCTGGCGGCGTTTGTCCGGATCGAGCGGCACGGTCACATCGACCAGAATCTTGCCCTGCAACGCCTCCTTCACCGACTCCAGCGTCGCGCGATGTGCCGAGTAGGGCACGCTGAGCACGCCGATGTCGCAGGCGCGCACCGCTTCGATGTTGGTCGTGCCATGCACGACGCCCTCACGCCCGAGTCTGTTGTTGAGCACTTCGGCGGTTGCCTTCGCGCGCTCTGCGTCGCGCGATCCGATAATCACCGCGTAACCCGCATGTGCCCAGCGCAGCGCCAGCCCCACTCCCTCTTTGCCTGTCCCGCCCAGCACGGCGAGTGTGAGAATAGTGTCTTGTGCCAAAAAAGGATTCTCCCGTTGCGAATGATCGCGTGAGTAAGATTACCACAAAGACACGAAGACACCAAGAGGGTCTCTTGTTGGTGATTATTCACATCTCGATAGCTCTCCGTCCGCGTCCTCGCGGACGGCCCGCGAGACGCGGGCCTGGAGCACTTGTGTGCAATCACCAGGGCCTCTCGGCGTCTTCGCGGTTATCCTGGTATGACGAAGGACGAAAGACGAAGGACGATAGACGAAGGACGGATGTGCGCCTTCGTCATTGGTCATTGGTCATTTGCCATTGGTCTTTCGTCAGTTGTGGCACGGCAAATGGCCCCCATCTCGACGCGGTTGTGCGCAGCCCGTCGCTGGCGAGCACTTCGATCAACACACTCTCGCCTCCAAAGTCTGCCGGGCGCAGGTCGATCGAAGGTGCAGCCAGGCGCGCGCCGATAGTCTGCCACGTCGCGCCGCCGTCGGTCGAGGCGCGCACGAGATACGACAGGCGATCCCGATCGGCATCCGACCCCGACCAGTTGACGCGCAACGATTCGCCATCGGCGCTGAGCGCGCTGATGCCCGCCTGCAGCACCGGTGCATTCGCACCGGCCCGGAGCGCGCCGAGGATCGTATCGCCGTGCCGGATACGGATTTCGGCGAGACCATCAGCGTGAGGCAGGGTCATGTTGAAGCCAAGATACTCGGCACCCGGGCCGGCATCTCGCGCGTGGTCACTGTGCGCACGCGCGGGTGCGAAGGGATATGCTGCAAGGGTACGCCCTGTCGCATCGAGCAGCTCGAGCATGTAATCGCCCGGCTCCGGGATGCGTGTAGGCGCGTCCAGCGTGAACACAGGTCGGAATGCGACGCGCCCGCTGCCCGGATCGATTGACCCCGACACCAGGAGCGCGTGTGGGTCGGGCGTCACGGCCTGCTCGACGATGCGGTGCGATGAATTCCACTGCCGCAGCGCCTCGTATGTGTAATCGGAAATCCAGGTCGGCGTGCAGTAACTCATGAAGTCGTAGCGGGCCGAGTAGGCGTAGATAGCCTGCGTGCCGATGTTGAAACCGTAATTGGGATTCGCCGCGTCGCCGATGCGCGCCTTGCCGTCGGCGGGCACGTACGGAAAGGTGGGATCCGAATAGGCTGCGCCGCAGCCGGGGGCATGTTCGCGCCCGTGATTGTGCCCGACTTCGTGCGCGTGTGTTTCGCTCGCGCCGGAGTGGCTCGCGCCGAATCCGTCGAAGCCGACGGCAGCTTTAACGTATCCGACCCAGCCGATGCCGGCAATGCACGAAGACGGGCAGTAAATCTTGATCAAGCCGAAGTAGTAAGTGTCCGAGGCGTTGTCGTTCGACCAGCGTGTCGTCACCCGGTCAAGAATCTCGCTCCAGTCGCCAATGGTTGGATTGGGCTGGCCGCTGGTACAAGGCCCGGCATAAGGCTCGGCCGGCTTCGTGCTGAGCGCGACCCCGGGGACAGGGTAGGTCTTGTACGTGTAGTCCACGAGATAGTCGTATGGCCCGGCAGGTGTGACCGTCCCTGATCCGCCACTGGTGCACGTGTAAGCAATCGGTACGACGGCCACTTTGAGCACGTCGGCATACACGAACGAGTAGGCTTTCGCGCCGCCGGTGACGTTGAACGTCGTCCCATTGCCGGCCACGACGTGCAGCGAGATCGTCCCGTTCAACCAGGATGACGGCAGTTGAAAGTTGAAGGTGTCGTTCAGCACGGCGCGATCGGCGGTGGCCTCGAGCGTGCGCGGATTATTCAGCGCGGCGATCGGCGAGCCGGGCAGGGGCACGTCGTTGCGCGTGCCGTGCAGGTAGGCGTTCACACCGGCGTAGGCGATGGTCGATGTGAGTGTGTAACGCACAAACGTCGGACGATCCTTGATGAGCACAACCGAGTTATCCGGCTGTTGCACGCCTTGCGTCACTTCGAGACTGGCAGGGGGCGGATAATTCTTGATCACCAGCGGCAGGTAGGTCGTGCAGCTCACCACGCCACAATCGGCTGAGGGAGCCGCGCCCACTGCATCGAGCGAGCCAGCGCCGGCGCTCAGGAGCGCGAATCCGCCAAGCGCGAGTGCGGTCGCTATCAAAAACGACACGAGGGCCGTGCGGTATCGAGGTAAATGCATTCTTTCTCCTAACCCGAATGCGCCGGAATCCAGCCGGAATAGAACCACGGAGACACAGAGATCACGGAGAGACCCGAGAACGAAATCTCTGTGCCTCCGTCCCACGGGGAGGCTTCGCACTGTCTCCGTGGTGGATTCGTTGTTCCCAATGCAGGGAATCCATAGGCAGAGTTCTATCCTTCATGGAGAGCGATGTCTTCGAACCGCGCCCACACGTCCGGAGCGATCTCGCGCGCCTTTGCGGCGACGGCCTCTTCGTCCAGCGTCAGCAATTGCCGATCGCGCATCAACACCTTGCCGCCGACGATTGTCGTCGTGACGTGCGATCCATCGACGCCGAAGATGATCTGCCACGGCAAATTCCCGGGCGTGAGCGGGGTGTAGGGGTGGTAATCGAGCAGGATGATGTCGGCAGACGCGCCGGGTGATAACTCGCCCAGCGGGCGCGGCCAAAACAGCGACGCGATCTGGGCGTTGTTCGCGTAAGCCATGCCCGCCACCGTGTCGCCGGATAATGCGCGCGGATCACCTGCCGCCGACTTGTGAATCAGGTAGGCCGCTTTCATTTCGGAGAACAGGTTGTTGCTGAAGCCATCGTTGCCCAGCCCCACACAGATGCCTGCATCGAGCAGGCGTTGGACGGGCGCAGTCCCGACGGCGTTGTTCATGTTGCTGCGCGGCTGGTGACTGACTTTGGTGCGCGTGCGTGCCAGTGTGGCGATCTCGCCATCGTCGACGTGCACGCAGTGGGCCGAGAGTGTCCGCTCGCCCAGCACCCCGCGCGATTCGAACCGCTCGCCGACACGCATGCCATACTTGCGCACGGCGTTGGCCTGATCGGCCACGTCCTCGGCGACGTGGACGTGAAACCCCATGCCCAGCGTGCGCGCTTCGGCGGCACAGCGTTCCAGCGTCTCGTCGCCCACCGTGAATGAAGCGTGCAGCCCAAACGACGCAGCCAGCAGAGGATTGTTCTGGGTGTGCAGCGATTGGGCGAAGCGCACGTTCTCCGCAATGCCAGCCTGCGCGCCGTCCGGCCCATTGCGATCGGTCACCTCGTAGCACTCGCACACGCGCAGGCCTGAACGAACAACTTCCTCGGCGATCACATCCAGCGAGCCGTCGATGAAGTTCGGGCTGGCGTGGTGGTCGATGAGTGTCGTCGTGCCGTGGCGAATGGCGTCGACCAGGCAGACGAGCGCCGAGTAGCGCACGCCCTCTTCGTCGAGCGCGCGGTCGAGCCGCCACCACAACTTCTGTAGAATCTCGACGAAGTTGCGCGCCGGCTCGCCGGGAATCGACAGGCCGCGCGCAAACGCGCCGTAGAAGTGCGTGTGCGCGCAGATGTTGCCGGGCATCACCAGTTGCCCGCGCGCGTCGAGTCGCTCCGTGTCGGGATAACGCGCCATCACATCGGCGCTCGTGCCGACGGCGACGATGTGATCGCCCTCGATGGCAAGTGCGCCGTCGTCGATGACCTGCGGGTTCGATCCCAATGTAGCGACACGGCCGTGGATGATCAGCATGGCTGTCTCCTGGCTGGCATTCTAGCAAGAGCGGGCAGGGGGGACAATGCGACGGAATACCTAGTTGTCGCGCTTCAACCGTTTGCGGCGTTCTTCGATTTGTCTGGTAATCCGTTCGGAGTTGTCTTTGGGAGGGTTTGGTGCGGTCGGCTGATCGACAATCTGTTTTGAGGCCGGCGCAGATCGCGCTGACCGCCAGCGGAAGATGAGGGCTGCGCCGACGAAAACGATCAGCGCAACCATCAGAAATTGGAGGCAGGCGATCAAGATGCCCATGACCCAACTTGCGATCAGGACAAGCAGGATGACGATGGGCACAATCGCCAATAGATTGGCGGCAGATACTCTGAGTTTTCTCATGCTGTGGGCGGTATTATATTGCGTGCTTCACGTTTTACGCAACCCTCTGCTCACCGGTGATTGCACCCAAGTGCTCCAGGCCCGCGTCTCGCGGGCCGTCCGCGAGGACGCGGACGCAGAGCCGTCGAGATGTGAAATCACCAGCCTGCTCAAGGCGGACACCCGCCCTCCCTGCGGTTTTTGCAGGTGCGGTGTGATCCATCCACCGTTTTCAGCTGCCGGATTGATCACGCGAAGCGGGCGGGCGCGATCTCAGGTCCCGATTTGAGGCTGCCACTTCGGGTGTCCGAATCCACTCTGCAATCACCTGTTTCTGCACTTTGCCCAGCGCATTGCGCGGCAGCGACTCGACGAAGATCACGCGGCGCGGCTTCTTGTACGCGGCGATCCGATCGCGGCAATGGGCGACGAGGTCTTCGGCGCTCGGGCCGTGAGCGTCGGAGCGTTTCACCACGACGGCCACGACCTGCTCGCCGAGGTCAGCGTCCGGCAAGCCGATCACCGCTGCCTCGGCCACGCCAGGGTGCGCCTGCAGCACTTCTTCGACCTCGCGCGGGTAGACGTTGTAGCCGCCGCTGATGATTAGCTCGTGCGCGCGACCCGAAATCGTGAAGTAGCCGTCGGCGCTGCGCCAACCCAGGTCACCGGTGTTGAACCAGCCTTCCGCATCGAAGGCCGACGCCGTCGCTTCAGGATTTTGCCAGTAACCTTTGAAGACGTGCGGGCCGCGCACTTGAATCTCGCCGGGGCGCTCGTCGCGGATCGGCTGCCGCGTCTGCACATCGACGATGCGCGCCTCCTGGCCGGGAAATGGCTGGCCGACCGTACCCGCTCGCCGCTCGCCATCGTACGGGTTAGTCAGATTCATTAGCGTCTCGGTCATGCCGTAGCGCTCGAGGATGCGCTGGCCGAAGACTCGCTCGAACTCGTCGAATGTGTGGGTGCTCAGCGGCGCGGAGCCGGAGACGTACAGCCGAATCGGCATGGGCGCGCGCCCGCGTTGCTTCGCTTCGGCGATCAGGCGACTGTACATCGTCGGCACGCCGAAGAACATCGCCGTCGTGCCTCTCAGCAGCGTGTCGAAGACCTCGGCGGCATCGAAGCGACGGCGCAGATCGACTGTGCTTCCCATCAGAAACGATCCGTGCATGCCGACGCACAGGCCGTGGACGTGAAATAGCGGAAGCGCGAGCAGCAGCCGATCGCCGGCAGACCAACGCCAGGCCGTCGTCACGGCTCGGGCATTCGCGGCGAGGTTGCCGTGTGTGAGCATCGCCCCTTTGGATCGGCCGGTCGTGCCGGAGGTGTACGCCAGCAGCGCGATGGAGGAGGGCGTGGGAAGGATGAAGGGTGAGGGAGGAGGGATGAAGGAGGACGAATGAAGAATGGAGAATGCAGAAGGCAAAGCTGAAGAAGCCGCATCGTTCGACTTTCGTCCGTCGCCATCTGCCAGAACAACGGCTTCGAGCGCGGGCAGGTCCGCGTGCACCTTGTTCAACTCCACCAGCCGTTCGTCGTCCGTGATACACACTCGTGTGCCCGAGTCATTGAGGATATGGCGCAGCTCGACCTGTCGATACTGCGTGTTGACCAGGACGACGATTCCACCGGCCAGGTATGTGCCGAGGTACGCCGCGAGAAAGGTCGGGCTGTTGTCGAGGTAGAGCGCGACGCGATCCTCCGGCTGTAGGCCCCAGGCGTGAAGCCCTCCGGCCCACTGCATGGCCTGATCGCGCAACTGGCCGTAGGTAATTTGCCGGCCTTCGAAGTGGATGCACGTTTTATCGGGCGCGCGATCGCAGGCGTCGAGAAATGCGTGCACGATCGACGCAGGGTACTCAGACATGGTTACTGCCTGTCACGTCAGGCTCGCCGGCTGCGACAGGCCGCCGCGCTCGGTGACGGCAGCCTTGACCTGATACAGGCACTCGCCGAGCGCTTCGTTGATCTGCCTGGGCGTAAAGCGCAAAACGTAATCGGGCGTGTCCGGCGAGGGTTCGTCCGACACGACGATGCCGACCTCGCCATACTGACACGGCAGCAGGAAATCGACGCGCTGACGCGAGGGGGTCTCGTCGTCGCGTTCGGCGTGCAAGCCGGCTTCTTTCAGCGCGCGCCACATCCGGTCTTGCTCGCGCGAGCCGATGACCAGATCGTTGATCTCCCACGCGGCGAACAGCCGCTCGCCGGTCGTGAGGATGAACGTCAATCGCCGCCAACGCTGGGATGGGATAGGGTGGGGGAGTTCGCACAGCGGCCCCAGTTGCACTTTGTAGTAGGGATCGGGCGCGCGTGGGTGATCCGGCTCGTCGGGCAGCAAGTCGCGGCGAGCGGCAAGCTCGTGGCCGCGCACCTGCGCATACCAGCGCACCGAGCAAGCGTCCTCGCCGAAGGGCCGGGTCAGGTAAAAGGCGATGAACTCCGGCGGGAAGAACTTGGGCGCGGATCGCTGCGGGATGCGATACCAGCCCTGCCGGCGCGCGATCTCCAGATCGCGCGGATCATTCATCACCGAGACCAGGACGGACGAATCGGGCTGCATTATGCACCTGGTTTCCCGTGACAGTTCTTGAATTCCCTCCCACTGCCACACGGGCACGGATCGTTTCTGCCTACGTTCTCAAACCTGGCGCGTTTGATCGGCTGTCGCCAGCGCGGGATGGAAGGAATGAAGCCGCTCTCGCCGGGCGCTTCTTCCTCGTCTTCGTCCCAATCCTCATTGTCCTCCTCGTTCTCGTCTTCCCATTCTTCTTCATCTTCTTCATCGTCGGGCGCCGCCGACCTCACCGGCTCGGCTGTTGCCTGGAAGCGTGCGATGGCGGCGACGATTTGTCCGATGAGCACAGCGACGCCGAGGATGGCGATGAGCGAGAACAGCGTCGCCTCAAAAGCCGAGAACGGGAGAAGACCCGACAACACTGCGCCAAGCCCGGTCGCGACGAGGACGATCAGCCCGGCGCCAATGGCGACGACGAGCAATGCGGCGACCACAATGAATAGAATGACAAGAATGGATTTCACGGCCCGCTCGCTTGTTGGATTCGTGAATCAATCGCGGCGACTTTGGCCTGCTCGGCCAGCCACCAGTCTTCGCTCAACTGCGCATCAAGCTCCTCGACGGCCTTGCCCTGCTGCTCGACCCACGTGTAATACTTCAGGTTGTGCCATTGGCGGCGCACGTCGGGCGTGCCGTCTTTGATCCAGTCAGTCTTCTGATCGAGGAGGATATGCGCGCGCGCGACGGCCTCGGCTTCGTCCATCTTGCCGTAAGCCCGGGTCATATCGGCCATCACCGAGTGGTAGCGGTCGATCGCGTCGGTGCAAATGGTGACGATGGTATCGCGCGGGCCGAAGCCGTAATGCCTGGCCGTCTTGATCGCGCCGAGCACGTTGCACACGCCGCTGATGCCGAAGATCGTGGATAATTTCTCCACCTTGCCGCGCGGGATGCCGAAGCGCCGTTCGAGGACGCTCATGCCGACCGGGTCGGTCAGCAATTGCAGCCCTTTCTTGCACTCGATGTCGTCCAGGCACAGGATGGCATCCATGTTCGTGACGTGATGAATCCACGTGACGTGCTTATCGCCGATGCCCTGAATGTCGTGCGCGCCGTAGCCGTTGTTGTACAGCGTCGGGCACTGGATCGGTTCCAGCCCGACGATCTTGTGATGCGGCCATATCTGCTTGAGCCGGTCGCCCGCCGCGATCGTGCCCGCCGAACCCATCGCGCTGCAATAAGCCGCGATCGTCCCGTCGCCGATGCCCCGTGCCTTCAATTCAGCCGCGAGCTCGACGATGGTGTTGCCGGTGACGTAGTAATGAAAGCGGTAGTTGCCCATCACCTCGAACTGGTTGAGGATACGGACGTTCGGATCGGATCGGCGCAGCTCCCACGTCTTGTCGTAGATTTCCTTGACGTTGCTCTCGCTGCCGGCGGTCTTGATGATCGACGCACCGTAACCCTGGATGCGATCGAACCGCTCCTGGCTCATGCCCTCCGGCAGCACGACGATGCTCTTGAAGCCCATGCGGCAGCCGACCCACGCGCCGCCGATGCCGTAGTTGCCGGTGGAGGGCCACACCAGCGTGTGGACGCTCGGATCGACTTCGCCGGCCGTCTCCAGATCGATCAGCACGGAGTACGCTGCGCCGACTTTGTGCGAGCCGGACGGAAAATCTTTGCCGTACAACACGACGATGTTCGCTTCGACGCCGGTGAGAGGCCCGGGCAGCACTTCGTAGCGGATGCGGTTCTGCCCGTCGCGCCAGGTGATGTTGAACAGGTTGATCGGATCGAGTGGATCGCGCGTCATCGCGTCGAGCGCGGCGGCGCGCGTCTTGGAGTTGATTGTCTCCGGGTGAAGCATTTCCTCAAAGGTCGGGCCGAGGATCATGTTCCCTCCGATGCCTTTGGCTTGCGCCGGATAATTTATCCGGCGCACGGGCGAGCAGATGCTCGCCCCTACGTTTATCCGGCGATGTCGCGTCGCCGGAAGATCGTGATGGCGAGCAGCGCGAAACCGGCCGTGTAAATCCCCAACACGATCAGGCAGTGCCAGAGCGTGACCGGTCCCGCGCGGCCACTCAGGTAAGTCGAGAGCACGCCCAGGTTGTAGTTGAACGTGTAGGGGGCGATGCTGCTCCACATCCCGCCCAGGACGCCGAGACCGTTGATCATACCGTCGGCCAACAGCCACGGCATCGCGATAGCGACCCCGCCGCCAGAGGAGCGCGTGGCCGTCGTCGCCAGCAGTCCGATCGACGCGGCCACGGCCAGTCTGAGCCAGGAGAGCAGCGCCGCCTTCGCCAGCGTTTGAATTTCGCCCGGATTCGCGCCGAGGGGAACATCGACGCCGAGCGTGCTCTTGAGCGCGACGACGACGCCCAGTTGAAACACGATCGGCACGATCACGATGATGACTACCGCCGCCGCCAGCGCATAGAGCATCTTCGTCGCCAGGAGGCGACCATGACCCGCGAACCGTGTCAGTAGGTTCTTCCAGGTGTCGAAGCCAAATTCGTTACCGGCCAACGCCGTAATGAAAATGACGATGAGCACGCTGCCGAGGAAGTCGACGATCTGCAGGCCGATCAACATCGGCTGCGGGAACGCGAACGAGCTCAGATCGTTGAGTAACGCAGGGCCGAATTGGCGCACGCTGTCCGCAAGCGCGTTCACCGGGAGCACAGCGCCCAACAGTGCCAGAACGGAAGGGATCGCCACGAGCAGCCAGGTGATGCTCATGTGTCGCGCTTTGATCCATTCGGCTTGAAGTAATCCGAGAGTCATGCGCCGCGCTCCATCTCAAACCCTGTCTGACGAGTAGGCAGGTTGCATCCGGATCGCCGACTCACTTGCCCCCGCAGCGACACATGCACCTGCGCTGTGCTTGGTGCAGTGCAGGTGAGCGGAGCGGGGTTAGTCGGCAGTTTCACCGGCTGAAGCCGGTGCTCCCGGCTTTTCAGGCAGCCTCTCGCCCTGGCCGCGCGTGACGCGCAAGAAGACATCTTCCAGTGTCTCGCGCTCGGCGACGACCTGGTACACGCGCGTCTGGCCGTTGGTCAGCGCATTGACGATCTCCGGCACGCGCTCGCGCTCCACCTTGACCCGAAGGTAATCGCTCCCCGCTTGCCCGACGGACACGCCATCTATTCCTTGCACGATCGCATAGGCGCGCTCGCGTGGCTCTGCCTCGATGCGCAGGTATGACGCCGCGCCCAGCAAGTCGGTCACGCGGCCCTGCGTCAGCAGTTGACCCTTGTCGATGATCGCCACGCTATCGCACACCAGCTCGACTTCGTGCAGCAAGTGGCTGGACAGAAAGACGGTGTGGCCGGACAGGCCCAGTTGCTTGATCAGGTCGCGCATCTCGGCCTGCCCGGCGGGGTCGAGTCCGTTTGTCGGCTCGTCGAGGAACAAGAGTGTCGGTCGATTGAGCAGCGTCGCGGCGACGGCCAATCGCTGCTTCATGCCCATCGAATAGGTGCGCACGCGATCGCGTTGCCGGTCGGCCAGCCCGGCGACGTCCAGCACCTCGTCGATGCGGTTCTCGTCATAGTAGCCGCCGGTGTGGCTCAGGATGCGCAGGTTGTCGCGACCCGACAGGTAGGGATAAAACGCGGGTGATTCGACCAGCGCGCCGACCTGCGGCAGAAAGCGCTCACGCGCAGCGACGATGTCGTGCCCCAGCACCCGCGCGCCGCCCGACGTGGGATGCACCAGCCCCAGGAGCAGGCGGATCGTCGTCGTCTTGCCGGCGCGGTTGGGGCCGAGAAAGCCGAACACCGCTCCGCGCGGAACGTGCAAGTCGAGATCGCGCACGGCAACCAGCGAGCCGTAGCGCTTGGTGAGTTTCTCGGTGACGAGGGCAGGCTCGGCCATTCAGTCTGCCAGCCCCTCCACCGACTCTGCCTTCACGGCTTTGACCGCGCCGGCCGGCTTGGGCTGGTGAACCTCGGCGGGATGGACGTGCTCGGCCACATAAGGGGCGGTATCGTGGATGCCGAGCTGGTCGAACAGGAACGAGAAGCGCGCTTCCAGCGCCATGCCGATCGACATGCGCGCCGATTCGGGCAGGTTCCAGAAGGCACGCTTGAACGGGCCGATGGCCTTCTTGCGTGTCTTATAGACGAATTGCTCGTCGGTGTCCTTGGCCTTGCGCTCGTCTGCCGCGTTCTGGAACAGCCAGTCGCGAATCTCGTCGCGCAGCGACATCGGGACCGATTCGTGATCCATGACCAGCGTCTGGAACGCCGTTGCCAGGTGGACTTCGACCGCGCCGTTTTCGACGAACTTGCCGAACGCCGTTTCCGGCAGCGTCGACGCGCCGTGCTGCACCGCGCCGCCCAGGCCGTATTCCTTGCGCGCGACTTCACCGAGTCGCTTGAGCACGTCGAAGTCGATCGCCACGTCGGCCAGCGTGCCATCGGGCAAGACGACGCCGCCGTGCGACGTGCCGGTCTGGATGCTGATCTTGCTGATGCCGGTCTGCCCGCCCAGCGTCTTGAGATAACCGTCCATGAAGGCGCGCAGTTCTTCTTCGGTCGAGTTCTTGCCGCCAACCTCGCCGATCTCGCCGCCGACGGAGATCGTCACGCCCTTCGGCTGGAGCTCGCGCACGGTTCGAGTCAGCTCGGCGCAGCGCTCGAAGTTGGTGCGCTGCTGCTCGTACGTGGTGGGCTGATTCAAATCGACGAGCGTCGAGGTATCGATGTCGATGTTGTAGAAGCCGGCGGGAATCGCCTCTTTCACCAGGTCGCGCACGGCTTTCATCTCGGCGTCGGGCGCTGCGGCGAACTTCTTCGCATTGACCTGGAAGTGATCGCCCTGAACGAACACTGGCCCGCGATACCCTTCTTTGATCGCGGCGGCCAGGACGGCGCTGGTGTACTCGGACGGGCGCTGATCGGTGTAGCTCATCTCGGAGCGGGCGATCTCGAAGATGAGCGCGCCGGCGTTCATGGCGCACGCCGCGCGGAAGACGGCGCGGGCCGAGTCGTAGGCCATCATGCGCAAGTTCATCGCCGGCACGGTAAAGGGCCGATCGATCGCGCCGCGCCCGACGGCCGTGTACAGATCGTGAATCGACGCAGGGCGAATGCCGAGCGCCTGTGCGATCTCCCAGATCAGCCAGCGCGCGGTGGCTTTGGCGTCGCCATCGCCGAAGACGGCTTCGTAGATCAGGCCATCGACCCGGGTCTTGAGCTTGGCTTCGTCCTTGACCGTGACACGGCCGTCCTTTAGGGCAATCGTCTTCTGAAGCGATTCCAACAAGACATCCATGGCATTCATGCTTATCTTCTCCGTGATAAAGTATGTCGAGATGTGCGGGAATGGAGCAGGCGAAACAGCGTCCGCCGGATCATGCGGTTCCACCGGGTATTGCGGGGGAACTTCTCGCGTGTGGTGACAATCAACCGGACAGTATCGGCCGTCGAATGCGAGCCGGGGCGGCGGGTCTTGCGCAAATGAGTGCTCACGATGGAGTGACAGGTCAGCCAAGCGCCGTCCCTTTATAAGGCAGGATCGGCGCTTTGTCAAACGACATTAGTCATGCGTCGCCTTGTGATTTGTCCCGAATTTTGCCTCTTGACTTCCCTGGGGCTTGGCGTTAGAATGTCGCCCGGAGTGGAACAGGCGATGCGAGTGTTCAGGCGAAAAATGTTGACCGGGCGCGGGGCGTGGAGCGGTGAACACCACCCACCCGGATCGATTTCTCTATCAGACCTTTGGGCGTGATCGTTCAAAGGTCTTTTTTTGCCTCGCCGCCGATTTCACCGACCCAATCGAGGGAAGAGTCTCACCGCCGAGGCGCACACTTGCCCCACGCTGCCGCGTAGCGGCAAGCGCGGGGAGGACGCTGAGTTTTCTCAATGCATCTCTGCGTGCTCTCGGCAGTGAAGCCCGATCTTTACAAGCCCTATTCGATTTGCCAAGGAGGATAAGCGTGAGCAATTCGCTGGCCGGGCGTGACGTGATTTCGATCGCAGATCTGAGCAAGGAGGAGATTCGCGCCATTTTGGATCGGGCGCGCGCTTACGAAGGCGCGACAGCCTTTCCGCGACTTCCTCGCATATTGGAGGGCAAAGTGCTCGCCACGTTGTTCTACGAGCCGAGCACCCGTACGCGCTTGTCATTCGAGAGTGCGATGCAGCGCTTAGGCGGCAGTGTGTTGAGCGTGGCCGAGGCGAAGACCTCGTCGAGCGCGGCGAAAGGCGAAACGCTGTTCGACACGGGCAAGATGATCGAAGCGTATGCGGATGCGGCGGTCATCCGCAACCCGATCGTGGGTTCCGCGCGCGCGCTGGCCGAGGGCGCGAGCATTCCAGTGATCAACGGCGGCGACGGCACGGGCGAGCATCCCACGCAGGCGCTGCTCGACTTGTACACGCTGGAGCGTGAAAAGGGTTCGATCGACGGGTTGCACATCGCGCTGGTGGGCGACTTGAAGAACGGGCGCACGGTGCATTCGCTGGCGAAGGCGCTCGGTCTCTTCGACGTGACGATGACCTTCGTCGCGCCCGAGGCGCTGCGTATGCCCGTCGAAGAACTCGATTGGCTGCGCGCCAACGGTGCCCGAGTCTCCGAATCGAGTGATCTTGCCGCGACACTCAAACACGCCGACGTGGCGTACATCACGCGCATCCAAAAGGAGCGCTTCGCCGACCTGGCCGAGTACGAGGCGCTGAAGGGCGCGTACGTGGTCGATCGGAAGCTGGTCGAAGCCAGCAAGCCCGGTATCAGCATCATGCACCCGCTGCCGCGCGTCGCCGAGATCGCGACCGACGTGGATGCTCTGACCAATGCCGCCTACTTCCGCCAGGCGCGAAACGGGGTGTATGTGCGCATGGCGCTGCTGGCGCTGGTGCTGGACGCGGTCAGCTAGTTGGAGAGTTTGCTGGTTGGGTGGTTTGCTGGTTGGGTGGTTTGCTGGTTGGTTAGCGCCGTTGGGCTAAGGAGGGAGTTATGCCTTATCAGGACATTGAAGAGTCACGCATGTATCGTCTGGCAGAGGAAATAGCCGATGAGGTGTGGGAGATTGTGAGCGGCTGGCCGGACTTTGCGAAGGATGCTCTCGGTAAGCAGCTCGTAAGGTCGGTCGACTCTGTCGGGGCGAACATCGCCGAGAGCGCAGGGCGGTTTCATCAGTTACATCGGTTTCCAGAAGACTCGCATCGTCAAAGATACTAGCGTTGCCTACGCGGTTGATCCTCTACAGGATACGAGCCTTGATGAACCAACTAACCAACCAGCCAACTAGCCAACTAGCCAACCAGCCAACTAGCCAACCAATCACCAAGCCCTTCCTCACGAAACTCGCTTCGGCACAGGCGCGCAACAACTCCTGGGTCTGTGTCGGCCTCGACGTGACGATGGCGAAGATGCCGCTGCCGATGCTCAAGTTCGATGACCCGGTCTTCCCCTTCGCACGCGCGATCGTCGATGCGACGAAAGACGTGGCCTGCGCGTTCAAGCCGAATCTGGGTTTCTTTCTGGCCGAGGGCGCAGCGGGGATCATCGCACTGGAGCGCATCGTGCGTTACATCCCGAACGACATTCCGATCATCCTCGACGCGAAGTTCGCCGACATCGGCAATACTGCGGAGCAATATGTGCGCGCGGCTTTTGAAGCCTTCAAGGCCGATGCAGTGACGGTGAATCCTTACCTCGGCGAGGATGCCATCGCGCCATTCTTAAAGTACGCTGATCGATGTGCCATCGTGCTGGCGCGCACGTCGAATCCGGGCGCGAGGCTGCTCCAGAACTTGCCTGTGGATGAGGGGACGCTGGACGAGATGGTGGCGCGTAAAGTCGGCGAATGGGATGCGAAGTATCCTGGCGCGTGCGGACTCGTTGTTGGCGCGACCGCGCCCGAAGCGCTGGCTCGAATGCGAGCCATTGCCCCGGACTTGCCATTCTTGATTCCCGGCATCGGCGCGCAGGGCGGCGATTTGGCGGCCACCGTCGAACACGGGCCGACTCAATCCGGCCTCGGCCCGATCATCAATGCCTCGCGGAGCATTCTCTACGCTTCGTCGGGCGCTGACTTCGCCGAGGCGGCTCGTGCGGCGGCGCTCAAACTCCGCGATGAGATCAACGCGATGCGGGGATAACCACGAATGGCACGGATAGCACGGAGAGATCAACATGGCTAGAAGAGCCGCCCCTGCGTCCAAACCGCGAAAATCGAAACCCGGCACTCGTCAATCCGCAACCCGCAATCCGCAATCGGCAATCGAACGGATTGCTCTCGCGTTGTTCGACATCGGCGCGGTCAAGTTCGGCGAGTTCAAACTCAAGTCGGGATTGCTCTCGCCGGTCTACATCGACCTGCGGCTGCTGGCATCGCACCCGAAACTGCTCATTCAAATTGCGCGGCGGATGGCGGCAGTAGCCCGGAAGATCAAGTTCGATCGGCTGGGAGCGATTCCGTATGCGGCCTTGCCGATCGGCGTGGCGGTCTCGCTGGCGATGAACAAGCCGATGATCTACACGCGCAAAGAGGTGAAGGACTATGGCACGGCGCGACCGATCGAGGGCGAGTACCTCGAAGGCGAGGCAGTGCTGCTGATCGACGATCTCATCACCAAAGGGCACAGCAAATTGGAATCGATCTCACCGCTGGTGGCAGCCGGCCTGATCGTCAAAGACATCCTCGTGCTGATCGACCGCGAGCAGGGTGGGGCGGAGGAGCTGGCGAAAGCAGGCTGCCGGCTGCACGCCGTCCTCGGCCTGAGCACTCTGCTCGATATTCTGGTCAAGCGTGGGAGAATCGCACCGGAGAAGCGGGAGGAGGTGCTGACATGGATTCGGGCCAACTAGCCAGCCAGCCAACTATCCAACCATCCAACCATCCAACTATCCAACTAACGGACCAACGGGCCAGCGAATCAGCGAGGCAGCCGGCCGATAGCCCAGACTTGTCTATCACGCTGGCGGGGGTACGATTGCACAATCCGACGATTCTGGCTTCCGGCATTCTCGGCTTGAGCCAGGAGGTGTTCGGCCGCATCGCCGAAGGGGGCATTGGCGCGATCACGACTAAGTCGTGCAGCCTCAAGCCGCGACCCGGCTACCACAACCCGACGATCGTCGATTGGGGACCGGGACTGATCAACGCGGTCGGGCTGTCCAACCCCGGCGTCGAGGTGATGGTCGAAGAGATTCGCGAAGCCAAGAAGCACCTCGCGCCGATGGGCGTGCCGATCATCGCCAGCATCTTCGCCGACACAGTGTATGACTTCGGCACCGTGGCGCGCTACGTCAGCGAAGCCGAGCCGGACTTAATCGAAGTGAACATTTCCTGCCCGAACCTCGACGCGCGCTTCGAGCAGATGTTTGCCTCAAGCCCGTACGTGTCCGGGCAAGTCACGCGCCGCGTCAAGGCCAGCACGCGCATTCCGATCTTCGTCAAGCTGTCGCCGAACGTGGAGAGCATCGCCGGGGTGGCTAAGGAAGTCGTCGCGGCGGGCGCGGACGGGTTGACCGTGATCAACAGCCTCGGCCCCGGCATGATTCTCGACGTCGAGTCGGGTTATCCGATCCTGGCTAATCGCTGGGGAGGCGTCAGCGGTCCGGCGATCCGGCCCATCGCCGTGAAGTGCGTGCGCGACGTGGCGAAGGCTGTGCCCGGCGTGGCGATCATCGGCACGGGCGGCGTGACCGACGCGCGCGATGCGATCGAGATGCTGCTCGTCGGCGCGACCGGCGTCGGCGTCGGCAGCGCCGTCAACTGGCGCGGACTGGATGTGTTCGGCGAAATCGCATTGGGTATCGCGGACTACATGCGACGCCACGAGTACGCCTCGATCGAATCGTTCCGAGGGAAGGCGCTTGCACACTGTTAGAGACTGTCTTAAAACTCACCACCAAGTCACCAAGACACGAAGGGACACCAAGAAAACTTGGAGATTCTTGGTGTCGCTTGCCCCCTTCAGGGGGTTGAGTCTTGGTGGTTAATCTGGCGGCTTTTCAGACAGTCTCTTAGAGACTGTCTTCAAACCCTGTTGCAATGTCATTCTGAGGCGCGCAGCGCCGAAGAATCTCTCCGTTTGCGCCGAAAAACGAGATTCCTCGCTCGCTACGCTCGCTCAGAATGACAGCTGAGTGGACTTTGAAGACACTCTCTTAGGGAGGGACAGGTGCCCGGCCAGCCGTTAGGCGATCTGCGCTTCGCGCAACTGCCGCGCAGCGTGCGCATCCTGCAAGTCGTGCGCGAGACGCGCACCGTCTCTACCTTCGTGCTCGACGCAACGCTTCACGCCGAACCGGGGCAGTTCGTGATGGTCTGGGTTCCGGGCGTGGACGAGAAGCCGATCAGCATCGCCTGGCCCGATCCGTTGACGCTGACGATTGCGCGCGTCGGCGAGTGGAGCACCGCCATGCACGAGAAAAAGGCGGGCGACACGATCGGCATTCGCGGCCCGTATGGCAGGCCGTATCGCATCGACGTGAATCGCCCGGCTTTGCTCGTCGGCGGCGGCTATGGCGCGGCTCCGTTGTACTACCTTGCCTCATGCATGAACGAGCGCGGAATGAGCGTCACCGCTGCATTGGGTGCGCGCCGCGCCGACGATCTGATCTTCGTCGATCGTTTCAAACAATCGGGCATTGAAGTGTTGCTGGCAACTGAGGACGGTTCTGTCGGCATGGAGGGCTACGTCACCCTCGCCGTCGAAGCCTACCTGGCCGGCCAACCATCCAACCGGCCAACTGACCCTCCCGCCATCTACGCTTGCGGTCCAGAAGGTCTCCTCGTCGCGCTTCACGGCATCAGCCGCCGGCATGGCCTTCCGGCGCAGTTGAGTGTCGAGCGATACATGAAGTGCGGCTTCGGCGTCTGCGGCCAATGTGCGCTGGACGACATTCTCACGTGCGTCGATGGGCCGGTGCTCGATGCGAAACAGCTCGACGGCAAGCAGGACTTTGGAAAATACCATCGGACCGCGACGGGCAGGCGACTGCCGGTGTGAGCAACGAATAGGCAACAGATTGCCTTCGGCATAACGAATAAA
>DATBWU010000125.1:0-25753 GCA_036514635.1 Anaerolineae bacterium | reverse complement strand
TCTCGGCAGCCGGTGTGCACAGGAAAGCGACGACGTTGGCGACATCCTGCGGCGTGACCATGCGGCCCGCCGGCATGCGCCCCACGCTGGCCCACACATTGCGGTCTTGCAGCGATCGGAAGTGCTGGAGCGCGTCGGTTTCGACAATGCCTGCCGAGACGCAGTTGACGACGATGCCTTTGGGTGCAAGCTCAACTGCCAGGTAGCGCGTGATGGTCTCGATCGCCGCCTTGCTTGCGCCGACGACGACGTAGTCGGGCAGCACGCGGATCGAGCCGAGGCTGCTGATGCTGACGATGTATCCGCCGCCGCGCTTCTCCATCAGCGGCGCGGCCCGCTGCGCCAGGAACAGCACCGAGCGCGCGTTGATATTGAGCGTCCAGTCCCAGCCTTTGACCTTTTGCTCCATCACCGGTCGATTGTAGCCGGACGCCGCGTTGCAGACCAGAATATCCAGTCCGCCGAAGGTCTTGACGGTTTCGTCGATCAGCATGTCGATGCCTTCCGGCTCGCCCACGTTGGCTTTGACGATGATCACCCTTCGGCCCAGTTTCTCGATCTCGGAGGCAGTGTCCTCGGCGGGCGCGCGGTTGCGGAAGAAGTTGACGACGATGTCGGCTCCGCACCGCGCGAAGTGCAGCGCGATCTCACGGCCAATGCCTCGGCCCGATCCGGTGACGACGGCGACCCTGTTGACGAATTCCAACGTGATTCTCCTGTGGCGTTTTGTTCACCACAAAGCCACCAAGGCACTAAGCGACTAAGTTATCTTGGTGTCTTTGTGTCTTGGTGGTTGGATAAGATGAACTTGCGGGAAGATGGCCCGCTTGATCAGGGCCAGCCGCTCCGGCCCGAGGCGCGTGGCTTCGTCGTACACGGTGCGCGATTCGGCCAACAAGCGTTCCACGTCGACGCCCTGGCACGTCGGGCGGAATGGCTCGAGCCAGCGAAATGCGCGCTCGAACATCTTGCGCGCGCCGGGCGCGTTGCCGCGCTCGATCTGAAGCAGCGCCAGGCCGATCTGCAAAATGCCCCGATACAGATCGCGCACGGGGCGCATCTCGGCCCGCCACACCGATTCCAGCGTCTCGTGCTGCTCGAAGTACTCGCCCGCATTGAACTCGTCGATGCCGCGCACGGCTCCCTCTGGCAGAGATTCGCTGCACGGATCGTCGGTGAGGTCACGCGCGGCGCGGGCGATGATCTCCGGCAGCCCATTCACGAAGTTCGAGCGTGCCAGATAGCGATTGGCCCCGGCGGCCAGCGCCCGATCACGCGCAGCGGCGTCGACGTGCGAGCCGAAGGTGATGATCGGCGTGTGCCGCGCGGCCGGATCGGCTTTGGCCGCTTTCACCCAATCGGCCCACGGCACATTCTCCGCACCCGTATCGATCAGCGCCAGTGCGGCCGTTGTCAACATCGAACGGAACTCGTCTGCGTGCTGCGGTGTGACGAGCGCCAGGCCGTGCTGCCGGGCCAGGTTCTCGACCTTCACGGCGAAGAACAAATCGGGTATGACACACACGATCGAGCGCGAAGAAGTCATCGCGGCGATTGTACTCGCTGCGCGGTTCAGCGTCAAACGATTCATTACTGGTGATTGTACACATCTTGAATGCTCACCGACCGCGCCCGTGCGGGCCTGGAGTTTGGGCGACAGTTCAACTGTCGCCCAACGCCCACGGGCCCACGGGGCGGCTTCGCACTGCAACTGCGGACGAACGTATCGTCGTTGCCTGGAGTTCAAAAGATGTTCGCTCTTCGTGGATTTCAGAGAGGTGCGCAACTGATGCATCGGATGGACAACGAATAAACGAATCCCCGATGGGCACGGGTTGCATTCGTTTATCCGTTGCGGATTCGTTGCATCGACCTCCTTGAAACATCTCCTGAGCCAAGATGTTTTGACATGCTTCGACCGAACAGGTACAATCCCCGGTATGGACTACGTCCAGATCGAGGATGCGGCGCTGATTGCCCTGGTCATCAAACGCGATCAAGCGGCGCTGGCTGCGTTGTACGACCGGTATTCCCGATTGGTGTATAGCGTGGCGATTCGGATCGTCGGGCAGCGCCAGCTGGCTGAAGAGATCACGCTGGATGCCTTTCAGAACGTGTGGCAAGCGGCGTCCAGCTTCCGGCAGGATCGCGGGCGGTTCGTGACATGGCTGGTTAGCGTGACGCGGCATCGCGCCATCGACGAGCTGCGCCGGCTGGGCGTCCGCCCGGAGGGTAGCGCCGTCGGGCTTGACCAGGGAATCGATAGTGAAGCGCCGCGCGCGGATTCGGTCGAGGACCTGGTGTGGTTGCGCGAGCAGCGCGAAACCGTGCGCCGCGCGCTGGCCGAGTTGCCGGAGCCGCAGCGCCGCGCGTTAGAGATGGCTTACTTCGGCGGGCTAACCCAGCAGGAAATCGCCGAGCGGCTGGCGATCCCGCTGGGGACGATCAAGACCCGTATGCGGATGGGGATGCAGAAACTGCGCCGCGTGCTGGAGTCGCCGGATGGTGTGGATTGAAGACATCCGCCGGGGGTGCACGAACGTATAGTTTGATGGTTTGCTGGTTGGATGGTTTGCCAGTTTGGTAGTTAGATGAGCGATTACCTGGAAGTGCGAGACTTAACGTGCGAAGAAACTGAAGAGTTGCTGCCGGAGTACGCCCTGGGCACGTTGAGCCTGGGCGAGGCCGCACAGGTAGCCCGGCATTTGCGCGGCTGTCTGGAGCACGTAAAGTCGCAGGACGAGTATGAGGCGGCGACTCTGGGCCTGGCGGCGAGCGTTTCCCAGATCGAGCCGCCTGCGCGCGTGCGGGCACGCCTGCTGGCTAGCGTAGCCGATCGTCCGGGAGCGGCGCGGCGTGTGTGGCTCGGCTGGCTGGCGGCTGCGGCTACGCTTGTGGTCGCGCTTGTCGTGGGCGCGTGGGGCCTTTCACTTCAACGCCAGATCGATTCGTTGGCTTCCACGCGCAAGGACCTCATAACCATCGTTCAGCAGCCCGATGCACAAATGGTCGCGCTTCAGACGACCGAAGAAGGTGGTGCGGCCAAAGGTGTGATGATTTATTCCGGCAAGCGAGCGGCGCTTTGGGTGGTCGCCCTGCCGCTGCTCGAAGGCGATCAGGTCTATGCGTGCTGGTGGGTCGATGGAAATAACCAGCGCGTGCTCGGCGGCACGTTCAAACCCGAAAGTGTCGTCAGCACGTGGTTCATTCCAATGCCGGACGACTCGGAGAACTATCACCTGATCGGCATCACGTTGGAGCCTAACCCGAACATCACGTCTCCGCAGGGACCGAAGGTGATGAGCGGGGAGTTCTAATCACTGATCACTGACCACTGATCACTGATCAGTGATCAGTGATCAGTACCTCGCCAATCTCCAGCCACTGCTCATACGGCGCATCGAGCAAGCCGAAGCCGAATTTCCCCCACGGCGTGACAACCGCATACTGATTGTCGATCCACGCGACGAAGCCCAGCGGCCCGCGCGGTGAGCGATCGGTTTCCAGCACGGTCTGCCCATCGACCTGCCAGCGCGCCCCATCGCGGCGCCATTCCAATTCGTACGTGTGCCAATCGGTCATCCTGAATGCGCTCGAAGGGCGAGGCTCGATCGGGCCTCCCGGCTGTTGGCGAAAGGCGAGGAGGCTTTCGCGGATGCCGAGCGCGCGCTGGATGCGCGGCCAGACCCTGCGATAGAGTCTTGGCGAACGGCAGGCCGGCAGCGCGAGCGGCGCGATCGGCAGCCAGGCCAGCGCGGATAATCGCCTTGCGTCGATGCAGGCTGCTTTCCAGCCGCAGCCCGGCACGCCGAGTGCGAGTGCCATGTTCGACGGCGGCGAGGCACAGAAGAACCAGATGGCTTGAGGCAGCGCCGGGACTTTGCTCTGCGCGCCGAAGGGATTGTTCCAGAAGCCGAACCCTGCCGTCCCGACTAGTAAACCACGGAGACGCGGAGGCCACGGAGATGCCAAGGTGACCGGCACTTCTGCCCCCTTCGCTTCGCTACGGGGGTCTGCGAAAGTGCCGGTCACCTGGTTATCTTCGGCGTCGTGCGAAAAGCGAGCGCGGAGTGAAAGACGAAGCGGTGGTCGATGCCGATAAGCCTGGCGCGACCGGCCCGCGTAGTCGTCGAGCTGCGCATCGCCGTAATGCTTTGAGGATGCCGAGGGGAGCATCAGCCGCGCGCCGTCGGCTGTCTCCACCACCCGACCGGCTCCCGCAATGAACGGCCTGCACTGCGATAGCCAACTTTCCATTTAAGGACCTGTCCAAATATAACTTCCGGCCTGAGACGAAGGACCGCTTCGCGCGATGATAGACTAATGCCTTCGTCTTTGGTCGTTCGTCATTGTGGTTAGTTTTTTCCGCCTAACCCTGAAGAGACCCAGTGAAGTGTGGGAAGTATAAAGTTGGATCGATGTTGGTTGCGGATAACTTGCAAGTTGCTTGCAGGCGGGTTGGAGTGCCGCTGAAAACGATTATATCACGCGCCAAGTCATTGGCTTTTGAGTTTGTTCTTGGTATAATGCCCGCGAGAGCATCGGACACGCGGTCTTTCAAGAGGAAGGCATGGAGATTACCTGGCTGGGACACAGTTGCTTTCGACTGCGAAGCCGCACGGCAACTGTCGTGACGGATCCGTACGGCAAAGAACTCGGCTTGACCCTGCCTCGTGTGCGCGCCGATATTGTGACCGTCAGCCACAACTCCCCCGACCACGACTACGTCAAGGGCGTGAAGGGTGACTTCAAGGTGTTGTCCGGGCCGGGCGAGTACGAAGTGTCGAACACGTTCGTCACCGGCCTGATGTTGAGCGCGCGCAAATCGACCGGCGGCAAGGGCAAAGCCGGTGCGGCGAACGATCGCAACACGGTCTTTCTGATCGAACTGGATAGCCTGACGATCTGCCACCTGGGCGATCTGAGCAGCGTACCGACGCAAGCGATGATGGAAGAGTCGCTGAGCGAGGTGGATGTGCTGCTCGTGCCGGTCGGCGGCGGCGAATCGTTGAATGCGGCGCAGGCCGCCGAAGTCGTCAGCCTGCTCGAACCCCACATCGTCATCCCGATGCACTACAAAATCAAGGGCACCGAGATGAAACTCGATCCGGTGTCCAAGTTTCTGAAAGAAATGGGACTGGATAAGGTGGACGAGCAGGAGCTGCTCAAGCTCGATCGGAGCGGCCTGCCCGACGAGACACAGGTCGTGCTGCTGGAGCTGAAGAGCAAGGACGAATGATCCGACGCGTGGTCCTCGCCTTGATCCTGGTGCTGGCGGCGTGCTCCACGCCTGCGCCGACGATCGACGATCACCTCGCCGCCGGCAAGGCCGCGCTGGATGCCGGCGATGCGGCCAAGGCCATCGCCGAACTGGAAGCGGCGGTCGGGCTGGACCCGACGCGCGCCGAGGCGCAACTGCTGCTCGGCCAGGCCTACTCCGCCGCCGGGCGCGCCGGCGAAGCCCGCGAGCGACTGGAGACCGGGCTGCGACAAGACCCGAACAACGCACCCGCGCTATACCTGTATGGCGATCTATCGATGGATGCCGGGCAGACGCTGGATACGGTGACGGCCTACGCGGCGGCAGTGAAGCTCGATCCGGGCGCGCGCGCGACCCATCCTAAGATCGAAGAGGCAGTGAAGGCGGCCTTCGATGCCGGTCGGGAAGCGGTCGAAGCCAACAACTGGCAGCAGGCCGTTCAAATTCTCGTGCCGGTCACCGCGCTTGCGCCGGACAACGCCGTGGCGCATTTCTTGCTGGGCAATGCCTATTTCCACCTGGCCGACACGAAGGCGGCGGCGACGGCTTACCAGGCCGCCCTGGAAGCCGATCCGGAGTACGCAGCCGCCTACACCAACCTCGGCGTGATCGCCTACCAGTCCGGCGATCTCAATCAGGCAGTGGCGCAGTATCTGAAGGCCCTGGAAATCGAGCCGGACGATCCAGAGACGCGCTACCTGCTGGGCGCGGCCTATCTCAACCTCGAACAAAAGGATTCGGCGCGTGAGCAGTTCCAGCGCGCGATTGAACTCAACCCCGAACTGGGGCAGGCGTACATCGGCCTGGGCAACGTCTATCTACAGGACAAAGACTACGATCAGGCTATGGCGACATTGCTGCGCGCTATCGAACTGGCGCCCGATTTACCCGAAGGATACTTTGCGCTGGGCAAGGCGTATGCCGAGATGGGCCGTTGTGCCGACGCAGTACCGGTCTTTCAGAAGTTCCTGTCGCTCAACCCGCAGGAGCCGTTCAAGAGCGATGCGCAGAAGATGATGGACCTGTGCGCGACGAGTCCTTAACCGCAATGGCGCAAAGGCCGCCATGATAACCACCAAAACGCCAAGCCACCTTAAGGATATTGAGTTTTTCTGGCTCTACCGGATCGAACGGGACGCTTCGCAGGAACCGCGAAGACGCCAAGCACGCCAAGTTTTCCGAATCTTCGCGCCCTTCGCGCCTTTGCGGTGAGGCTTTTTCCCGCCCAAGCCGGAAGAGCCGTTTTTCTTCGTGCCCGGGTGCCTTGGTGGTAAGATTCCTAACAACTGAGACCGCTTCTCTCGGCACGTGGCGTCTCCCCAGGCACACGGGGGAGGAGACGCCCTCCGCGTGAATCCGATGCGACGGCATAGCCGATAGGTGGTCTCATGAACACAAACCATTCCTCTGCGCAGTTCATCCGCTTGCGGCACGCGCTTGCGCTGTTGATGATCGCTTCCTTCGTCGCGCAAGCCGCCTCGATTGTTACCCCGGCTCAAGCGCGCGGCTCCGCTGCTTCGCCGCCCGCCGTGTCGCCGTCGGGCGCCAATTCGCCAACCAGCGAACCGCTCCTCGTCGCTTCACCGCCATCCAATCCGCAATCCGCAATCCGCAATCCGCAATCCGCAATCCGCAATCCGCAATCCGCAATCCGCAATCCGCAATCCGCAATCCCCAGCCTTCCCCCGCTGCCCATCTTCCTGCGCGAGTCGCCTCGCGCTGCGCCGGAGACCATGCGCCTGGATCAGGGCGTGTCGCCGTCGATCTCGAAATCTGCCTCGATCACGACGACCTATTACCAGTCCGGCGTGACGTTCACCTACACGGTCGCCTTCACCATCCCCGCCGGCACGACGATCACGAATGCCGTGCTCGTCGATACGCTGCCCGACAACAATCCGGGGACCGAGCCGGACTTCCGCTACGTAGCCGGATCGTCGGTCGGCCCGACGCCCGGCGCCGGCACACCGCCGATCGGCACGATCACGCCAACCATCGGCCCGAACAACCACCCCATCACCTGGACACTCGGCACGCTTGCGAATCCGGGGGGCACGCCCTACGTCTACTCGTTCACCTACCGCGTCAACCTCAGTGGCGGTGATGACCGCGTTGAAGTGGGGACGAACAACGCGGCGCTCTCGCACGAGGACGGCAGTGTCGCCGCCTCGACCGACGTGACTGTAGCGCGCGCCCGCCTGGCGCTCGCTCAATCGGCTGCCTCCGCGATCGACTCTGTTGCCCCGATCGATTTACTGCGCGCGAACGACATCGTCACCTTCACGTTGTACGCCACGAACACCATTGACTACAGCACGGCCTACGATGTCGTGATCAGCGACACGCTGCCGGACTGGATGGTCTTCGGCGGCCCGGTTGGATCGACGCCTCCGCCGGACGCGATCGCTGTGACGGGCGGTCGCCAGCAGATGGGCTGGCGCTATGCCTCACTCGCGCCGGGCGCATCGATCGCGCCGCTCGTCTTCACCGCAACCGTCACATCGACCGTCGCCGCCGGGCGCGACAACCCCAACGACCTGCGCGGCGAGTGGCGCGATTTGCCTGAGGACCCGACATTCAGCAATGCTACGAACGGCTTGCAGCTCCGATCGGCCAATGTGTCGGTCAGCAAAACCGAAGTCGACGCTTTCAACCCGCAGGGGCGCATCGTCGTCAACGAGCCGATCACGTACACGATCCTCGTCACTATCCCGGCGGGCACCACGGTGTACAGCCCGGCTCACGTCTTTGATAATTCACTCGTCGATGGTCTGAACTTCGGCGGCGAGGCGGCGCATTCAGGTTACACCGCGCCGGGCGTCGTCGGGCCGAGCGGCTCAAACACGATGATCACCTGGACGCTGACCAGTACGCTCGCCACATCGAGCGACATCACGCTGACGTTCGTGTTCACGGCCTACTCGGACGGCACGCTCGTCGGCGGGCCGATCGCCAAAGGCGCGACGCTGAATAACACGGCCAACGTGCGCTGGAACATCGGAACCGGATCGGGGCTGAACAATCCGATCACACCGCAGTCGGTCGCCGGTGTTCAATTCGTCCGGCCCGACATCCAGCCCAACAAAGACTCGACGCCATCCGCCGTCGTCTCGACGGGCGGCGAGGTCGTCCAGTATCGCATCACCAATTTGCGCAACGGCTCAGGCACAGGCGATGGGACAGCGGCTGACGCCTTTGACGTGATCTTCACCGACACGCTGCCGGCAGGCTTCGGCTTTGTCGAGGCCGTGCCGCCGCCGATGGGCGTGTTCACCCTGGGCAACACGGTCGTCCTCACCTGGGGCGTCGCGCCGTCGCTGCCGGTCGGCTACTACTACAATCCGCCCGGCATCACGACGACGGCCACGACGATCTACGTCACCGCCACCGCGCCGATCACATTCTCTGGCGCGACGGCCTACACCAATACCGCCGTCATTCAGTATTCCGATCAGCCCGGCGACGTGATCGATGAGCAGACGTATCTCTTCACCCGGACCAAGACGCTCGGCGTCAACTTCTTCGAGACGAAGGCCGTCACGCCGACCGGGCAGGTGCGCATCGGCGACGTGCTGACTTACATCATCACCGACAGCATCCCGGCGGGCGCGATGATGTACTGGCCGCGCCATCAAGACGATCTGCCCAACGGCGTGCGCTTCGTCAGCGGCACGCTGGCGCTGCAAGGCACGACTTTCGTCAGCAGCCCGATCCCGATCACCGTTCCGCAGGGCACGCAGGATCGGCTGCTGTGGTGGACGGAGACGGTGAGCAACGCCTATGGCAGCGCACCGCTAATCGTCACGGCGACCTTCCAGGCGCGCGTCACCGGCATCAACGTGTCGGGCGGCGCGGTATTCTCCAGCACCGGCGAGTTTCGCGGCGCGCCGGGCTTCAACAACGGCTCGCGCATCGATTGGAGCACGCAGGACATCAGCACGACGCTCGACGCATCGAAGAACTCGGTCAACAACGTGGGCAATAATGCCGTGCAGCCGTACCTGGCCGATTCGCCCTTTGCCAAACTCTTCGGCGGATCGACGAGTGGATCGACGACGATCGGCGCGGGCGACGTGGTGACGTATCACCTTGTAATCACCAACACCGGGCAGGGCCGCGCTTACGATGTTGTGATCAGCGATACGCTGCCCGCCGGCCTGGAAGCCGTCAGTTACACGGCGAGCGGGCGAACGTTCGGCGGCGCGGTCTTCACACCGACCTTCTCCGTTGCGCCTGCACCGGCCGCAACCGGCGCGATCGGCTGGGTGGTCGATTCGATCGAGCCGGGCGACGGCAATACGACCGCGCCCTCGACGATCTTCACGTTGACGTATTCTGCGCTGGCGCAGAACTCGGTCGGCGCGGGCGCGGCCTTGCCGAACCAGGCGCTGCTCGCCGATTATTCTAGCCTGCCCGGCGACGATCCGTTCGAGCGCCACTACAACTTCCTGCTCGGCGCGACGCGCGCCGTCACGCTCAACGTGCCACCCGCGGCGATCACCAAGACCGCCAACTTGACCGGCGCGAACTGGCTGGACCTGATCACCTACACGCTGGCGTTCCCGCAGCCGCCGGTCAATGCGTCGCTATACAACGTCACGGTGACGGACACACTGCCCACTGAAATCACCATCCTTGGTGTTCAGTCAAATAGTGGTCAGACCGGATTCAGCGGATCACTTGTCACGGCGACGGCGACCTCGCTTGCGCCGCAGTCGCAAATGGTGATCACCATCACCGGTCAGATCGACCTCGGCGCGTCGGGCACGAAAGTCAACACGGCTCTCCTGGAGTGGGACGACGCCGCGTCGGGCGGCTCGCGCCACACCGCGACATCGAATGCCGTTTCGACAACGATCCTTTTGCCTGAGCTTGGCATCGCCAAGCGCGCGCCTGCTGCCGCGATACCGGGCCGCACGTTCACGTACACGATTGCCTACAGCAACACGGGCACGTCGAGTGCAGCGAACGTACTGATTACTGATAACTTACCCGACGAGACAGTATTCGTCACAGCCACAGTGCCAGGTGGCGTGGCGCTGGTCGGTCAACCCGATCCGTTGATCTGGAATGCCGGATCGCTCGCGGTGGGGCAGGGCCAGACGATCGTCGTCACGGTGAGCCTGCCGCTGGCGACGCCGCTCGGTGCGATCCTGACGAACACGGCTTCGATCACCACGACGACGCCCGGCGACGATCCGGCGAACAACGCCATCACGGTCACGACGCTCGTCGCCGCCTCGCAATTGTCGATCTCCAAGATCGCCTCGCCCGACCCGGCGGAGTCGGGCCAGCCGATTGCCTACACGCTCACCGTCACCAACACCGGCAACGCCGCAACCAGCGGCCTGATCGTCACCGATGCACTGCCGCTCAACACGGCTTTCGGCTCGGCGAGCGCGGGCAGCGTCCAGTCGAGCGGGCGCATCACCTGGACCCTCGCGCCGCTCGCGCCGGGCGCATCGACCGGCGTGACGTTCACGGCAATCGTCGCCAGCCCGCTGATCACCGGCACACTGATCACGAATGCCGACTATGGCGCGGTGGCCGACAATTCGATCAACACGGCGACCGGATCGCCGGTGACTGTCGTCGCGCACAGCCGACCCCGGCTGAACATTTCTAAGTCCGGCCCGGCGGTCATCGGACTGGGTACGAATGTGATGTACAGCGTGCTTGTCACGAACTCCGGCACGACCGATGCGCTGGGCGTCACACTCACCGATAATCTGCCGGACGCGCTCAACTTCGCGTCGTTCAGCGCGTCGAGCGCGGTGACGCAGACCGCCGGCCCCGATCCGCTCGGCTTCGATCTGGGGCCGTTGCCGCCCGGCGGGTCGCACACGATCTGGATCACGACGACGGCTCCGCTCACGCTCACGACGGGCACGCTGCTGACGAACACCGCCTCTGTCGCCACGACGACGCCCGGCGAAGACGCATCGGATAACACCGCACAGCATGTGGCAACTGTGAGCGGCGTCATGCTCGATGTTCGCAAAACGGCCAACGCCTCGACCGTTGCACCGGCGGGGACGATCGTGTACACGATCGAGTACAGCAACACCGGCACGGCGATGGCAACCGGCGTCGTCGTCAGCGATACGTATGATCCGAACGTGACATTCGTCTCGGCGAATCCCGCGCCGAATATCGGCAATAACGTATGGAACACGCCGGGCACGCTCAACGCGGGCGAGCGGCGCACCATCGTCGTCACCGTGACGGTCGCGCCCGCGTTGCCCAACGGCACGCCGATCACAAATCGGGCGCAGGTGAGCGCAGCCGGCGCGGCGAGCGCGCAGGCGATCCATGTCGTCAACGTGACGAGCGCCGCCGTGTTGACGATCGACAAGACCGGTCACGGCGCGACGATGCCCGGCTACACGGTCGTTTATCGGCTCAATTACGCCAACATCGGCAACGCGCCTGCGACGAACGCGCGCGTGACCGAGACCTATCCATCGGGGTTGACCTTCGTCGCGGCAAGCCCCGCGCCGAGCGCCGGGAACAACGTGTGGAACCTCGGCACGATCGTTCCGCCCGCCAATGGAACGATCGTCGTGACGTTGACCGTTGGCGTGGGTGTGCCGTTCGGCACGCTGTTGACGAATACCGTCGCCTTCGGCAGCGACGAGGCCGGGCCGGTCGTCGATGCCTTCACGACACGGGTCGGGCCGGTGTATCTACCCCTGGTGATGAAGAACTACACGGCCCGGCCGAACCTGGTGGTGCAAAACATCGTCGTCACGCCCGCTTCGCCGGTTGCGACACAATCGACGCTGATCAGCGTGACGATTGCCAACACCGGCCCGGCCACCGCGCCCGCCGGATTCTGGATCGATCTGTACGTCGATCCGAGCGGCGTGCCTCAGCCCGGCCAGCCGTGGAACGAGACCGCGCCGGTGGGCAAGGCCTGGGTGCTGCGATCGCCGCTGCTGCCCGGCCAGTCGCTCACACTCGACACCGCCATGCTCGACGACCCGAACGATCCCTCGGCGGTCTATAGCAACTGGCCCGGCTGGTTCGCCACGTCCGGCGCACACACGCTGTATGCACAAGTGGATTCGTTCGGTGGCGCGAATGGTTTGGTGGTAGAATTGTCCGAGTTGGACAATCTATTCGGCCCGCTGAGCGTCGTTGTGAATGCGGCCGGGTCGATTGTCGCCGGCGAAAACACTCCAGGAGTGCCGCCGCTCGATCCGCGACCGACTCCCAACCCGTGATCGGAGGTTGTCCTATGGGCAATCGCCCGGTGAAAAAAGCGTTCGTCTTCCTCGGATGGCTCGCGCTTGCCGCGATGCTGCTGGCCTGGCCGGTCGCACCGTCGAGCGCCGGGTCGCTCCAGCAGACGGCGACTGCGGTCAGGCCGACACTGACACCGTCCGGCGGCGTAACACCGGCTCCACCGGCCGCCTCTGTCGCTGAAAATCCGTCGCTGTCCGGTTACGTGTGGACGAACGGCGACCCGCTCAGACCGGCCGCAGGGGTGGCCGTTCGCTTCACCGGCGATGGCTTTGAGCTGGCGACGTTGACGGACGCGAACGGTTATTACCAGTTCGAGACGCTGGGCCAAGACATCGGCTGGCTCAACGTGGCGGGCGATGGCACACCGTGGAAGGCCTCGGTGAGCGACGTGGCGCTCAGCCCGCGACCGGGCCTGGCGCTGCGCGTGAACTTCTCTGCATCGAGGTCGTCGCCGGCCCGAGGCCCTGCACTGGTGAGTGTCTCATCCGCGCCGGGCGTGGTCGGCGCCGGGCAAACGGTGACCATCACCATCAAGGCGAGCAATACCACCGGCCAGAAACTCTCCAGCGTATGGATCACGCACCTCCTGCCGGATGGCCTGGCCGCCACGGGCCTCACGACGGATCGGGGCGATGCGCTCTCCTACGGGCAGCTGGCGATGGCGAATGTGGGCGACATGTCGCCCGGCGATAAGGCGACCTTCGTCATCGTGGCTACAGCGCCGAACGATGGCGGGCCACAGGGCACACACCCGATCGTTGCCTCGTTCGTGTCGAGCGAGGGCGTGGCGGTGCAGGCATCGACGACACTGAAAGGAATGGGCGGGCCGACTATACTGCCGGTCACGGGATCGGGTGAGTGGCTGGTATGGATCGGCCTGGCGCTGGCGGCGCTGATTATCGTCGTGCACCGAATCCGGCAGAGGCGCGCGCCTGTTTTCTAGCGCTGCCCCTAAAAGCCTGTCTGAAAAGTTGCTCGAAGCCCGCGTCTCGCGGGCGTCCACTCCGCGAACAGCACGCGGAGCGCAACCCCCGCGTGCTTTGCACGCGAGGGCAGGTCAGCCGCGAGGACGCGGTGGACAAAGCACCGTATTTTAACGAATCAGGCATTGGCATACTCGATGCGATTGCCCTGCCGTATAAGCTGGTACGGTCCCGGAGAACACGGGTATAATTCAGGCGTTCGAGATGCTCAAGCGCGAGGAGCGAATGGTCAAGGTTTTGATGAGCTGGGACATTGTTCAGGGGCACGAATCGGAGTACTTTGAATTCGTGGTCAAGGAGTGGGCGCCGGGCTTGCAAAAACTCGGCATCGAGACGCACGAGGTGTGGTTTACGGTCTACGGCGATGTCCCACAGATTCTGATGAGCGGCCTGGCCCATGATGCGGCCGCTGCGCGCAAGGCGCTGACTTCGCCCGAATGGAAACGCCTCGAAGATCGCCTGATGCAATATGTGACTGACTTCAAGCACAAAGTGATTCCGGCTTCGGGCGGTTTTCAACTCTGATCTCTTCAGCGCACGGCGTGCGACTCTCTCAAACGAAGCGCGGCCGGCAAGGAAACCCTGCCGGCCGCGTTGCTTGGAGGCGTGACAGCTAGTGCTCCTGGGCTTAAATGAGTCAATGGTTGTCACTCTGAGCGAAGCGAAGAGTCTCGGCACTATGGGCGGGATGCTTCGCTCCGCTCAGCATGACAAACCGTTGGGGTATTTCCGCCGCGATGTACTAGTCAGAGTCTTTGCCGGACGATGAGGGCGTCTCGGACTTTGGCTCTGAAGACTCTTTTTTCTTGACTGGCTTGCTGCTTGACGTAGGCGAGCTTGACCCTTTCGAGTCGGTGATGTACCAGCCCGAGCCTTTGAATTGGATCGACGCGGGGTGGAGCACTTTATGCACGGTCTTACGGCGACAGTTGGGGCAGCGCTCGATCGGGGGGTCGGTAAATTTCTGAACCAGGTCGAATTGATGCTTGCAATGACTGCACCGGTAAGTATACGTGGGCATTTCTTACGCTCCGCTTCACAGCAATGCTCGTGCAGCGCGTGATTTTACCCCGTTTGAAGTTCGCTGACAAGAGTTGATGTGGCCCCGACTTTCGTGCCACTTGACACTTGCTTCACTCTCGTTCATAATTGCATCATCCTTGACGGTAAGACCGTCGACAGTTCATTCCAAGCCATCCTAATGAAAGGAGGAGGTGATGCCGATGAGTAACAGTGGTAAACCCAGCGCCGTGGCATCACCTTCGGTTTTCTAGAGACCTTGGGTCTGCCACGGCGCAAACAAAAGGCCGCTCGCAGGAGCGGTCTTTTGTTTCTCTCGAGTTTTTCTATCCACGCAGGTTTATTCGTGTTCACGGGAGCACCCCCACTCCGCTTCGCTACGGGGGCTATAGTGCACCCGCCGAAGGCGTGTGTTCGTGAGGATTCGTGGATCGATGTTTCTGATTAAAGCAGGACTGCACGATGGCGTTTCCCCCTGGTAAACTTCCCTTCGACGTGATGTCTCGCCTGCTGGCACGGATCACGTTGCGCGATCGGCGTGTGATCGTCGGGCCGGGCGTCGGCTTCGATTGCGCCGTAATCGAAATGGCGAATGGCACGTGCCTGGTCGCCAAGTCCGATCCAATCACCTTCGCGACCGACGAGATCGGCTGGTACGCAGTGCACGTCAATGCCAACGACATCGCCACGACCGGCGCAGCGCCGCGTTGGTTCCTGGTAACGATCCTGCTGCCCGAAGGCAAGTCGGACGCGGTGCTCGTCGAGTCGATCTTCGAGCAGATGCGCGCAGCCTGCGACGAGGTCGGCGCAGCGCTGATCGGCGGGCATACCGAGGTGACGTTCGGCATCGACCGGCCTCTCGTCGTCGGATCGATGCTGGGCGAAGTGGCGCGTGAACGGCTGATCATGCCGTCCGGCGCGCGTGTGGGCGATGTGCTGGTGCTGACCAAGCGCATCGCGGTGGAGGCCACCTCGATCCTGGCGCGCGAGAAAGCCCCGGCGTTGATCGGCAAATTCGATCTGCCTTACCTGCACCGCGCGCGCCGGTTCTTGCACGATCCGGGTATCAGTGTTGTGCGCGACGCGCAGGTTGCGATCGGCGCAGGCCGTATCCACGCGATGCACGATCCGACTGAAGGCGGGCTGGCGACCGGCCTGCACGAGCTTGCCGCATCGGCCAGGGTGGGTCTGGAGATCGACGCGCAGTCGGTGCCGGTGTATCCAGAGACGCGAGCGTTGTGCGCCGTATTCGGGATCGATCCGTGGGGTGTGATCGCATCGGGATCGATGCTGATGGCCGTCGAGCCGGAAGACGCCGATACGATCGTGTCGGCGTTGCGGGCCGCGAGGATCGAAGCCTCGATCATCGGGCGTGTCGCCGAGCCGGAGCGAGGTGTGGTCATCCGTGGTGAGTCAGGCGTATCGCCGCTGAAGATATTTCCGCGTGATGAGATCACAAAGGCGTTCGAGTGAGGGATGAGGGATGAAGGTTGAGGGGGACGCCGGCTACTATGAGTGGCGTGAGTTCGAGGCGCGTGCCGGCGACCAGGTGATCCGTTACGCGGCGAAGCCGGGGCTGGCCGATTGGGATCGGGTCGATCATGGGGCGTGCCTGCTGGCCGAGTCGATAGAGGTGGGGCAGGGGGATCGCCTGATCCACTTTCATGCCGGTGCAGGGATCGCGGTCGCGTCAGCGGCCTTGCGCGGCGCGCAAGCCACGGCGCGCGACGACAACATTGTCGCGGTTGAGGCTGCGCGCCGAACGCTGGCATTGAACGGCGTCGCGTCGTCTATGCCTGCGCCGGTTTACGACGTGGCGGCGGTGACACTTCCTAAAGCGCGAGACGTGGTGCGTCGAGCGCTCGCGGACGCGGCCCGCACGCTCAAGCCGGGCGGGCGGATATATCTTGTGGGCGCGAACCGCTCCGGCATCAAGAGTGCGATTGACGATCTGCACTCGATCTTCGGGGCAGCCGAAGTTGTCGCCTATGGCAAAGGTCATCGCGTGGCAGTCGCTGTACGGCCCGATCGGGTCGCCGAGAACGATGGCGATGGTTTCGCCGAGACGCAGGTGGATGTTCGCGGATCGCGCTGGCGTGTTGTGAGCGGCCCCGGCGTGTTCGCCCGCGATCGACTTGACGAGGGCACGCGGCGACTGATCGAGGCGATGACGTTTCGCGCCGGTGAGTCGCTGCTCGATCTGGGATGCGGCTGCGGGATCGTCGGGCTGGTCGCGGCGCAGATGGGGAGCCGGGTGACGTACGTCGATGCCAACGCGGCCGCGATCGAGGCCACGCGCCGGACGCTGACGGCGAACGGGATTCGTGATGCCGATGTCATCTGGAGCGACTGTGCATCAGCGGTGGCCGATCGGCACTTTGATGTGGTGGCGACGAATCCGCCTTTTCATCAAGGGGGCGGCACCGATTATCTGGTGGCGCGTCAGTTTGTTCGCGACGCGGATCGAGTGCTTCGACCAGGCGGGCGACTGTTCCTGGTGGCAAATCGCTTCTTGCGTTACGAGCGCGAGATGAGCGGGTTGTTTTCCGACGCGCGTGTGATCTTTGAGGATGGTCGCTTCCGCGTGTTTGAAGCCGTGAAATGACGAATCGGCGCATCAGCGAGGTGAGCGTGCCGGTTGAGTTGACTAAGATCGCCGAACTGATCGCGAAGCATCTGCCACCCAGCGTCGATCGGGTGTGCGTCCATCCTCTGGATGAGACGGCCCATGCGTGGGCGAGGGCGCTGATCGAGAACGAGTTTGCCGTGGTGTGCGACGATGGCGAATGTGACGCCGCGCTCGCGAGCGATCTGGCGCAAGTGCCGCAAGTCCGGCTTCGGCCGGGTGGCAGGGCTATCTTCCTGCTGCCCGATGAAACTTGCTCGCTCGCCGAGTTGGCGGCGGCTTTGCAGCAGGCTGGCTTCACTCGCATCCTGACCGAGACTGTGCTGGAAGGGGCATTCCTTCTTGTGCGCGGCGAGCCTCCATCGCATGTGGCCGATCGGGTTGCTCAGGTCTCCACGCCTGGAATGGAGAGGGTGGTTGCCTGGCCGGATCAGCCGCTTCCGCGTCGCGTGTTCTTGCTGGTGCATCAGGAACCGCCGCTGCGCGGATGGGCGCAGCCCGATCCGGCATCGATCACGTGGGATGCGGTGACGCTGCGCGACGAGGCAAGCGCTCAGAGTGTCTTGCTCGGCTTTTCGTCGCTCGTCAAAGCTGTCGCGTTCATGAAGCCGGCTGTGCTGGCCGGTGCGATTCCCGATGTCAATAAGATGCCGCGCTATCGCGGTGAAACGATCGCTGAGTGGGGCATGCCGGTCTTGATCGACCCGGCTTTCGAGGCGCTGCGAGAGGATACACGCTATACATTCGGTTCGCCGCCGGTGCGAATCGATCCGCGCCTGGAAGATAAGCTTCGAGAATAACCTTCGCGTTTTACGATTCCAACTCCGGCTTCAGCCCCAACCGCTTCAGTTCCTCGTCGGCCTTCAAGATAAACTTCTGCCCGATCGTCGGCGGGACTTGTAGATTGTAGTTGCGGATCAATCGATTGATTTCGTCGATGCGCTCGCGAAAGGCTTCGCACGCTTTGCGCCACTCGTCGAGCGCGAATCCACGATCCGCGTTGCCGCCGGCCCGCACTTGCGTAACCCACTCGTAGGTGCGCCTGATCGCCTTCTCGGCGATCTCGGTCTTCTGCCGAATCTCGTGTTCCAGCTCGACCCAGCGCGCGGCGAAACCTTGCGCCTTCAGCACGTTGCCGAGCGGATCGGTGTCGAGGTGCGTGAACGGCTTGCCCTCGCCCGGTAATCCATCGAACGCGCCCTCTTCCCGTGCCTTCTTGATCTGCTGATCGATCAAGTCATCCATGTCGCCCAAATGCATGCAGGCCTCTCCTCTCAATGAATCTGAATTTCCACTTGTGCAGTCATGCCCCAGAACGCTCGTGGATCATCCCCCTTTACATCGACCTTCACCGTGTACGTCACGTCGCCGCGCTTGGTCTCGGCGCGCGGCGTGATCGATGCGACTGTGCCCTCTAGAGTCGTATCGGGGATCGCATCGACGGTGATCTTGACCGGCTGTCCGATTCGGATGTTGACCACATCGACTTCGCTGAGATCGTCGGTCTGCACCTGCCACGCATCGAGATCGGCCATACTGACGAGGACCATGCCCGACGCGATCACCTGCCCGGTATCGACTGTCACCTGCGCGATTGTGCCATCGAACGGCGCGCGTAGCGTCGCCTCATCCAGCGCGGCTTGCGTGGCTTGAACCGCCGCTTCCGCCTGCGCGACGCCCGCTTGCGCCGCGTCGATCTGAGCCGGGGTCGCGCCGTTCTTCACCTGATCGAGTTGCGCCTGCGCCAGGTCGCGTTGAGCCACTGCAGCAGCGACGACGGCCTGCGCACTGCGCACCGAAAGCGTCGATCCCGACAGGGCATCGTCGAGCGCCTTCTGCGCGGCCTGCACGGCTTGATTAGCCGCGTTCAGCCGAAAGCGTGCCTGCTCTTCGAGTGTACCGGTGACCTTGTTCTGATCGATCTTGTCGTAGGCATCCTGTGCTAGTTTCTGCTCGACCTGCGCGGCTGCGAGATTGGCCTGAGCCGCGGCGATCTGAGCGTCGTTCGCGCCGCCGGTCAACCGATCTCGGTTGGCGATGGCTGCCGCAAGATTCGCTTCCGCCACGCGCAGCGAGGCTTCGGCTTGGGTGATTTGCTCGGGCCGCGCGCCGTCTTCGATCTGCGCCAGATTGGCCTTTGCCAGGTCGAGCGCGGCCTGCGCCTGAGCCAGCGTCGCCATCAATTCATCATCCTGCAAACGAATCAATGCGTCGCCCTGCTTGACCGTTTGCCCCTCGGCGACGAGCATTTCGGCGACGCGCCCGCCGGTTCGGAACGCCAGGTCGGCGTGATGGCGAGGGACCAGATTGCCCTGCGCCGAAACAATCGACTCGGACGTCTCGGCCTGCGGCGCGGGAGTGGTTGTCGGATCGGTCGGCGCTAAGAACCGTTGATAACCGACGAAACCCAGGGCCGACAACACGACGACGACTACAGCACCAATCAAGACGCGGTTACGTGACATCGGTTTCTCCGGGAATGCAGAATGGAGAATGCAGAATGGAGGATGCAGAATTGAGAATGCAGAATGGAGAATGCAGAATGGAGAATGCAGAAATCATTCTTCATTCCACATTCTGCATTCTACATTCATTCGTGCTTGATCGCCTCGACGATATTCACCTGCGACGCGCGCCAGGCCGGATACAGTGCGGCGACTTGCGACACCAGAAAGGCGATGGCGATGCCGGTCAGGATCGCGCTCAACGGCATTTCCAGCATCAGCCGGTATCCGCTCATCTGTCTCATGCCATCGACCAACACATTCGTCAGCAGGATGCCGAATCCAATCCCGAATACGGCGCCGGCTGTGCCCATCGCGCCGGCCTCGGCCAGGATCATGCGCATCACCTGCGCCCGCGTCATGCCGATGCTGCGCAGCGCGCCGATCTCGCGCTGGCGTTCCAGCACGTTCATCATCATCGTGTTGATCACGCCCAGCGCGGCGACGAGCACGCCGATGTTCGCCAGCACGTCGAGCAGGCCGAAGGCGCGGTTCGCCAGTTCGCGCACGCGCCGCCGAAAATCCTCCGTCGTTTCAACCTGAACGTGGCGACTCTTGGCGTACTTGTCCTCGATGGCTTTCTTCACTGTTTCTACGCTCGCGCCTGGCGCGAGTTTCAAGGTGAAGCGATCGACGTTGTTGATGCCGAAGTAGCGCCGCATCGTGTCGAGCGTGCCGTTGATGACGTAGCCCTGGCTGGTAAAGTCGCTCACCAGTCCCGCGACGCGAAACGTCTGCGCACCGCGCCGGGTTTCCAGCTCGAATAGATCACCGCGCTTGAGTTTGTATTTGTCGGCGACGGTCGTGGACACCAAAATCTGGCCGCTCGCCAGATCGCGCTCGATCTGCGCCGCGTCCTCTTTATCTTCCGCGTATTGAAACGACGCGACCTGGAAGTACGTGTCGGGATCGATTGCCTGAAACACGAGACCCGTAGCGTCGTTTGCTGGCTTGACGCCGAAATAACGCGCAGGCGTCACGGCCTGCACGCCAGGGATCACCGCCAGCCGCGCGCCGAAGTCGAGTTGCATCACCACCGGCGAGCGCACCAGCAGATCGCCACCGATCGCCGAATTCACCCAGCCGTCGATGTCGGTTTGGAACGAGCGGCCCATCGCGCTGATGCCGATCAGCATCGCGATGCCGACCATCAACGCGGCGACCGTCAGCGACGTGCGGCCGCGCGATCGCTCGATGTTGCCCGCACCCAATCGACCTTCTGCGCCGAACAGCCGGATGACGATGGGCCGCAGGAGCGCTTCCATCTTCTGCACCGCCGTCGGCACCATCAGTGTCGCGCCGAAAAACATGACGAACACCATGCCCGATCCCACGGGGAACACCAGCGACTCGCGCAGCGGCACGTAGTTGATGACGGCCACTGCAACGGTCACCAGTTCAAGACCGGCGAATAGCGCCAGCCGGCCTGGAGTGTCGGCCGAATTGTCCAGGCTCCTGGCGCGCAGCGCGGCCAGCGGGCTGATCCGCCCGGCCTTGAAGGCAGGAATCAGCGCCGACACCAGCGTGACGCCGAGGCCCACGCCCAGGCTGATCAGCAACCCGTCGAGCGGGATGGTCACGGCGATGATCTCGGTGGCGGTGATGGCGCCCATCAGTTGAATCAAGCCGCGCGCCATCGCCAGCCCGAACCCGACGCCGAGGATCGATCCGATCACGCCTAAGATCGAGGCCTCGATCAGGATCAGGCGCATCACTTGCGCGCGCGACAGCCCCAGCGCGCGGAGCAGGCCGATCTCTTGGGTGCGTTCGACGATCGTCATGGTGAAGGCGTTGTAGATCAAGAAGCCGCCGACGAACAGCGCGATCATGCTGAAGAACGAGAGACCTTGCTGGTACGTCGCCAGTTGCTGAGTGACGACCTGGCCGCGCTGTGCCGGATAGTTCACGACGAACTTGGAACCGAGTTTGTCCTCCAGGCGCGCTTTCAGATCGGCCAGTTGGGCGACCGACGAGGCGATTTCCGGTTGGGCTACCACGTCGATTTGATCCAGTTCACCGCTGCGCGCGAACATTTCTTGAAGCGCCTCGATCGGCACGAAGGCGACGCTGCCGCTGTTGATCAAGCCCGGGCCGTCCTTCTTCAGAAAGCCGACCGCGCGTAACGTGGCGACGCCATCGCGCGAAGCGGGCAACAAGATATCGACGTCCTCGCCCAGCGTGATGTGCTTGTCGGCCGCGTAATCTTCCGTGAAGAGCGCCGAGTACGATCGCTCGCCGGGTTCGAGGAAGCGGCCAGCCGTCAGTTTATACACGCGCGCTTGGGGATCGAGCGCCGGGTCGATGCCGTACAGCACCACATCGTTTCCGCCGCTCGCGCCGCCCAGCCCGAAGTTGAACTGCCAGCCTTCGGCGTCGCGCGCCAGGAGTGTGCGCGCCTGGAGCGTCGGCACGGCGTAGGCTACGCCGGACATGCCTCGCACGCGCGACAGCGTCGATTCAGAGAATCCGGTCTGGCCGGTATCCGACGACGGCGCGACGACCAGGTGCGCCAGCCCGGAGGCCTCGTCGAAAATCGTGTTGATCGACGACAGCGTGCTTTGATTCGTCACGCTGATGGCGAGGATCACGGCCACGCCGAGGACGATCCCAAGCGTGGTGAGCAGCGTGCGCGTCTTGCGCGTGGCGAGGTTACGAAACGCCAGACCGTATAGCTTGCGGAGAGTTTTCTGAGGCTGCATGTGTCAGTCAGGCACTGATGACTGCTCACTGACCACTGACCACTTGTCAGTGATCAGTAACCAGTGATCAGTCCAACTGTCTCATCACATCAATGATGGCTTCCATCGTGTGCTGGCGGTCGTTGTCGGTGCGGTGCAGTTCGTGCACGATGTGGCCGTCTTGTAGAAAGACGACGCGATCGGCATACGAAGCGGCGCGCGCGTCGTGCGTGACCATGACGATGGTGTGGCCGAGATCGTCGCAGGTGTGGCGCAGCAGGTCGAGGATCGCCGTGCCGGACTTCGAGTCGAGGTTGCCGGTCGGCTCGTCGGCGAGAATGATAGCCGGATCGGTGGCGAGTGCGCGGGCGACGGCGACGCGCTGCTGCTGACCACCCGACATCTGATCGGGCTTGTGATGCCTGCGCTCTGTGAGGCCGACCAGATTCAGGAGCTCGTCGATGCGCCGGCGATGGTCTTCGATCTTCTGGCCGTCGATCAGCAAGGGCAGCGCGATGTTCTCTTCAGCGGACAGCGTCGGGACCAGGTTATAGAACTGAAAGATGAAACCGACGTTGCGCCGCCTGACTAGCGTGACTTCGTTGTCGCTCAGCCGCGACAGTGGCTTGCCCGCCAGCGTCACTTCGCCGTCACTCGATCCATCCAGCCCACCCAGCAGATGCAGCAGCGTCGATTTGCCGGAGCCGGACGGCCCCATGATCGCGACGAACTCGCCTTTCTCGACCTGGAAGTCCACTCGATCGAGCGCCGTGACACTGACCTCGCCCATGCGATAGCGCTTGGTGACTTTATTCGTCACTAGAACCGGCACACGCTCATCTCCTATCACGTATCGCCAGCGCCTAAAATATACCCACTCCGTGAGGAATCCGCCAAGCAACTGAGTGCAAGCGGTGATCAACGGGCGCCTTCGGCGAAACGGACAAACGGTGATCAACGGACCTTAAACGGACAAACGGATAGGAACGGATAGCATCCGTTCCTATCCGTTTGTCCGCTTCCAATCCGTTGATCGCCGTCCGTTTGACCGAACATGGGTCATGCGGTATACTCTGCCGCGTTCAGTGGATTTCTCAATCGGAGCAGGTATGGCAAAAGAAGAAAAAATTACGGTCGAAGGAACCATCGTCGAGGCTTTGCCGAATACGATGTTCAAGGTCAGGCTCGATAACGGGCACGAAGTGCTCGGCTATCTATCCGGGAAGATGCGCCGATATTACATTCGCATCTTGCTGGGCGACCGCGTGAAGGTGGAATTGTCACCCTACGATCTCAACAAGGGCCGCATCACGTTCCGATTCCGCCAGGGTCAGGTTGTCCCGTTGGATCGGTAAGCATCACTCGCGCCGACACACCAGTCCCACCCAATCCTTCTCTTGCACTCGATCGATTATCACTAATCCCACGCGCGCGAGTGCGTCTCGCACTTCGCTTTCTTGTGTGTCGATCAGCCCCGCCAGCGCCACCCTGCCGGCGGGGCTGATGATTTCCGCCAGACCTTCCTCGCACAACTGAACGATGACCTTCGCCAGGATGTTGACGAGCGCGAAGTCACAGACCTGCTTGCGCGCCTTCACCTCGGCCAGCGAACCGGCCTCGACCTGCACTCGATCCTCAACCCCATTCCGCCGCGCGTTCTCGCGCGCCGCTTCGACCGCGACTGGATCGACATCGACGGCCAGCACCGACGCCGCGCCGAGTTTCGCCGCCGCAATCGCCAGGATACCCGATCCGGTTCCCAGGTCGATCACCCGCGCGCCGGGCGGCACGTGAGTTTCGATGGCTTGCAGGCACATCTGTGTGGTGGGATGCAGTCCCGTGCCGAAGGCCATGCCCGGATCAAGCTCGATCACCACTTCACCCGGCTGGGCTGCGTGCTCGCGCCACGCGGGCTTGATGACAAATCGCGAGCCGACGCGCAGGACGTGATAGTGTTCCTTCCAGGCGTTTTCCCAGTCGCTCGGCTGGATTTCGCGGAAGGTCGGATCGGGCATCGGGACGATCTGCCGCAAGTGCCACAACGCTTCCTCGACCTGCTTCCGCTTCGCTTCGATCTCGTCGTCGACGGGCAGGTAGGCGCGCACATAAACGATCGGTTCGAGCGGCCTGTCGGCTGACCAGCCGGGGCCGGGAGCGATGTCGAGCGCGCGCTGTTCGAGCGCCACGGCGTTCGGCGCATAGCGCGACAGCACTTCCGACGCGGCCTCGGCGACCTCTTCATCGACGATGACCGTGATCTCAAGCCAGTTCATCAGGGCCTTTCAAGCGTGGGGGCGAGCATTTGCTCGCCCCCATATCGAAACCTGGCAGGTCTTCTACACGCTGAAGAGATTCTTCAACTTGTCGAGGAAGCTCTTTTCCTGTTGGGCGATCACCTCGCGCCCCAGCGTCTTGGACAATTCTGTTAGCAAGCGCCTCTGTTCGTTGGTGAGATTGGTTGGCACGCTCACTTGAATGACGACGAGTTGATCGCCTCGACCGGTGCGCCGGAGGTGTGGGATGCCTCTGCCGCGCAGGCGGAACACTTTGCCGGGCTGGGTGCCGGCAGGAATCTCCAGCGTCTCTTCGGCGTCGAGCGTGGGGATGGTGACCTTATCGCCGAGCGCGGCCTGCGCCACGTTGATCGCCACTTCTAGCACCACGTCGTCGTCTTTGCGACGGAAATATAGGTGCGGCTTCACGTCCAACACAACGTACAGGTTGCCGTTTGGCCCGCCGAATTCGCCGGGTTCGCCCTCGTTTGCCAGCCGGATTTGCGTGGCGGTGTCCACACCGGGCGGAATCTTCACCGTCAGCTTGCGCGCCATGCGCACGTACTTGTTGCCTCGGCACTCGATGCACGCGATCGGCACGGTCTCGCCTTCGCCCCGGCAGGTGGGGCACGTGACCATCGTGACGGTCGAGCCGAAGAAGCTCTGTTGCAGGCGGCGCACCTCGCCCGTGCCGTTGCACGTTGTGCAGCGTACCGGCGTCGTGCCTGGCTCCGCACCCGACCCGCCGCAGCGCGGGCAGGCCTCGTGCCGCGCTATCTCGATCTCCTTCTCCACCCCGAAGGCCGCTTCGGTGAACTCGATCGTCAGATCGTAGCGCAGGTCGGCCCCCCGGCGCGGCACGCGCCGCCCGCGGCGCGTACCCATGCCGAAGAACTCTTCGACGAAATCGCTCAAATCGCCGAAGCCGCCAAAACCGCCGAACCCACCGAAGTCGGTCGCCTCGGTTCCGGCGTGTCCGAAGCGATCATACGCAGCGCGCTTCTTGTCATCCGACAAGACTTCGTACGCCTCGTTGATCTCTTTGAACTTGGCCTCGGCCCCGTTGTCTTTGTTCACGTCGGGGTGATATTGCCGCGCGAGTTTGCGATAGGCTTTCTTGATGCCTTCGTTGCTCGCGCTGCGCGGCACGCCGAGAACGTC
>DATBWU010000124.1:0-11452 GCA_036514635.1 Anaerolineae bacterium | reverse complement strand
AGTGTCGGGAGAGGGGGAAGGGGCCGGGGGTAGGGGGTGAGGGCCTGCCGCGCCGCGTTGAACGCACCGACGATCCCGCCGGCCGGGCCGCTCAACGCCGTGCGCGCGGCCTGAGATGCGGCGGTCGCTGCGGAGATGACGCCGCCGTTCGATTGCATGATGCGCAATCGCCGATCCCCCAGCCCCCCTGCAAGTCGATCGAGATAGCGCGCGATGAGCGGCGCAACGTGGGCGTTGATGACGGTTGTCGATGTCCGTTCGTATTCGCGATATTCGGGTAGGATGTCCGAGGAGAGGGAGATGAATAAGTGCCGGAGTGTGGGAGTGAGAGTGGCCTTCACGACCTGTTCATGCTCGGGATGCAGGAACGAGAAGAGAAAGCAGACGGCGACGGATTCGACTTCGGCTTTCAAGAGCTGCGGAATCAGCGCCTGAACCTCTGCCACATCCAGCGGCTTCAGCACCGAACCGTCGGCGGCGATCCGCTCGTCGATCTCGAAGCGCAGGTCGCGCGGGACGAGCGGCTCGGGCTTGACCGGCTCCAGCGCGTACAACTGAGGCCGATTCTGGCGGCCAATCTCGATCACGTCGGCGAAGCCGCGCGTCGCGATCAGCGCCGTGCGCGCCCCTTTGCGTTCGAGCAGTGCGTTGGTGGCGATGGTCGATCCGTGGACGATGATCGCATCGGGCGGCGCGCCAAGCGCCGCCAGCCCATCGAGGACGGCGCGCGCCGGATCAGATGGCGTGGTGAGGCACTTGTGAATGCGAATGCGCCCGTTCGCGTCGACCGCCGTGAAGTCGGTGAAGGTTCCGCCGATGTCGATTCCGATGATCAATGAGCCATGTCCAATGAGCAATGGGCAATCGGCAATGTGGCTGTGTCGCGTGTTCCGTTCAGCGCCCGAAGGTGATGCTCACCAGGATGTCGTGCAGCGTTGGGAACCAGTCGCCGAAGTAGGGCGCGGGCGCTTCGAACAACGCGCCGTAGTTGACGCCGTTGTGCACCGCGCCGGTCATGAGGCCGGCCGCCCCGCACGAATCGACGTACTCCACACCGAACGCCGGCTCACTGCCGAAATCCACCGGCAGCTTCTCCTGGCCCAACTGGACCGCGCAGGATTTGATCACCAGTGTAGTCAGCGCAAAAGCCGACTCCCAGGCGTTGTCGTTAGTGACTTCGAGCGACGAGGGCCATTCGTAAAAGATGATCACGCCCGGTTGTGGCGGATCGCCAGGCCCGACGGCGGCGAAGTATTTCACCTCGTACACCGAGCTGCCCTCGACGCGGCGCGTGCTCTGCGTCACCTTCCAGTTCGCCGGTATCTGGATCGAGAAGGCGTTATTCTCGGCGACGACGACCTGCATTGTGTCCGGCGTCACGGGCGGCGTGAGCGTGCGGGTCGCGATTGGGGTTGCCTGGGACGTGGCTGTGGCTGCGACGGTCGGCGTCCAGGTCGGCGGGCGGGTGGGGAGGGGAAGAGTAAGAGCTGGAGTGGGCGCGACCGGGGCGGGCGAGCAGGCACTCAGTGCCACTAGAAGGATTAACGTCAGTCTGCGCCTATGTACAAGAGTTCCCATCCGTTTCTGTCCGTTTATCCGTTTGGCCGAAGGCATCCGTTGACGACTCATTCCCACTCGATCGTCGCCGGCGGCTTTGACGAGACATCGTACACGACGCGATTGATTCCCTTGACCTCATTCACGATGCGATTGCTCATGCGCGCCAGCGCGTCGTAGGGGATGCGTGCCCAGTCGGCCGTCATGAAATCCTCAGTCGTCACGGCGCGGATGGCGACGACGTTGGCGTACGTTCGGCCATCGCCCATCACGCCGACGCTGCGCACCGGCAGCAACACGGCAAACGCCTGCCCGATCGCGCGGCTCAATCCGGCCTGGTTGAGTTCTTCGCGCACGATCGCATCGGCCTGGCGCAGTGTTTCCAACCGCTCCCACGTCACTTCGCCGATGACGCGCACGGCCAGGCCCGGGCCGGGGAATGGCTGCCGCCACACGATCGATTCGGGCAGCCCCAGCGCCGAGCCAACGGCGCGCGCCTCGTCTTTGAACAGATAGCGCAGCGGCTCGATCAATTCGAACTTCATGTCCGGCGGCAATCCGCCGACGTTGTGATGCGTCTTGATCTTCGCCGCTTGCTGGCGCTCCGGCCCGCGCGATTCGATGACGTCGGGATATAGCGTGCCCTGCGCCAGGAAGCGATAAGCGCCGCCCGACTCCTCTTCCAGCCGGTGCACTTCGCGCTCGAAGATGCGGATAAACTTCTCGCCGATGATCCGGCGCTTGTCTTCGGGATCGGTCACGCCGTCGAGCGCGGCGAGGAAGTCCTCGATGGCGTTGACGGCGATCAGCTTCATGCCCAGGTTCTTCTGACACGTCTCGACGACCTGCTCCGGCTCACCCTGCCGCAGCAGGCCGGTATCGACGAAAATCGCCGTGAGTTGATCGCCAATCGCTCGATGGATCAGGGTCGCGGCGACGGCCGAATCGACGCCGCCCGACAGCCCGGCGACTACCCCACCGCCGCCGACCTGCGCCCGAATGCGTGCGATCGACTCGTCGATGAATGAGCCGGGCGTCCAGGTTGGCGCGCAGCCGGCGATGTCGATGACGAAGGCTTTCAGAATGTCTTGCCCGCGTGGCGTGTGGACGACCTCCGGGTGGAATTGCAGCGCATACCATTTGCGCGCGGGATCGGCCATCGCGGCGATCGGCGAGTTGGCGCTGCGCGCGATGACGTGGAATCCAGGCGGTACGGCCTCGATGCGATCACCGTGGGACATCCAGGCGTTGATGTGTTGGATGAATGGAGAGTCAGTTAGTTGGTTGGATAGTTGGTTCGCCGCTTGAAGATAAGTAAAGAGATCGCAGGCCGGATCCGTCAGTTCGACTGTCGCGGGGCCGAATTCGCGAGCGTGCGCCGCAGCGACTTTGCCTCCGAGCGCGTGCGCCAGCAGTTGCATGCCGTAGCACAGGCCGAGGATGGGCAGCCCGGAGTCGAGGACGTACTGCGGCAGGGCCGGCGCGCCGGGATCGTATACGCTGTTCGGTCCGCCCGACAGGATGAAGCCACGCGGTCGAAGCGCGAGGACGCGCTCGGCCGGCGTGTCCCACGGGAAAATCTCACTGTACACGCTCGCTTCGCGCACGCGGCGCGCAATCAACTGCGTGTACTGCGAGCCATAATCCAAAATCGCAATCGAATCCGTCATCCCCGGCCTTTCTTGATCCGCGAAGAAACACAAACATTTATCTTCGTGTCCCTTCGTGTGGCTTCGTGGATCCGATCATTCCTGGAAGATAATCTTGCCCTCGCTCATGTCGGTGATCACGGCCAGCGACTCGATCGGCACGCCGAGCGATCCCAGCACGCCACGCCCGCCTTCGAAGGATTTCTCGATCACTGCGCCGATGCCGACGACGGTCGATCCGGCGGCCTGCGCCAGCCGCGCCAGGCCGAGAATCGTGTGCCCGGTCGCCAGAAAGTCGTCGATGATCAGCACGCGCTCGCCTTCGGACAGGTATTCGGGCGACACCATCAGGTTGACGTCGATGCCCTTCGTGTGCGAAGGCGCAGTCGTCAGGAAGACCGACTCCGGCATGGTGATCGGTTTATGCTTGCGCGCGTACACGATCGGCACGCCGAGCTCGAGCGCGGTCAGCAGCGCGGGGGCAATGCCGCTGATCTCGGCGGTCAGCACGCGGGTAGGATGGTGGGGGCGAAACCGGCGGGCCAGTTCTTTGGCACACTCGTGCATCAATTGGGGATCGACCTGATGATTGACGAATGAGTCCACTTTGAGGATGCCGCGCCCCAGGTTCTGACCTTCGGCGAGGATGCGCTGCTTGAGAATCTCCACAAATAACCTCCGCATGGAATGACGGGATTGTACCGTAAAAACGGAAAGCGTGAAACGTAAAACGTAGGGCTATCATCCACGTCTTACTCACTATCCGTCACATCCCCGCGTATCTTCGCAAGATCGCGTCTACGCTGCCGCCGTAACCCTCGCCAAATAGATTCAGGTGATTCAGCAGGTGATACAGGTTGTACAAATCGCGCCGATCGGCATAGCCCGGCGCAAGCGGCCAGGCTTCGTTGTAGGCCGCGTAGAAATTCGGGCCGAAACCGCCGAAGAGTTCGGTGAAGGCGATCTCGGCTTCGCGATCGCCGTAATACACGGCAGGGTCGATCAGCACCGGCTCGCCGTCGGGTCCGGTGATGAAATTGCCGCCCCACAGATCGCCGTGCAGCAGTGACGGCGCGCACGCCGGCCCGTCGATCCATTCGCCCAGTCGGGACATCATCCGTTCGAGCTGCCGCGCCCGCCGGCTGTCGAGGTAGCCGTTGCGGCGGGCGAGTTCCATCTGAGAGCCGAGGCGCTGATCGCGAAAGAAATCGATCCACGAGTCGGTTGGCCGGTTGGGTTGTCGATTGGAGCCGATATAGTTATCGTGATCGAGGCCGTAGGACGGACCGAGCGCGCGATGCTGCTGCGCGAGCTGCCGGCCCAGTGCATCCGCCGCATGGTTCTTCGAGCCGCGCACATCGATCCATTCCAGCACCAACGCGGGCGGCTGATCGATCACGGCGATGACCTCCGGCACGCGAACCGCCTGCGCCGCCTTCAACAAGCGCAACCCACGCGCTTCGACTTCGAACATGCGCGGGTGAGGCCGCAAGTTCCACTTGACGAAGTACCTCGCGCCGGCGGTCGTGACGCGCGCGGCTTCGTTGATGTCGCCGCCACCGACCGCGTCGATCGAATGAATCGGCACGTCGAGCGCCTGCGCCAGTGCAGTCTGAAGTGCCCCAGGAATCATAGTGCTCATCGGGTGAATGACGAAAGACAGATGACCAACGACGAATGACGAATGACGAATGACCAGCGACTTTCGCCCTTCGTCTTTGGTCTTTCGTCTTTGGTCATCCGTTCTAGATGCCTTCCCGTTGCCGAATGTGCTCCAGCAGCCCGCGCACGCCTGCCGTTACCAGCCGATAGACCTCCTCGTATTGGCCGGTGTAATACGGGTCGGGCACGTTGCGCGTCGGGGCATCGGGCGCGTAATCGAGCAGTCGCGACACTTTGCCGTCAGCCGGCTTGCCGTACTCGCTCAAGTCGCCAACGTGCCCATCGTCGAGCGCGATGATGTAGTCGGCGCGAGTGAGCATCGATGCGTGGATGGTCTGCGCGCGCTTGCCTGGAATCGTCGGGATGTCATGCCGGCGCAGTACGTCGAGCGTTCCCGCATGGGGTGATTCGCCAACGTGCCAGTCGCCGGTTCCGGCGGAGGCGACCTCGAACCGATCGGCCAACCCGGCCTGGCTCGCCAGGTGCGCGAAGACGGCCTCGGCCATCGGCGAGCGGCAGATGTTACCCGTGCACACAAAGAGGACGTTAATGCGGCGGTTACGTTTGTCGGGCACACGACACTCCATTGTGCTTCTCAAGATTTCCGAAAGTCTGTAAGTGTTCATATTGTTCCGGGAGACATCGAGTTTGTCAAGGCGGGAGGGTTCTGGTGATTGCACACAAATGCTCCAGGCCCGCGTCTCGCGGGCTGTCCGCGAGGACGCGGACGGAGAGCCATCGAGATGTGAACAATCACAAGGGGAGGGTTACGTCGTTCTTGCCACCGGGTGCATTTCAAGAAAATGGCGATTGTAATTGCCTCGTCGCAGCGCCCGACGCTGAACCGTCGCGCGAGGCCGGATGAGCAACTCGCCACTAAAGTGAAATGTACGCTTGCCACCGGCCCAGTTGCCAAGCGGTGACGAAAATGCTAATATCGACGCCGATTGAGTCGAACACTCATGAAGTCATTCCACCGGACGAGACGTAATGGCCGAACTCACCTTCCATCCCGCCGATGGCTATTCGTCTGAGACGCTGAGCGCGTTGTTCACGCGCGTGTACATCGATTACCCTGTCCCTATCCGCGTCGACGCCGCCGGGTTGGAGTCGATGATCACCCTGTACGACATCGACCTGCGCGCTTCGCGCATCGGCGTATTGAAGAAAGAGCCTGTCGCGCTGGTGCTATTAGGTATGCGCGGGACGCGAGGATGGATCGGTGGACTGGGGGTTGCGCCGGAACATCGTGGCGAGCGGGTCGGCCTGGCTGCGGTGCGAGCCGCACTTAGATCGGCGCGCCAGATCGGCCTGCGTTCCATCGATCTGGAAGTGCTGACGCAGAACTTGCCGGCCATTCGCATTTACGAGACGCTGGGCTTTCGACGCCAGCGCACGCTGGACATCTGGCAGCGCGAGTCGGATGCCACTTTCCCCTTGCCGCCTCATCACGACGTAAAGCCGCTGAATGTATCGGCCTGTCTGGCCCGTTTCGACGACCTGCACGCCGTGACGCCACCCTGGCAACGCGATCTGCCGGTGCTTCAGCGCTCGGCAGGCGCGCTCCATGCACTGGGCATTACCGAGGAGGGCTACATCACGGCCTACGTGTTGTACCGGATGAATGACGCGCGTGTCGACATGCTGGATGCGGCAGCCGCGCCGGGTCAGCGCGGCAAGGCCATCGAATCGGTTCTGCGCGCGTTGATTCGCGATCGGGCCGGCAGCTTGATCCGCTTCACCAATGTGCCGCAAGACGATCCCGCCTCGGACGCAATGCACCACGTCGGCGCGCAGGTCGAACTACAACAATATGAAATGACGCTGGACTTGTGAGTCCACGGTGATGCGCCCGGACTGCCCTACGCGGCCATCGTAGCAAGATCAGGCCATTGACGCCCACCTTTTCTCCGTGAGATAGTAAATGCAAATCGCCGTTTCGTCGTGGTCGTTCCGGCGTGCGTTGTACAGTGGAACCCTGCTGCTCTCCGATGTCCCGCAGGTTGTCTACGAGTGCGGCGTCCGCTACGTCGAGCTGAACGACCTGTTCCTCGCGCCGCCGCCGCCGGGGCTTTGGGCGCGCTGGCTGGGCGCGAAACCAACGCAGGTGAACGGCCCTGACTACGGCCGCAAAGCCTTGATGCGTGTGCATCAGGCCCGCCTGCGTAGCGGGACGCGGCTGGTGTGCTGGACGATCGACACGGACTTGATGGTCGCTACGGCGGATGGGCAACGCACGCAGCGCGTGTATCTGGCGACGGCGATCGAAGCCGCGCGGTTTCTCGGCGCGCCGATCTTGCGGCTGACGCTGGGCGGCGAGAGCGGCAGTCGGGCCAGCCTGAGTCGCGCCATCGATTTGTTGCGGAGCGTTTTGCCGGTGGCGATCGCGTCGGGCGTCCGCCTGGCGGTCGAGAATCACGGTGGATTGAGCAGCGAAGCAGGCGTGCTGGAAGAGGTGATCGGGGCGTTTCGATGGGTGAAGCGAGACTCGGCGCGGCCGATCGGGGTGTGCCTGGACCTGGGTCATTTCCCGCCGGGCGAGCAGCCTGCCGGCATCGGCCGGCTTGCGCCGTTGGCGATCCACGTGCACGCCCCGGTGGATCAACGCGACGCGGGTGGCGAGACGGCTTCGGTCGACTATCGAGCGGCGCTGGCCGCGTTGCGCGCCGCCGGCTACGCTGCGGCGATCAGCATTGAGTATACTGGAGAGAATGATCCGCGTTCGGGCATTCAGGTCGCGAAGGCATTGATCGAAAAGTACGTGGAGGCGCTATGAGAATTGCCTGGAGAACCCGGAGTAAGCCGATCCTGATCGCGCTTGCGGTCAGTGCGGTCGCCGTGGTCTTCGTCGTGTCACTGGTCAGCGCGCTCGCGCCCAATAGCCCGAATGACGCACGGCCAGCATCCCGCCTGCAATATGTCGATCTGAATTATGATACCTTCAACGCCGATTCGTTGAATTACTGGGAGTTGACCGGCGACCCGAGCGGGCCGCGCTGGCAATTGGTGGCCGACGGGCAGCCGTGGGGGAATTCCTATTATCCAGACTATGCCATGTGGTTTGGCGATCCGGCGACGGGTGAGTTCGGCGGCGAGGGCTGCGATACCTGCCCCCGTTATTCGGGAATGTTAACCTCCAAGTACACGCTCTTCATTCCGCCGGGTGATGCGTTCGCGTACATGACGTTCTGGAGTTGGGAGCGCACGGAGATGTCCATCCCATCGCTGGATTGCTATCAACACATCACTTGTACATTTGATTTGCGCCAGGTGTGGATTTCCGGCACTAATCCGATTCATTCGGATTGGGCGATCAAGTGGGACACGCAGGTCAATACCACAGTCGAGAATGAATGGCACCAGGTGATGATCGACATCAGTGAGTACATCGGAGAAGATATTCGCATCCGATTCACCTTCGATACCGTCGACGGGCGCAACAACGATGGGAACGGCCAGCTACCGGCCGGGTGGTACGTCGACCATCTTCACTTCTTCACCTTCACACCGAGCCATTTTGTGTATCTGCCCATTATCTCCAAACAAAGGTAATGTGCTCTCGGTAATTTCTTTTTAGCGGGTCTTCTTGACTGCCTTCACCGCGTCCGCGTAGATGTTGAGCGCCTCGTCGATGTCGGCATCCGAATGCTCATAGCACAGGAACCACGGCTCGCGGAAGTCTAGCTCAGCCATCAGGCCGCGCTCGACCGCTTCCAGCATGATGCGCTCGTACAGATGCAAGTCGCTGTTCAGGCACTCGCGGTAGTCGCGCGGCGCACGGTCGAGACCCAAGACAAAGCCGAACATCTGCGGCGGCCCCATGATGACGTGCGGGATGTCCGCCTCGGTCAGGATGCGATCCAAGCCGGCTATCAATTTCTTTCCGCGTTGAGCGATGCTGCCGAGGATGTCTTGCTGCTCCAAAATCTCCAGCGTGGCATCGGCGGCGGATGTGCCCGGTATGTTCCCGGTGTACGTGCCGCCGTGCGACACCGACCCCGGCCCGACTACACTCATCACTTCCTCCGTCCCGGCGATGGCGGCCAGCGGAAAGCCGTTGGCGATCGACTTGGCGTAGGTCGCCAGATCGGCCCGCACGCCGAAGTACGCCTGCGCGCCGCCATTGTGAATGCGAAAGCCGGTCTTCACCTCGTCCATGATCATGACGATGCCGTGCTCGGTGCACAGCTTGCGGATGTGCTGCAGCCAGCCCTCGGCCGGCATGACCGATGCGCTGTTGCCCATGATCGGCTCGACGATGATCGCCGCGATTTGCCCCCACCTGGCCTTGACGGTTCGCTCCAGCGCGTCGAAGTCGTTGTAGGGCAGGTTGATCACCAAATCGGACATGATATTCGGAATGCCGCTGCCCGCCGGGACGTTGAGCGGCCGGCGCTTGCTGCCCAGCGCGGCGCGCGGAGCCAGCGCGGTGGAGAACAGCATGTAATCATAGAAACCGTGATAGTCGCCTTCGAACTTGATGATCACGTCGCGGCCAGTGTAGCCGCGAGCGATGCGCAAAGCGTGCATGGTCGCTTCGGTGCCGGAGTTGGCGAAGCGGATTTTGTCCATGCCGGTCATGCGCTTCACCCGCTCGCCGACGCGAATCTCCAGCGGGTGCGTCGCGGCGAACACGGATCCGTCTTTGATCGCCTGGGCCACACGCTCGACGACGGCCGGGTAAGCGTGTCCCAGGATGATCGGCCCATAGGCCAGGCGGAAATCGATGTAGCGGTTTTCGTCGGCATCGAAGACGTAGCCCTTCTCGCCGCGAACGAAGACGTTCGTGTGGTCGTCGCCCCAGTAGCGAAAATTCGAGTTGACGCCGTAAGGGAAAATCTGGCGAGCGCGCTCATAGAGTTCACGAGTGCGTGTCCGGGTGCGGGCCATGAGAAGCCTCCTGTGCAGTTGGGTGGTTGGGTAGTTGGCTGGTTGGATAGTTGGATGGTGGGTTGGCTGGGGTGCGGGAACTCAACATTCGGTGGTGGCTCAAGTATACACTAAGTGTCAACCGCACTTGCGCCCTGTTTCGATTAGCCTACAATAAGATGCCACCTCACATAGCGCGGCCTCCTGCCGCAACTGAACACATAACCACAGATGACACGGATTACACGGATTTCATGGAGCGTTTATCCGTGGCATCTGTGTAATCTGTGGTGAATAAGGAAAGGATATAGCGCCATGGACGATCTCCAGCCGAAGATCGATGCTTACATTCGGGATCACCTGGACGAATCAGTCGCTGAACTCTCGACGCTGTGCGCGCAACCGAGTGTGTCGGCGCAAGGCTTGGGCATTCACGAGTGCGCGGAACTCGTTGCGTCGATGCTTCGCCGGCGCGGCTTCCACGTCGAGATTATGCCGACCCGAGGCTACCCCGTAGTGTATGGCGAAATCAAGGGCAAGACGAACAAGACGCTGCTGTTCTACAATCACTACGATGTGCAGCCGCCGGAGCCGCTCGAGCTGTGGGATTCGCCACCCTTCCAGCCGTCGTTACGCGAGGGCGTGTTGTACGCTCGCGGCGTGAGCGACGACAAGGGCCACATTCAATGCCGGCTGTCGGCCATCGACGCGGTCAAGGCAGTGATGGGCGAACTGCCGTGCCACATCAAGTTCCTGATCGAGGGCGAGGAAGAGATCAGCAGCATGTCGCTGCCGCCCTTCATCGAGCAGCACAAGGATAAACTCGCCGCCGATGCGTGTATCTGGGAGTTCGGCGGCGTGAATGACGAGGGCATCCCGATGCAGTACGTCGGTATGCGCGGCATTTGCTACGTCGAGCTGCGCGTGAAGACCGCGACGCTCGACGCGCACTCCGGCCTGGGCGGATCGATCTTCCCGAACGCGGCGTGGCGACTGGTGTGGGCGCTGAATTCGCTCAAGGGGCCGGACGAGCGCATTCGCATTCCCGAATTTTACGACAACGTCGTCCCGCCGACGCCGCGCGATCTCGAATTGCTGGGCGCGCTGCCGGACGAATCGCAAAACTATCTCAAGCGCTACGGCTTGAAGGGCTTTCTGAAGGGAATGACCGGCGGGCTGGAGTTGAAGCGCGAGGAAGTATTCGTCCCGACCTGCACCATCTGCGGATTGACCTCCGGTTATCAAGGCCCCGGCTCGAAGACGGTGCTGCCCGCCGAAGCGAGCGCGAAGGTCGATTTTCGATTGGTGCCGGACCAGACGCCGGAGGAGATCGTCGCCAAGCTGCGGAAGCATCTCGATGCCGAAGGATTCGGCGACATCGAAGTCGTGCTCATCGGCGGCGAAGCACCGGGCCGCGTCGATCCCGATCATCCTTTCGTCAAGCTCGTCGTCGAAGCGGCGAAAGGCATCTACGAGCGGGACATGTTGGTCGTGCCGATGATCGGCGGATCAGGGCCGAATCATGCCTTCATCGAGCATCTCAAAGTGCCGATCGCCACGGCGGGCGTGGGCTATCCCGGCTCGCGCGCGCACGCGCCGAATGAAAACGTGCGCCTGGACGATTTTGTGAAGGGCACACGGCACACGGCGCGGATCATTCGAATGTTGGGCAACGAATGAAAACGGAAAAGCGGATGAGAAAGCCTCCCGAAGAT
>DATBWU010000123.1:0-36686 GCA_036514635.1 Anaerolineae bacterium | reverse complement strand
TGTCTTAAAACTCTCTGGTGATGTCATTCTGAGCGAGCGCAGCGAGCGAAGAATCTCGTTTTTCGGCGCAAACATGGAGATTCTTCGGCGCTTCGCGCCTCAGAATGACGGCGAAATGGACTTTTAAGACGCTCTCTGAGGTACTAAAGGGGGCGAGCGGCGCGGGGAGTGCCAAGTTGTTTGATGCTCTTTGCGTTCTTGGCGTCTTAGTGGTTCAAACAGGCATAACCCCATGAGTCACACGGCAACGTATCATACGACCGTCACCTGGGCAGGTGAACACTGGGGCCACATCATGATGGGCAATGGCCCAGAGATGGACTTCTCGGCCCCACCTGATGCGCAGGGGCACGCCGGTGTGCTCACCCCGGAAGATGCCTTCGTGGCAGCGGCCAACACCTGCATCATGATGATGTTTCTGTGGGCCGCCGAGCGCTTCAGGCTCGGACTGCTCTCCTACGAGTGCCGCGCCGAAGGGACGAAGCGCATCGAGCTGGATCGTACCGAGATCTTCACCGACATTCGCCTGTGGCCGGTGATCCGCATCGACTCGAAGGGCGAAGACAAAGTGGCAGTAGAGGCACGCACACGCCGCGCGCTGCAATCCGCGCAGAAATACAGCCTGGTGGCCAATTCGGTGAAGTCGCGGATCAGCGTCGAGCCGACGATTGAGATCGAGTGGCGGGACACGGATGAACACGGATGATCCTTCAGTGTTCTTCGCGTCCGGCCGTGTTCCATCCAAACCGTTGGAGGTCAATATGCTGAGCATCAAAGTTCTCGGTTCAGGTTGCGAAAACTGCAAGAAGTTGGAGCAGATCGTGCGTCAGACCGCCGTAGCACTGGGCATTGAGACTCAGATCGAGAAGGTCACCGACCCGGCGGCGATCCAGACCTATCCCATCTTGGCGACGCCCGGCCTGGTGATCAACGAGAAGGTGGTGAGTGCGGGCCGCATCCCCAGCGGGGCCGAAGTGACGACGTGGCTCACATCCGCCGAAGCCAAGCTGACGACGCGGTAACCCCATCGACATATCCCATTTAGGGGAACGATGAACTGCTACTTCTGCATCACCGCGCCCGCACCCGGCGGGCTACGCTGGACCTTGAGAAATGCAGTTGGCGTCTGCAAGCGCTGTGGTCGGAGAGTTTGTCACGCGCCCATTGCCAGTCCCGAGCGCGTGGGTGAGCCCCTACTCTGTCCGGCCTGCGCCAACCAGATGTACGAAACATCCCAGCAGAAAGAACAGTCCGACCATGTACACGAATTCGACCGGTAAACAAAAGACGGGTGGCGGCATCGGACTTTCCTTTTTGGATCGCTACCTGACCCTGTGGATTTTCCTGGCGATGGCAATCGGCGTGGCGATCGGATATCTGTTGCCCGCCGCCGTCGAGAGTTTCAACCAGACCGTTTCCGTGGGCACAACCAACATCCCTATCGCCATCGGCCTGATCCTGATGATGTATCCGCCGCTGGCGAAAGTGCGCTACGAGGACCTGGGCGACGTCTTCCGTAACTGGAGGGTGCTGGGCTTGTCGTTACTGCAGAACTGGGTGATCGGCCCCATCCTGATGTTCGTCCTGGCCATTCTCTTCCTGGCCGATTTTCCGGAGTACATGACTGGGCTGATCCTGATCGGCCTGGCTCGCTGCATCGCGATGGTCATCGTCTGGAACGAACTGGCCAGGGGCGACACCGAGTACGCGGCCGGGCTGGTCGCCTTCAACAGCCTGTTCCAGGTGTTCTTCTACAGCGTGTATGCCTACGTGTTCATCACCGTGTTGCCCACCTGGTTTGGCCTGGCCGGCAGCCGGGTGGAAGTGACCATCGGCGAGATCGCCCAGAGCGTGTTCGTCTACCTAGGCATTCCGTTCATCGCCGGCTTCCTGACCCGCCTCGCCTTGGTGCGCGCCATGGGCAAGGACTGGTACCACCGCGTGTTCGTGCCGCGCATCAGTCCGCTCACGCTGGCCGCGCTGCTGTTCACCATCGTGATCATGTTCAGCCTGAAAGGCAATCTGATCGTGACCATCCCGCTGGACGTGGTTCGAATCGCCATTCCCTTGCTACTGTACTTCGTGTTGATGTTTCTTGTCAGCTTCTTCATGGGGCGCGCCGTCGGCGCGGACTACAGCCAGACGACCACACTCTCGTTCACGGCGGCCAGCAACAACTTCGAGCTGGCGATTGCCGTGGCGGTGGCAGTATTCGGCCTGAACTCGGGCGTGGCCTTCGCGGCGGTGATCGGGCCGCTGATCGAGGTGCCGGTGATGATCGGACTGGTGAACGTGGCCTTTCGGCTGCAAAAGCGTTACTTCCACGACGCTCGGCCGGTTGCACCCGAGCTCGTCGCCTCGGCAGCCGATGCTGGCCTGCCAGCGAAGCGCCTTCCGAGAGAATAACCATACTTCAACAAGGCTTGGGCCAGATTTGAACCGGGCTTAACCTCGTCATGTTACGCTAAGCCTCGATGAAAAACGTGAACCGTCTGCTGGGCCTATCTTCCGCCAAGGCTCGATCACTATCCGGGCCATGGCGGCGCGCTCATAGCCAAGATCATGCGCGGCGAATTCCAGCCTCCGCGCCGGGGCGGCTGCCGATCGGCACGCAGCAGTTTCTGATGGGATGGGCGGGGTTCAAGCCCCGGCCCCGCCGCTAAGCGCACCCGGCAGTTCTCCATTTGACTCTCCTCCTCACGGGTGACCGCGCCTTCGGAGTTTTCTCCTCCGGAGGCGCGGCGCATTTTGTCCGGGCGTCGCTGCGATGCAGATCATGCGCATCAAAGAAATTTAATCCGCACTTGCTATTCGTTTGAACTGTGTGCGGTATTTTGAACATGTGTGGCTATGTGCCATCGCACTACATTCCTGTATTCCAAAAGGAGAAGAAGATGAATCGCAACCGCACCTTTCTGGTCTCGTTGTTGATGGTGCTCACGATTGGCGTCAGCGCCTGCGCCGGCCCGACCGCGACGCCGACGCAGACACCTGTGGCGCAACCGACCGATTCTGGGCCGCAACCGACTCAGCCGTCCGCGCCGGAGCCGACTCAGCCTTCCGTGCCCACTCAGGAGCCGGCGATAGAAACGGTCGGCGCGCTTCCGGCCGTCAACCCGCTGGAGGTGAGTGGGGACATAGTGACGGCGGGGAGTTCGACGGTGTTTCCGCTGTCGGAGGCGATGGCGGCGCGGTTTGAGGACGAAGGGTACGCCGGGAACCTGACAATTGACAGCATTGGGTCGGGCGCGGGGATCGAGCGGTTCTGCGTGACGGGCGAGACGGACGTTGCCAACGCGAGCCGCGCGATTCGGGCGAGTGAGGTGGAGTCGTGCCGGGGGATTGGGCGCGAGCCGGTGGAGTTTCGCGTGGGAACGGACGCGCTGGCGGTGGTGGTGAATCCGGGCAACACGTTCCTGGAGGACGTGACGATCGAACAGTTGGCGAAGATCTTTTCGGACGAGGCGACCAACTGGTCGGACGTGGACCCGGCCTGGCCGGCGGAGCCGATCCAGCGCTTCAGCCCGGGGACGGACAGTGGGACGTTTGACTACTTCGTCGAGGCGGTGATGGCGGCCGTGTACGGCGACGAAGGTGAGACGAAGATTCAGGCGGCGGCGGGCATCCAGTTGAGCGAAGACGACAACGTGCTGGTGCAGGGCGTGGAGAACGATGTGAACGCCATTGGCTACTTCGGGTATGCCTACTACCAGGAGAACGCCGACCGGCTGAAGCTGCTGAAGATCAACGGTGTGGAGGCGAATGCGACCACGGTGGACAACAACACCTATCCGTTGGCTCGGCCGCTGTTCCTGTACTCGGATGCCACGATCATGGCTAACAAGCCGCAGGTGGCCGCCTTCATCAACTTCTACCTGACCTACGTCAACGACGAGATCAGCACCGTGGGCTACTTCCCCGCCAGCCCCAGCGCACTCGGCGCGGCAAAGGTGGCCTGGCTGGAAGCGATGGCGGCGAAGTGACCCTCGCTGAAGCCCGGTGAGACTGGTGATTGCACACATCTTGAATGCTCGCCGACCGCGTCCGCGCGGTCGGCCCGCGAGGACGCGGGCCTGGAGCACTTGTGGATAATCACCAGGGTGAGATGCTTGACGGGTGTGGGGAACGTGTGCTGCCCCTCCCCACACCCGGCTCTTTGAATCGAAGCGTGTTTTCAATGTCTCCGAGGAGGAGCACATGCAACTTGAATCGACCGCTCGTACTCCGGCCGGCGTGCAGCTCGATCTCCGCAAGCGCCGCCGTCCTCACGAGGTCCTCCTCCAGGTGTTTCTGTTCACGTGCGGCGCACTGTCGATCCTGACGACGATCGGCATCATCGTCGTGCTGATCCGCGAGTCCGCACTGCTGCTCAACGCGCCGGAATTCAGCCTGACCGAGTTCCTCACCACAACCGAATGGCAGCCGCACAACGGCAAGTTCGGCGTGCTGCCGCTGCTCAATGCCACGCTGATCACCAGCCTGATCGCGATGCTCGTCGCACTGCCGCTGGGGGTGGGTGTGGCGATTTACCTGAGCGAGTACGCCTCACCGCGCGCGCGCAGCATCCTCAAGCCGGTGCTGGAAGTGCTGGCCGGCATCCCGACCGTGGTGTACGGCTACTTCGCACTGACGTTCATGACGCCGCTGCTGCGCTCGATCTTCGGTCAGGATATCGTCCGCTTCTACAATATGGCCTCGGCCGGCCTGGTGATGGGCATCCTCATCCTTCCGCTCGTCGCGTCGATGAGCGAGGACGCGCTGAGCGCGGTGCCCCGCTCGCTGCGCGAGGGCGCGTATGCGCTGGGCGCGACCAAGCTGGAGGTGGCGGTGCGCGTGGTCGTCCCGGCGGCGCTGTCGGGCATCGCCGCTGCCTTCATCGTCGCCATCTCGCGCGCCGTAGGGGAGACGATGATCGTCGCGCTGGCTTCCGGTGCCGGCCCGGCTTTCACCTTCAACCCGTTCGAGTCGGCCGAGACGATCACGGGGCACATCGTCCGCATCAGTGGCGGCGACCTGAGCTACGACTCGATTGACTACAACAGCATTTTCATCCTCGGCCTGATGCTGTTCCTGGTCACGCTCGTGCTCAACATCATCAGCCGCGTCGTGGTGCAGCGCTTCCGCGAGGTGTACGAATGAGCGCCCGACCTTCGAAGCCCGCCCGCGAGCGGAATGACGTGTTCGTCGATAACCTGGCCGGGCGGCATCGCGCAGCGTCCATCTGGCAGTCTCTATTCCTGGTATCGACGCTGATCGGCATCGCCACGCTGACCATCCTGCTGATCAACATCATCAACAGCGCATTCGGCTACGTGGCGCTGCAAAATGAGAACGACCCCCAGGCGCTGCTGGCGGCGGCCAAAGAGGCCGGCTGGTTGAGCCAGGACTTTAACGGTGATCTGGCAGAAGCGCCCCAAGAAGCGCTGATCGAGATCCTGAAGGATAACATCTCGGCCGGCCTGTTCCGTCGCTTCGAGAGCGAGAAGCCGCTCGCCGAACGCTCTCAGGAAGAGATTTACGCACTGGTGCAGGAGCGCGTCGTCGCGCCGCAAATTGTCGAAACGTGGAGCCTGATTGAATCGCTCACGCAGCGTGCGGAGATCGAAGCCAGAGTCGCCGAGATTCCGAACGGTGCGCTGGAGTTTCGCAGCTGGTTGACGCCCGGTTTCATCAGCCGGCCGCAGAACAGCGACCCGCAGATTGCCGGCGTGCGCACTGCCATCCTCGGCTCGCTGTGGACGATCGCCATCACCGTGCTGTTCGCCTTCCCGGTCGGCGTGGCCGCCGCCGTCTACCTGGAAGAATACGCGCGGGACAACTTCATCAACCGTGTCATCCAGACCAATATCAACAACCTGGCCGGCGTGCCGTCGATCATCTACGGGATGCTGGGGCTGGCGATCTTCGTGCGCGCGCTGGAGCCGATCTCGAGTGGGACGGCCTTCGGCGTGGGCGGCGCTGAAGAGACGACGCTGAACGGCCGCACTATCCTGTCGGCCGGGCTGACGCTGGGCCTGCTGGTGCTGCCGGTGATCATCATCAGCGCACAGGAAGCGATCCGCGCGGTGCCGCGCTCGCTGCGGCAGGCCAGCTTCGGCCTGGGCGCGACGAAGTGGCAGACGGTGTGGAGCCATGTCCTGCCCAACGCTCTGCCGGGCGTCCTGACCGGCACCATCCTGGCGGTGTCGCGCGCGATCGGCGAGACGGCCCCGCTGGTCGTCGTCGGTGCGTCGACGTTTATCACATTCGATCCGTCCGGCCCATTCTCCAAGTTCACGACGCTGCCGGCCCAGGTTTACCAGTGGTCGTTCCGCGCGCAGGGTGAGTATCGCAACCTGGCTGCAGCGGCCATCCTCGTGTTGTTGGTGCTGCTCCTGACGCTGAACTTCACGGCTATCTTGCTGCGGAATCGCTACAGTCGGAGGTTGGCATGACGACGGTTGGACTCGCCACGGAATTGCCTGAAAAGCGCACCGCTGTCCGCAACGTAGAAGCGATCGAGATGACGTATCCCAACGGCGCGTACGCCATCGAAGCGCGCGACCTGTCGGTGTACTACGGCGCGTTTAAAGCGGTGAAGAATATCGATCTGCAGATTCACCCCAAGAAGATCACGGCGCTGATTGGGCCGTCGGGTTGTGGCAAGAGCACCGTGCTGCGCGCGTTCAACCGCATGAACGATCTGGTCCCCTCGGCGCGCGTCACGGGCGAAGTCTTCTTCCACGGCCAGGACTTATATGCCCATAGCATCGATCCGGTGGAGGTGCGCCGCAAAATCGGCATGGTGTTCCAGAAGCCGAACCCGTTTCCCAAGTCGATCTATGATAACGTGCTGTGGGGCGCGCGCATCAACGGTTTTCGAGGGAGCGCTGACGAGATGGTCGAGCAGTCGCTGCGGCAGGCGGTGCTGTGGGACGAGGTCAAGGACAAGCTGCACCAGAGCGGGCTGTCGCTGTCGGGCGGCCAGCAGCAGCGGCTATGCATCGCGCGCACCATCGCCGTCAAGCCCGACATTATCCTGATGGACGAGCCGTGCTCGGCGCTCGATCCGATCGCCACACTCAAGATCGAAGACTTGATGCGCGAGCTGGTGGAGAAGTACACTATCATCATCGTCACGCACAACATGCAGCAGGCGGCGCGCGTGTCCGACCGCACGGCTTTCTTCAACATGGACGAAGACCGCGCGGGCTATCTGGTAGAGTACGAGGAGACCAAGCAGATCTTCACCAACCCCAGGGACAAGCGCACGGAAGACTACGTGACCGGCCGGTTTGGCTAAGAGCCTGTCTGAACAGTTGCTCGAAGCCCGCGTCTCGCGGGCGTCCACCGCGAGGACGCGGTGGACAGAGGCTAAAACGGGAGTGGACACCGATGGCGACCATCGACCTGTTCCGAAACACCCGGGATTACGCCGCGTTTGAGGCGGGGCAGATCATCTTCGAGCGGGGACAGCCGGGCGACGTGATGTACGCCGTCATCGACGGCGAAGTCGAGATCCTGCTGGGTGAGCGCGTGATCGATGCGGCGCTCCCGGGCAGCATCATCGGCGAGATGGCCCTCATTGATTCCGGCTCGCGCAGCGCCACCGCCCGCGCCAAGACTGCGTGCAAGCTGGTGCCGATCAGCGAGAAACGATTCATGTTTCTCGTGCAGCAGACGCCCTACTTCGCGATTCAGGTCATGCGCATCCTGGCCGATCGCCTGCGGCGGTTGATGCATGAAACGCCATAAGACTCCGGCGATACGGCAGGTGAGGTCAACATGAAGAAAACCAGAGTGCTTTTTCTATGTACGGGCAACTCGGCGCGCAGTCAGATGGCGGAAGCCCTGTTGCGCCGGTATGCCGGCGATCAATTCGAGGCGCATAGCGCCGGCCTTGAGCCGAAGGGACTGAATCCCTACACCATCCGCGTGATGGATGAGATTGGCCTCGACGTCCGCCCGCAGCGCTCGAAAGACGTGATGGAGTATTTAGGCCGGGTGCACTTCGGGTACGTGATTACAGTGTGCGACAACGCCGAGAAGAACTGTCCGATTTTCCCGGGCGTGAGCGTTCGCATGCACTGGCCCTTCGACGACCCGGCCGAGGTCGAAGGATCGGATACAGAGAAGCTGGCGAAATTCCGCCAGGCGCGCGATCAGATCGACGCGCGCATCCGGGCCTGGCTGGCGGAGCAAGGGATTCCAATCCGGTCTCAGAGTGTGGCAGACCCGGGCCGATAGGACTTGTCAAAGAAGGCTCTTCCGGGTTGAGCGGGACAACCGCACCACCCGCCCGGCGATCAATCGCCGGGCGACGGATACGAAACCCCGTAAACGGGGTTCTAGCCCGATTTATCGGGCTTTGTATCCTTAGCCCGAAGATTCATCTTCGGGCGAACCCCGCCAAAGCCGGGAGAGCCTAAAAGAATAACTTCCCGTTTTGAAGCTCAAGGCGGATACCTGCACCCACCCCGCCTGCGCGCCCCCGGCGCTCCACGCCGGACAGGGCGTGCGGTGTTTGCAGGTGCAGTGTGATCAATCCGGCGTTCCCAGTCACCAGGGGCGTTTGCCAAACTCGCCGGTTGCGATGTATGATGTTTCTCGACTACACGAACTGGCCGTGCCGGGGGCAGGCAGGATCGACACGGACCACGTGGGTCGGCCCGCCATCGTATTGAGCACCGGCTGACTTGAGGAGGCCGCCATGACCATCGTTCATGCACGCACCACTCTCGATCGCGACCTGCATGCCGTGCAGGATGACTTGCTGCGGCTGGGCAGCCTGATCGATCTGGCGATCGCTCGCGCGTTGAAGTCACTGGCCGAGCGCGATGTCAATCTGGCTCGCCAGATCGTCGCCGACGACGCGCAGGTGAACGCGCTGCGCTTTCAAATCGAAGAAGAGTGCTTTTCGCTGATCGCCACGCAGCAGCCCACTGCGCGCGATCTGCGCACGGCCATCGCCGCGCTGAATATCGTCAGCGATCTGGAGCGCATGGCCGACCACGCCGCCGGCATCGCGGAAATTGTCCTGCGCATGGGCGATGAGCCGCTGCTCAAGCCGTTGATCGACATGCCGCGCATGGCCGAGGAGTGCCGCGAGATGCTGCGCCAGGCGCTGGATGCCTACGTCCGGCACGACGTCGAGCTAGCCCGCCGGGTGGCCGAGCGCGACGACACCATCGATGGGCTGTACAAACAGATCTTTCGCGAACTGTTGTCGTTCATGCTCGAAGACCCGCGCACGACCACGCGCGCGCTATACCTGCTGTTTTCGGCGCACAACCTGGAGCGCATCGGCGATCACATCACCAATGTCGCCGAGCGGGTGATCTTCATGACGAGCGGCGAGATGAAAGAGCTAAACGTGTGAGGCTGGATAAAAGTAATCTACCGGCCAATCCTCAAAGCCCGCGTCCACGCTACTATACTGCGCGCGGTCACAAGTTGCGCTTTTGCTGCTCAAAGCCCGCGTCCACGCGGGCGTCGATCCTGATCGACCGCGAGGACGCGGTCGGTGAGCAAAAGCGCGAATCATGCCCGTGTTGAGTATACGATACACAGGAGGCTCTTCAGTTCCCTATCGGTTTCGACACGGTGAAGTGTCTCGGATAAAAACTACAGCCGATGATGTGTCCCGCAGAATTGAACGCGTCAACGCGCCACGTGTACTGGCCGAAGCTCAAATCCACGTCGACCTGCACCTGGGTTTGTTTGATTCGAGCGTCCGAGTCGCCGCGTGACCAAACGAAGACGCTGGCACCTTCAGGCAGCACACGGACTGCGTAATCCACCGCATCCGGATAGGCGGGCCATTCTAAGATCGGTCGGCTCGTATAGACGTAGCCGTTGTCTTTCGGCGAGATCGGATCGAAGCCCTTGCACAGATAAGTATCCTGCGCATCGGTCACACCTCCTGAAACGATCTGAAACGGCGTGACGGCGGCTAACCAGAACTCCGGCTGATTCCCAAAAACGTACAAGTATCCTGCCCCTTCCGGTACTCCGGGAATCAAGAAAAGTCCATCCCGGCCAGCCACCGCTGAGCCGTATCGGGTCGAGTTGAAACCGTTGAGGTCTGTCGCATACGCTGCAGCACCGGCCACCGGTTGTTCGTTCCATAACACACGCCCACGGATGGTTCCTATGATGCGGGTAGGGGTGAACGTCGGCGTGAAGGTGGGTGTGGGCGTCGACGTATGGGTTGGCGCCGGTGTGGGCGTAGCTGACGGTGTGTGGGTCGCCGTCGGCGTATGGGTCGGTGTCGGAGGGAGACGCGGCACGCGCAGCAACTGACCAATGGTGATTCGATCATCGACCAGGCAGTTCGCCTGCTTGAGTTCATCGACCGACGAGGCGGTGCGGCGCGCGATCGAAAACAGCGTGTCGTCGGGCTGCACCGTGTAGATCGGCCAGTCGAATCGCGGGACGCACGGCGTCGGCGTGGGAGTGGAAGTGGCGCTCGGCATGTCGGTCGGCGCCTGCGAAGGCGTAGCCGTAGCGTTCGGCGTGTGGGTCGGCGTCGGCGTCTGCCCCGTCATGTGATACAGGGCGGAAGCCACTTCACCGGTGGTCGAGGATTGCGCGACGATCCGCACGTCGGACAGGCTGGCCCAACGGGCATCCGGCGGCAACGCGAACGCGGCGACAATGCGGCCGCTCTCGTCCGCCGTTGCGGCCATCACCACAGCCGCCGGGTCTATCTGAGCGGCCTGCCCTATCGCGGGATCCGCCAATCCGATAAAGACGAGATCGGCTGGCCGCCAGCCCTCGCCGGTGAGGGTGATGAATTCTCCCGGCCCGCCTTGTGTGAGCGAGAGTTGAACCGCAGGCCCGATAGTCAGCTCGCGGGCCGCCGCCGCAGCGGATTGCAGCTCGCGCGAGCGTGCATCGAACTCGTCGCGTGACTTCCCAATCGGCCACTGCGGGCCAGGCGGCTGGCCGCCCGGCACATGCACGTAGTGACCCGGCGCGAGCGAGACGCGCGCACCGGCAGCCTCCACCTCCACCGTGCCGTGGAAGTTGCCGACGAGGGTCAATCCGCCGTGCGACTCGTACACTACGAAGAACTCGGTGCCCAAGACCGTGATCTGAGCACCGCCCGGTGTTTTGAAGGCCGCCCGGCCTCCCTGTTCAGTGAATTGGCCTGTGAAGCCGCCTTCTTCCAAGAACATGCGAACGTCGAGTGGAATATCGGGCGCGCTGTCCGTCTGGATCTGCCCCAGCCGCGAGTCGTTGAACAGGCGCAGGCGCATACTGTCGCCGAAATCCAGCAGCGCCTCGCCGCCCTCACGCACGCGGATGCACTCGCCTCGATACAGGAGCGCCACCCGGTCGAGCAGTTTCTGTAGCGTGTTGCAGTCTTTGCCGTGCTCGACCACCTCGGCCTCGCGCGATACGCTGCCCAGTGGCTCGCTGGGCGATCGCCCGCTGCACGACGTGCTCACGACCAAGAGTAGGGTCGCCAAAGTGGCGATGAGGATACGACGTGTGCTCACAGTGCTGCCTCCTTCCGCCTCACGCTGGCCAGCAGCGCAACCGCCAACAGGCACAGCGGCATCGCTGCCCCGGCTGCACCAACAAGCAGCGTTGACGGCGGATTACCGAATGCGTCGCCGATGATGCCGGTATCGGCCAGCCCCAGCACTAGCCCACCGGCCACGGCCACAACGATGACCTTGACCAGCCTGTGGCCCGGCGAGTGGTGATCGCTCATCACCCATACCGTGCCGACGCCCGCCGAGGCGCCCCACAGCGCACCCTCGACGCCCGCCCGAAGCACGGGCTGAACGTCGTAAGGCCACAGCCACATGGCATGGGACATCACTGCCAGTGCGAACGAGCCAGCGCCGGCCAGGCCGCCTACCAGCCAGCACATCCACTGGCGCGGCCCGCGATAACTGGCCAGCGCTACATCGACCATGAAAATGAGCAGGAGACCGGCCACCGCGCCCGGCAGCGCCCGGATCGCTGTGCGGAAGACAAGCAACGACTGGTCGTTCATCTGTGACCCAAATGCCAACACATAAGCCATGCAGAAGCCCAGTGCCCCGCCCAACATTCCGCGCAGCGCCGAATTGCGGATGCGCTCGATCTGGCGTGCGGCCTCGGCGCGCGCCAACTCGATCGCGGCGCGCTCGGCGGCCCATTGCCGGATGCGTGGCCGCAGCCGGTCACTCGACAATCGATAGCGCCCGTCGCTCGGGCGCACCAGGCGATTCGTTTCGAGCAGCTTCAGCACGCGACGCGCATCGCCGGCGCTGACCGCATACGTTTTCACGTGATCCACCAGTTCGGCTTCGGTCGCATGACCGGAGCCGCGATCGACCATGGCGGCGAGCAGTTGCCATGCCGGCGTGCGGTCGCCGGGCGACAGGTTGCGCGCCAGGACGCCGTCCAGGTAATTGCGCAGGATGCCATCGGCGCGACCGAGCCGTTCGTATGCGGCGAGCGTCAGCCGCTTCTCGCCGGGCGACAGACTCTCGGCCAGGGTGTGACACACGATTTGCAGTTGAGGCGGCGCGATCGATTCCGGGCCGAGGTCGTCGATGAGCACCTCCAGTAGTTCAGGCGCGTAATCCAGATTCGACGATTGTTCCGGCAGGATGATCGCGTCTCTGGCCTCGTCACGGCTTAACGCGCTCAGCAGGTATTGATTGGCGAACGGCTGCCGCACCTGCGGCTGGAAGGTGCTCAGGTGGCCGAACCATTCGCTGCGCAGCGCCACGATCCAGCGCACCGGTAGCAAGTCATCGTCCAGGCACGCGGCCAGTTCGCCGATAAAGTCGGCGCGCGCGTCCGGCGTCTGGACGGAGAAGAACTCCTCGAACTGATCCAGCATCACGACCAGGTGCTGCCCGCCGAGCAAATCCGTCGCCCGCCGCAAGAAGTCGCGCAGCGAGGCGGCGGCCAGTCTGGGCGTAGGTTCCAACTCGGTGATCAGAGCGTGCTTCACCGCAGACGTGACCGAGGTGTTGTAAGGCCGGACATACAGGGGCACATGACCGTCGGCCAGCACGCGCGGCGCAAGCCCGGCCTTGAGCAGGCTGGTCTTGCCCATTCCGCTGTCGGCGTGCAGGACCGTCAGCGGGCTGCGCTCCAGGCAAACCCGCAGCGCATCGATCGCCTCGGCGCGACCGTGAAACAGCGCCGTATCGCCCAGGTCGTACTCGAGCAGCGCTTTGTAGGGATTGCCCTGGCTCGATCGGTGATAGGCTTGCTCGACCTGGCGCTGCAGGCGCTCGACGTGCGCGGTCACGGCCTCGGCCAACCGCTTGCGCTCGAAGGCCTCGGCCTGCTCGGCGATCTCGACTTCGGTGAGCGCCCGCTCGATGTTGGTGTAGACGACCTGCGCGCCTGCGCCGATCGCTGCAACGCTGCGGTGCATGTTGCCCACTGTAATCGCGTGCCCGCCGGTGTGGGCATCCTTTTTCTCGTCGGTGCTGATCTTGCTCGTCATGCTTTACCCGTGACTGGCTGCTGTGCCTCGCGCTCCGCTTTGGCTCGCTCGGCGACTTTCTTGAAAACGGTGCTCAAGCCCTTGATGGGATTGTGGAAGGTATCGACGGCGACCTCCCAGATATCTGGCGCGGCCTGAGCCAGGAACTTCAACCATCGACTCACGTTCCCCGCGTCGGCCTGATCGCCCTTCTTGGCCTCGGCCTCGAGCGCCTTGACGGCGCTCAGCGCGACGGCCCGATCGGGGCTATCCGGCAGCGCAGCCACCCTCGCCGTCAGTGTGTTGAAGACCGCGATGACCTCGTCGCTCGCGCCGCGACTCACTTGGGTGACTGTCGCGCGAGCGCCTGGCCCGATAGCGATGCCCGTGGCGTTCGTGATGTCTCCCGTCGTGATGCTGTTGCTGGCGACGGGTGGTGTTGTCGATTTGGATTTGCCGATCATGGTTCTCTCCCAGAACGTTGAACTTTGGCGTGAATTGCATCCATTTGGAATAAACGAAGGTTGAGGCGTTTTTCAGGCATGCCAACGAGTGCAGCCTCTGGCGGGGGTGCCAAAGGCTGCGCAGCGGAGATGAGGGGGCGCCTCCAATGAAGCGGGCATCGGCTCATCAGCCCAGAACTTGCCTGGCCCGTTCCATCCCGGCTCTATTCGTGTTCATTTGTGTAGATTCGTGGTAACTGCTTACGCCCTGCACGCGGAGATAAATCTCCGCGCTGAAATCACGAAGCCTGCTGAAGCAGGCTGGCTTGCGCCTGAGCCGGATTGATCCGGCTGCGTATGATTAGCCCGACGATTCATCGTCGGGCGATAGGCGTGAGGCACTTGCCGAACGCTCTCTCGCCACGTGATCCCTCCATTCGACTCCCTATGCCGTTGTGCCGATCGGGAACTCGATCGCGTGCTCTGCCTGTATAAACGAGCGTGAAACGGGTTTTTACGCCACAGTCGCATAACGAAAAAGTCCCCAGCGCATCCGCCAGGGGCTTCGAGGTTCAATTCGGCGCTGAGGCAATCCGATGTCGCGCTATGGCCTGAGGCAGCGCACCAGCGTAATCGGCACGTTGATCACGCCATCGGATGCCGCCGCTCCACACTTGATGGCCTGGGCGACGTAGCGCGGGAGCACCCAGCGCGTCCCCTGCTGCGCCTCGGCATCGAGGACGAGCGCCGCCAGCCCGCTGACCAGTGGCGTGGCGAACGACGTGCCGTTCCATTTGGCGTAGCGCAGCGGGAACCGGGGGGTGTCCGCGGCCACGCTGATCAGCGGCGTCTCGAAACTGGCCGCGCAGGAGGTCGGTATCTTGCCACTGGCGGTTTCGACTTCGCCGGGCGCGCCGTCGCCGGCGGGGGCCGAGACATCGCCCCAGTTGGAGAAACACGACCGCTGGCGATTGGCGTTGCTGCCCGCGACGCTGATGACGAATGGATAGGCCGCCGGGGATTGCGGCGCGAGCGGTTTCGTTCGGTACTCGTCGCGCCAGGAGTCGTTGCCCGCTGCGGCCACCACCACGATGCCCTGCTCCTGCGCGATGTGCAAGGTCAGCATCAGCGACTGAACGTCGTCGGTCTTGAGCAGTGCGTAGGCCTCTGCAAGCTGATCGGCGAGCGAGCCGGGCTGCGCCTGCACTTGCAGCAGGTCTTGTGTGGTATTCGGTTGCGCAATGACATCGGTGTCCCTGGGCTGCAGGACGCCCAGGCTCAGGTTGATGACCGCGCCCTTCAGCGATCCTCGATCCGCGTTGACCTTGCTGATGAAGCGATGCAACCGGGTCACCAGTGTGTAGAGATCGCCGCAGCCGTACCGGTCGAGCACCGGGAACAGGTGGATGTCGCTGCTCGGGGCGACGGCATGGATCAATCCTGATACGAACAGCCCGTGATCATTGACGTCCGCCAGCACGCCGGCAGGCCGTTGGATGTCGGGCAGTGTGCTCGAATAGACGGACAGGTTGAGCGCCGGGTATGTCTGAGGCAGCCAGTCGACCATCCGCTGAATAGCATTCCCTTCAACCTCGGGGGTTGCGCCAGAGGCACTTATTTCAGCTTGAGTGAGCGTGAAGGGCGATGTATCAAACACGCCGACCCGGACACCGCCACCCTGGTAAGTAACTTTGGTGGCCGTGAAGTAAGCCTGAAGTGGCGAGCCGAGGCCGATGTGCTCGAAGGCCCACTGGTTCGCGAAGGTCTCGGCGGAAGCCGGTGTGCCGGTCGCCCCACCGGCGCTGCCGCCGACACTATTGGGGCTACCCCCGACGCTGTTGGGATTTCCACATGCGTCGGCATTGGCCATGCTAATCGTTAAGTAGTTTGGATCGGCGTAGACCCGGCGATTCTGTGCGAGGCTCGCATTGTTGATCGCGGCGACGGCTTCCGTGACCGTCGCGGTCGATTGGATTTTGTACAGGCGGACGTTGAGCGTGGTGAGATCGTCCGGCTGGAACAGATCGGCAGGAACCTGTTGGGAAACGTCGGGAAGCTGGCCCAGGTAATCGAGATCGCAGTCGGCCAGCGGTTCCGGTTCGACAACCTCCGGCAGTTCGGCGATGACAGCGGTGATCGCCTGCGCCGCCCCGATCACGATGACCTGGCGATCGACGAAGCGCCCCTCGGCTGACTGCGGTGCGTCGCGCGGCGACTGCGGACAATTGACCACGCGGGATGCCGGAGGCGCGGGACGAAAGAGCAGCCAGATCAACAGCAGGATCACCAACAGCGCGAGCAGGATCGCACCGATGATCGCGGCACGCTGGTAGGACGATTTGTGAGTGGACTGCATTTTTCCCCCTTTAGCCCGGGCGAAACGATCAAGCCGAGGCAAGAGACGTACCTGGTTGTGTCATCCTTATGAACGCACGTCAGGGCCGCTTTTCAAGCATTAAGAGCCTCTAACAAAAGCCGGACTGTCACCCTGAGAACTCCATATCGCCGGGTGGCGATATGCTTGAAGACAGAAACTAGCGCGGCGTGTCCGCGCAGCGATGAATTCTGCGCTACTCCGCTGCGCCCGATGAATCGGGCTAGTCGGATTCATCCGACGCTGGGGTGTAGCCCGCCGAGTTCATCGGCGGGCGGGCACAACCTGGCAACGACCCAAGTTTCTGGGTAGCGCAGCGAAGGGTCTCAGCGTTGAGATTCTTCGCCGCTTCGCGGCTCAGAATGACATTTTGTTAGGCATTCTAAGAGGGGTAGAGCGTTGCAACGCGCTCTACAGGGCGCCGGGGGCACCCACCAGGAAAAAGGGCGCCCAGAAATAAGGGTGAGTGTACGAGGTTGCCGTCTGGGCTTCGCCGTGCTGACCCTGGATGAACCGCAATTGAGCCTGGCGCAGGGCCGCGGCCTTGGTCTCGCCTTCAACCATTCTCTGATAGAACGTTTCCATCAGCCGCGCCGTCGAGCGATCTTCCACTGCCCACAGGCTCAACACCAGCGAGGCCGCACCGGCGGACAGGAACGCGCGCATCAACCCCAGCAATTCGTCGCCGCCGCCGACCACGCTTCGACCGGTCTGGCAGGCGCTGAGCGTGACCAGCGAGGCTTTCAGACGCAGGTTGAAAATGTCGAGCGTCGTCAGCCAGCCATCGGCCAGCGCCAGGCCGGAGAAGAGAGGATTGTCGGGCCGGAAATCGCCGTGCGCGGCCAGATGCAGGATGCGGCATTGGGCGCTGGTATCCTGGATGCGCGCCAGCGTCGCCTCGTTGTCCACAAATGCACACCCCCGCATCCGTGCGGCGATTGAGCGGGCTTCGTGCACGGTGTGAGGGAGCCGGCCCTCGAAGGAGTGCCCCAGGGCAATCAAATCCGAACCGTTGCACCGGGCCTCCTGGCAGTAGCGCAGAAAACTTCCGGCGGGCAGATAACTGATCTCGTGCTGCTGCAGAAGATACTGCTGGCCGTCGCATAGCGCGTGGAAGGGCAGGTAATGCAGTGGGCCGTGCGGGACGATGACCAGACGCGAGCGGCCGGACATTTCGTCGACCAGCGGCGCGAGCACAAATTCATGGAGCTGTGCCAGCAGATCGCGAGCGTTGCGTTCCAGGTGCGCCATCTGAGCCGGGACGCTGCGGGGGACCGTGCCGAGATTGAGCCACAAGCGCTGAAGGAGTTGCTGCACCTGCGTGATCTCGACGGGCAACTGCACCGCGCGCACGGCGGCATCGGTGACCAGGAAAACGACCAGGCGGCGATGAACGATGAAGTATTCGATCAGCAAGGTATCGGGCGACAGGTACGGCTGGATCGGCTCGGTGCGGACTTGCCACAAGGCGGCGTCGCGCGCATAGTCGGCGTTGCGAATGAGCAGCCGGTGCCATCGTTCCGTGATTTGATTCTCCAGTTCCAAGACTTCCTGTTGAGCCTGCTGCCGCTCGTCGCCCGACGCGATCCATCCTCTCTCCGTGAACTTCTCGTCGCTGTCCCAACTGCGGTACAACTGATCCCGCTTCGCGCGCAAATGCAGCAACTCGTCGACGAGCACACGATCGGTCTCGTCACGCGCCTGGACGCTGAGATTGATGCGCTGGGCCAGCAGATCGAGCAGGGCGCGCGATTTGGATCGCTCGGCGTAGTCTAGCGCACGGACCGGCTGATCGAGATCGATGCACAGTCCGACTGCATCCTGGTAGATCTCTTCTTTGTCCTCCAGAAAGCCGACCCGAAACTCGACCATCAGCTTGCCGCGCAGGCGCTCCAATGCTTCGATGGTCTGGTCGTACTCGACCAGCGCCGCTTGAAAGTCGGCGCGCGCGGCAGCCAGCGCGCCCAGCAGACGATGACCTTGATAGGTCAACGTCGGCAAGTTGCGCGCCTCTCCAAGAGCGAGCACTTCGCGCGTCAGGTTCTGGGCCTGCTGATGCTGCCCCAGGGCGAGCGCTGCACGTGCGGCAACCAGACAGGCCTGTGCTTCCTCGACAGGCGAGTCGTGCGCTCTGAAAATCTCAGCGCAGGCCAGCGCCGAAACCAGGCTGTCTTCAAACCGCCCCTGCCGCAGCAGTACGGCTGCCGTTTCCAGGTCCGTCGATGTGGCCCACACCGTGTTGCCGCCTTCCTCGAAGATGCGGCGCGCCTCGGCCAGCGAGGCCAGCGCGTCATCGTAGCGGCCCAGCTCGGCATACGCCACGGCCTCGTTGACGATGGCCTGGGCGACGACGTAGCGCGCACCCAGCTCGCCAAACAGGTCGCGCACCCGGCGGCATTTATCCAACACGTCGTTGAAACGACGCAGTTGCAGCAGGCAGTCGCTGATAAACAACTCGACCAGCATCGCGTCACGCTGCCGCCCGTCGGCGGCGAAAACATCGCGCACCTGATCCAGGCATGCCAGCGCTTCGTTGTAGCGGCCCAGTACGAAATAGGTCAGCGCCAGACTCTGCTGCGCGCGCGCGGCTTCGACACGCTGGCCCAGCCGGGCGAGTATGGCGCGCGCCGCCTCGCACGCCTCAATCGACTCCTCAAAGCGACCCAACTTGCGAAACAGGATCGCGCGGTTCAACTCGACCGAACCCAAGCCCGCTTCACCGTCGGCCTCTAATTGGCGATAGAGCGTACCCGCCTGCTCCTGCATGTCCAGGGCTTTGGTCAACTCGCCCAGGCGCTCGTAAGTAATGCCTATGTTCATGATCAGCGTCGCCCGTGGGCGCGACTGGGCATGTGTCTCTAAGATCGTGTTCGCCCACTGGCCGATGTCTAATGCCTCCTGGTAACGGCCCAGATTCATCAACGACCCGATTTTGCCCACCTGCGATTTGGCCTGGTCGACCACCTGTCCCTGCGCGCGATAGATCTCGGCCGCCTCGTCATATAAATCAATACCCCGCTGATACAGGCCTAACCCGATAGAGCGCGCATTGGCTTCGGCCAGTAAGCCCAGCGCGCGGTGCCCGGGGTTGCCGGTCAGTTCGGCCATGTGGTAAAGAAGATCAACCACCTGCAACGAGCGCTTAATATCGGCGCGCAAGAACTGATCGGCCTGCGCTTTCAACGCGTAGGCGACCGGATCATCCAGCGAAGAGGCGTGCTCGGTGAGGAATTGTTGCTGAAGCGCTGGATCGGCTATTTTCAGCAACTCTTCGACGAAGCGTTGGGCGTCCATTTTGACCTCCCCCTAGACGCCACGCTGATCGAACGTGCGGATCAGACTTCGAGGGCCTGAATGTGAATCTCTACGTCCGGCCCACTGAGGATCAGTTCATATCGGCCCGGAGTTAAGTGTGGAATGACGAAGTTGCCGGCTTCGTCGACTGGGGCGGTCGTGACGAGCCGCTCGGCCTGCCACAGGTGCGCAGTCAGGGGGCGGGTCTCCAGCCCGGTGACCAGTCCCAGCATGACCTGGCGATCCGGCTGTTCGACATCGCTCTGTATTTCGATCGCAACCTGAACCCCGTCGGTCTGGTAAACGGCGGGGCCGGCCTGCTCCCCGCGAATGCCTGCGAACGCGGGCGTCAGGGTCACTCGTTCCGAAGCCGCCCCCTGCGCCCCACTGACCAGCCGGGCGATCAGGACTTTGATCCGATCCGGCAGGCTAAGCTCCAGCGTCGGAGCCAGGTGGTTCAAGTAAGTCTTCAGCTCGGCAATCTCATGCGTGCAGTGCGGGCATTCATCTAAGTGACGGGCCACCGTCGCCGTTCGCGTGGAATCGAGCAGACCGAGATGGTATTCTCCTAGTTCCATCGGCGACGGGCATTCGATCCGGTAGAGTCGAGTCGCCAGGCGATGTTGCAGGTGGGCCAGCCGATCGGCCTTATCGCGGCAGTAGGGGCAGTGTGCCAGATGGCTGACGACGGAATGGTCGACCTCGCCATCCAGGTAAGCCATTAACTGAATGTCATCCAGCTCCGGTGGGGATACGCAGGTCATGATTGCTTTCGCCTCCTACACTGCCTTTTTCCCCCGCCGAGTGCCGAATCGAGCCATGCCTGACCTCCTGTGCTCGCCACCGCTGATCCCATTGCACGAATCGAACTTGCCCGGATTCGGCGGTCTACCACAATAAACGAAGCACAGGCCCGATTTTTAATCATTCTCGTGAAACCGTCTCCGAAACTCGGGATCGCGGCTCAACCGGGCAATCACGTTCTGCTTGATGCGGTAGATTTCCCTCACGTCGTTGAACATAGTGCGGGACTGTTGGTACAGCTTCTGGGGTTTCAGTGCCAGGACAAACAGGCCGTAAATCACCCGGCGCTCTTTTTCGTCGCGCAGCCATGCGTCGAGCCACTCCCAGAACTCCTGTCGCCGCGCCCGGTCGAGCACCGCCTCCTCGATAGCCGGGCCAGGCTCGCTCGGTTCGACGCTCAGCACCTCCATTGGAACTTCCAGCTTGGCGCGCTCCGCCGCGCGGACATGATCGAGAATCACACTGGAGACGCACATTTGCAGGTAACGCAGCACCGAGGCGAGATCCGGAAAACGCTCGAAGCGCTCCGGTGTCAGCGAGGCCCATATCTTCTCGAAGGCCGTGTTGGCGAAGTAATCCGCTTCTTCGCCTGTGGATTCCAATGCCGGATGGTCGTGCACCCATCCGGTGACCAGCGCGCGATATTGAGTGTAGATGACTTCCCAGGCGTGCTGATTCTGCTCGCGAATCGCGCGCCGGAACAGTTCGAAGCAGTATCGAGGATCGTGACTCTGCCGCTGGAAGAAGCGCTCGGTCTCCTGCGCGCACCGGTGAGCAAGACCCGCTATCGTCAGCCGTTGCAGGTTAGGCTCTTGGGTCATGAAAGGACCCCTTGGCTGTCGTGCTGTGAAAGGGACTAACGACGGCTCGACAAACGCGCGCAGGTTCCTCGACGTCCTGATTATCTTGAATGAGAATGGGATACGTCTAGTTGTGAGTACGGCTGAGGGAGACAACCCACATCCCTACAACAACAACGCGCCGGTGCAGCGATGTGGTTGTGTATCGAGCGCGAATGTGGAAGGGATATGGGATTGTGGTTGGCAGTATAACACCGATTGGGGGAAGATCAAGGACTGGCGCGCCGTTCGGTTGGAGAGGTCAAACGTTCACCTTGACGAGGAAGGTCCGGTTGCCTATTGTGACGTGGTCTCCGTTGATCAGTTTCCGCCCGCGCCGCGTCTCGATTTGCCCGTTGACGCGCACCGCGCCGCTCTGGATCAACTGTTTAGCTTGCCCGCCGGTATCGACCAGGCCCTGCCATTTGAGGAATTGGTCAAGCTTGATGAACTCGCCTGACTGGCTCAGGGTTCGCTCTTTCATGGGTCGTTGCGTGATTCACGTTTTACGCATCACGTTTTACGCATCGCGCTTCAGCGCATTCAGCAAGGCATCCGGTACCGGCGCTGGCGTTTGTGAGGGGAGTTCCATCCACTCCCACCTTGTCTGCGCCCGGATCGACAACTCTCCATTCTGAAGGCGCATGGTCGTGTGGCGCAGCAGGCCGGATGGGTTACGTTCGCCGTCCCACGCGGCGATGTCCAATACGTCGCCGTACTTGGCCGGGCGCAGGTATTCGATGTCGTGTTGGCGAACGGTGAAGACGCCGCCCAGCTCGAGCAAGTGTGGAATGTCGAACCCCGTATGGGCATTGGCGTCGATGGCCGCCTGTTCCAAGTAGTTCAGGTACACGGCGTTGTTGACGTGCCGGTTCTCGTCCATGTCGTAGTAGTTGACTCGTCGGGTCGAGTGAAAGGCGTGCGGCGGGGCTGTGCCGGGCGGAGGGGTCGGGTCGATGGCGAGCGCGTCCGGCAGCGAGCCGTCGGGCAGGAAATTATCTGACACTTCGTCGGGTATGCGCCGTGGCGCGCCCGTTCGCTGGTCGATGAAAACCCAGTCCGTCGCCGCCCGCGCGATGGGAGTTCCGTCGGCTGCGTGCGTGATGTCATAGTTGCGCTGTGAGCGGGCGCGGCGAAAGTTGACGACGTAGGTGGTCACGTCGAGCGCATCGCCGTAGCGGGCGGGGCGCAGGTAGTCGATGCGCGAGCGGCGGATCACCCAGTTCACGCCGTGCGTAGCGTACCAATCGTAGTCGTAACCGGCGTCGGCGGACGCCTCGATGGCAGTCTCCTGCAGATAGCGGGCATATACAGCGTGGTTGACGTGGCTGGCGGCATCACAGTCGGTCGACCGGACGCGGAAACGCCGGGTGTAGGTGCGTGGCATGGCGATTGAATCATAAAATCGAGCGTGGAGAATGTCAAACCGGCGGCGCTCGGATAATTGGTTGGAGGCCGCGTCGGGTAGGACAAATGAGGCTCACCCGACTTTGGCAGAAATTGAACCGCCGAGAACGCAGAGAGCGCCGAGTTTTCCTAATGCTCTGCGGCCTCAGCGTTCTCTGCGGTGAGGTTTTCCCCGTTGAACCCGGAAGAGCCACAAATGGTACGCTCTGGAGTGAGTTGTAGTACTTGCGTCCTAGCCGCTCTATGGTAAAATCTGGCTTGTACCCCCCAATGCTCTGCCCCAAGAGTTGCCTTACCTGGAGTCCGCCTGTTTCTCGACCGAGAGCGGAGCGCGGAGGATATGAGAAAACTTGCCAGATTGCTGCTGGTCGTTTCGCTGCTAGGGGCGACGCTTTTGTCGCCTGTTGGTCGACCGGCGGCCGCAGACAGCCTTTCGTCCACCCCAGCCCTGTCCCCCTACTGGGGCCGGTCGATCACGCAATGGCAAGACCTGATTGCCTTTTATGCCGGCCTGCGCGGGCTTGACCCCGACCTGATCGCCGCCATGATCTATGAGGAATCGCACGGCTTGCCCAACCAGATCAGCACGGCGGGTGCGGTCGGGTTGATGCAGGTCATGCCGCGCGAGGCTGGCTTTTCGTGGCGGCCCACTCGGGCCGAACTGCTCAGCCCATCGGTCAACCTATTCTGGGGAACACGCACCATCAGCCTGGTTCTACAGCAGGCAGAGGGCAGCCTGGATCGTGCGCTGGCCGCCTATAATGGCGGATGGGAGCAGGAGACGCTACGCGCCCCGCAGATTTACAAGTCCAAGGTGCTCGATCATTATGCCCGCGCGTTGGCCGCTCGGGCCGGCTACAATGCGCGCCTGATGAAGGGGTGGATGCTGGTGTTGAGTATCCAGTCCAGCGCGGGATTGTCACGGCGGGTCATCCTGAAATCCGATGGGAGCAGCCAGCCCGACGCCGAATTCGACCTGTCCAAACTGCCCGATTCGACGCCACACGCCATTACCTACTCGGCCATCGAGGCAAACAATACGGCGTGGCTGGTAGAGACGTGGCTGATCGTCGAGCCGGTCGAAGGCGGCACACCCGGCGAGCACGGCACGTACTGAGGTTAATGAATCGCTTTATGAAGCGTCACATTTTGACAGTGATAACCATTCTGGCGCTGTGGGCAACCACCACAGCGCCATTTGTTTGCGCCGCCGATCCGCCGCCCGAGGTGCCCCTCTGCCGCCGGGACGGATCGGCCCGGGTGAACTGCCGCTTGGCGTGGATCGAGCGGGCGCAACGCGATCGCATCGTCCATGCGCTGGGCGGCGACAAGCGCATCGTGACGTTTTACGGCAGCCCGCTCGGGCCGGGGTTAGGCATCCTGGGCGATTATGCGCCCGAGACCATGCTGGCCCGGCTTCGCGCGCAGGCCGAAGCCTATCAGCAACTCGATCCGGATAAGGTCGTCATCCCGGCTTTCCACATGGTGACCACCGTCGCCGATGGGTATCCCGGCGAAGACGAGGATTACAATCACCGGCTGAGCCACGAAGTAATCCGCGAGTGGATCGACTGGGCCGCCGAGGAGAATGTCTGGGTGATCCTCGACGTCCAGCCGGGCCGTGGCGATCCATTAGCCGAGATCGAACTGCTCGAGCCATTTCTGTACGAGCCGCACGTGCAGTTGGCCGTCGATCCGGAGTTCATCGTCGGTGACGACGGCGTGCCCGGCCAGCGCCTCGGCTCGATCAGCGGCGAGACGATCAACCAGATTCAGGCGCGGCTGGATGTCATCGCTCGCCAGATCGGAATGACCAAAGTGTTGATCATCCACCAGTTCGAAGACCGCATGGTGATCGACAAGGATAAGATTCAGAACTATTGGACGGTAGAACTGGTGTGGGACGCCGATGGCTTCGGCGGGCCGGGATCGAAAATCGCCGACTATCACCAGTACCGCAACGAGCCGGGCTTCGAGAAGGGCGGCTTGAAAATCTTCTACAAATATGATGCGCCGTTGATCGCGCCGGAGCAGGTGATGAAACTGGCCCCTGTGCCGTCGATTATTGTCTATCAGTGAATTCAGAACCCCGGCCGAGTTTCTCTTCGTAGCCTCTCTCCCCCTGCCCTGCCCACAGCCTCTTCGACCAGGCCGCTCGCTGCGCCGTTGAGTACGGCGAAGACGATTGGGACTATTTCGGCCCCGACACACCGGCTGCGGTATAATTCCTCATCAGGCATGCCTGGCGTTGGGGCATGTCGTGGTGCAACACGCAGCATGTACATTGACATTCTATGCTGAAGTGACTACACTTCACGCCATGCTGCTGTCCGGGCGTGGTGGTTTGAGACCGGTGTGCACACCCGGTCGGATGGCGCGACGATCGACTCATACTCATCCGACGGGCGTTGGTGTTGCGAAGGAAAGAGGGTTATGGCCGCCAGGATTTTGATCGCTGAAGACGAACGAGACATCCGTGACCTGATCGCATTCAGCTTGCGTTACGGGGGATTCGAAGTGGTGGAAGCCAGTAACGGCGCAGAAGCGGTCGAGCAGGCGGTAGCGGTCAAGCCCGATTTGATCTTGATGGATGTTCGCATGCCCCGGATGACCGGCTACGAAGCGTGCCGGCAGTTGAAGTCGATGGACGATATGAAGCGCATCCCAATCATTTTCCTATCGGCCAAGGGCCAAGAGCAGGAGATCCAGCAGGGGCTGGATGCCGGCGCCGAAGAGTATATCCTCAAGCCGTTCGCGCCGGAAGACTTAGTGAACAAAGTGCGCGAGATTCTCCAGCGGATCGGCACCGGGTAGCGTCCGTTCATGGCGGCGGTTCGGCGTGAGTGTCATCATCATCGATAACGGCCTGGTTCATTATGAGGCGATCGGCCGGGGCCGTCCCGTCATTTTCCTGCACGGCTGGCTCGGTTCGTGGCGGTACTGGATGCCGACGATGGAGGCCGTGTCGGATCGCAACCGCACGTATGCCTTCGACCTGTGGGGCTTCGGCGACTCGGATCATAACTCCCAGCGTTACGACATCGAATCCTACGCCAGCCAACTCCAGCAGTTCATCGGCAACATGGGCTTGAGCGAAGCCCCGGTAAGCCTGGTCGGCCACGCCCTGGGTGCCGTGGTTGCGCTGGAGTACGCCAGCAGCGTTCCCAAGCCCATTCAGCGGACCATGCGTATCATGGCCGTCAGTACGCCGATGGCTCCGCACAACGTCGATCGGCGGCTGGTTGGCGGCGGCGGATCGCTGCTCGATCGGGTGCTGGGCCGCCGGGGCGCGGCCGATTATCCCGAAGTCGAACTAGAGGTGCAGAAAACCGATCCGAATGCACTGGCATTCAGCACGCAGTCGCTGGCGAAACGGGAGCTGGGCCGGCTGCTGGAACGGCTTGAATTGCCGCTGTTGCTGGTGCACGGGGAGAAGGATGCGTTCATCGCTCCGCCCGGGCCCGATGTGCTGCGCACGGCAGACCGGAACGTGAAGCCGATCGCGTTGCCCGAATCGCGGCACTTCCCCATGCTCGACGAGCCGCCCAAGTTTCAGCGGTTGCTCAAGGATTTCCTGGAAGCCAGGCCGGAAGACCTCGATTCGCTGGCCCTGAAAGAAGAGTGGCGGAGACGGACACACTAAGAGACTGTCTGAAAACTCACCACCAAGACTCCACCCCCTGAAGGGGGCAAGCGGCACAAAGAAACACCAAGAAAACTTGGAGAGACTTGGTGTCTTGGCGCCTTGGTGGTTACCACAGCGGCCTTTTCAGACAGGCTCTAAGTGAGAGTAGAGAGTAAGTTTGCTTGACAGGGTGTGATCGACGCGGTACACTTGCGGCATTATTGAAACGGTCATCACCGGTTGTGTGGTGCCGTAGGTGAAGGAGCATAGTATGGCGAAGCCGACTGTCGTAACGGATATGACTTTTGATACGGAAGTGTTGAAAGCGGATGTGCCCGTATTGGTCGATTTCTGGGCTGTGTGGTGCGGCCCGTGCCGGATGATTGCGCCGATCGTCGACGCCATTGCCGGCGAGTACGACGGCAAACTCAAAGTGATGAAGCTGGACGTGGACGAGAATCAGAACACGGCGATGAGTTTCGGCGTGATGGGCATTCCCACGCTGATCTTGTTCAAGGGTGGCCGGCCGGTGGAGCGCATCACCGGCTACATGCCGAAAGAGCGGCTGCTGGCGAAACTGACGCCGCACTTCAACTGATGGATTAAGTTGAAGTTCGCCGTGCGTGCATGAGCGAGGTTGGCACACAAGCGCTCGTCCCTCAACAGGACGGGCGTTTTCTGTTTGACCACCCCGGTCACCTGCCCATGCTCATTTTCAAACATGCTCTGAAGGAGTTCAGCATGACTGCCAAACGCATTCTCACCGGCGACCGAACCACTGGCCGTCTGCACCTGGGCCATTACGTCGGCACGCTGGCCAATCGTGTCCGCCTGCAAGACACCTACGATCTGTTTCTAGTGCTGGCCGACTACCACACGCTGACCACGCACATCGAGAAAGATCGCGTCGCGCAGACGCAGGCCAATGCGCGCGAGATTGTGCTCGACTATTTGAGTGTCGGCATCGATCCGAACCACGCCACGATCTACGTTCAGTCGGCTGTGCCGGAAGTGGCCGAGCTGACGCTGTTGTTCTCGATGCTCGTCAGTGTGCCGCGCCTGGAGCGCGTGCCGACGCTGAAAGAGGTGATGCACGACCAGCACATCACGCACCCGTCGCTGGGGTTGCTGAGTTACCCGGTGCTGCAAGCCGCCGACATCCTGCTCGTGCGCGCCGATCTGGTGCCGGTCGGCGGCGATCAAGAATCGCACGTCGAAGTCACGCGCGAGATCGCGCGGCGCTTCAACGTGCTGTACGGCGCCGTGTTCCCCGAGCCGGGGGCGCTGATCGGCGAAGTGCCGACGCTCGTCGGCATCGACGGCAAGTTGAAGATGAGCAAGAGCCTGGGCAACGCCATCTACCTGGCCGACGACGCGGCGAGCGTGACGGCGAAGGTGAGGCAGATGTACACCGATCCGGCTCGCGTCCGCGCCGACATTCCCGGCACGGTCGAAGGCAACCCGGTGTTCATCTTCCACGAGATGTTCAACGACGACAAAGCCGAGGTCGAGGAACTCCAGGCGCGTTATCGCGCGGGCAAGGTCGGCGACGTGGAGGTGAAGCGTCGATTGGTGGATGCGCTGAATCGTTTCCTCGACCCGATCCGCGCCCGCCGCGCCGAGGCCGAGCGCCGGCCGGCGCTCGTCGATGACATTCTCACGGCCGGGGCGAATCGAGCGCGGCCCATCGCGCGGGAGACACTTCGGCTGGCACGCGAGGCGATAGGGTTGCCATGAGCGTGCCAGTCGAGGAACAAATAGAACCCGATTCCTTCGAGAAACCGGGTTCCTTCCGTGAGCGGTTCACGCGATTAGGTAAGCCCCAGGTCTGTTGGGGGAGCATTGAGCAGGCGAGCGGCAATAATCGGGTAGGCAAATCTGAGGAACAGGCCCAGGGCAAGAGTAAAGAGAATCGAGCCGGCTGCGCTGCCGATAGCAATGATAGTGTACAGCAGTATGATCACAATGGACACAACCAGTAGGCGCGCAACTAGTTGAGTCACCGTGCGGCCCGCTGCGCGTCTTTGCAGTAGGAATAATCCGCCGAGGAGCATGCCGAGGCAGGCAATGCCGTCGGCGACAACATCCATGCTTCCTAACGTGCGCATGGAGCCACGGTACGCTGACGGCACTTGGCGTACTGTATCTTCCAGTCCGTTGGCGGCATTGAGCGCCAAGAGCAGGTAGATCGCGGCGGCCACGAGGTTGAGGACGCCGAGAACGATGGGGCGGCGGCTTTGCGCCTGAGGCTGGTCGGTTTGCACCATGTTTGGCTCCTTGTAGAGACAATGTGGACTAATCATCCATCCGTCAGCAACGCTGAACGGCTGCATCCAATGTGCCGACAGGGTGATGCTACACCGCTCCTGGCGATCTTGCCCCTGCAAAGAGTCACATATTTTGGGTACACAATGTCCTTCACAGACTTCTGCAATCCCCGAAAAACAGGCGCTCCTCAAACAAAAAGGGCCGCCGTCACCGGTGGCCCTTCAACACATCACCAGGCAGAGTTCCACTCACTTCATCGACTGGGCGATGCGCAGCGCCTCTTCCAGGGACTGCTTCGTCTCGATGCGATAGGTGATGCCATCGGCCTCCCAGGCCAGCACGTTCCCCTCGATGAGCCGTGCGAAGTCAATCTCTAATTTGCCGCTGGCGTCGTACACCTGGATCAAATGCCGCGCGCCGGATAGCCACAACGCCTCGTGCCCGTTCACCCGCGTTTCAGTGATCATCGTGCCGCTGTCGATACTCTTCTGGTAGATCACGTCTTCCGCTTCGTACAGGACGAATTCTGAATAGACCAGGATCACTTGTTGAGCGTCTCCACCGAATGTCTGGAAATACACGCGTTCAGGTTGACCAAGATCGGGCGGATAACCCGGCAGGCGAACATTGAACCGGGCTTGAGCGCGCGCGTCGTCGAGCGTCGTGAGGCCGGCGGGTTCAAGGGTCGGTGGGCTGGATGGTTGGATGGTTAGTTGGATGGATGGGGTCGGCGCAGGCAGCGTCGGGACGCGCTCAATGCGCACGGTTTCGAGGCCGAAGAAACGCGCGACGGCTTCGCGCACGTCAGGCGAGATCAGCATCAGCGCGATGAATATCGCCGCCGCCAGCGCGACCGAGCGGGCGATCACGCGCAGCCGTTGCTGAGCGACCGGCGTGCGGCGTTGCGCGAGTTGTCCCCGCACCGACACGGCGATCGGCGGCGTGGGTGGATATTCGCCGCGCAGGTCATCGGCAGTCTGCCGCAGAAGGTGTTCGATTCGTTCGAGATCGCGATCGTCGTTCACTGCGTTGCCGTTGTTGTCTCAATGTCTTTCTCGCGGCACCACGATCCGCGCCGGAGTGCCGCCCAGGTTGGGCAACGTTGCCACTTCCTGGAAAGTCGTCGTGTCGTAAATCCTCAGGTCGTGCGCGGCGGGACTGACAGCATAGAGTTGATCGCCTTCCGCGCTGAGCGCGAAGTGCCACATCGTGTCGCCCAGTTTGATGGTGGCGATGTTAGCCCACGTCGCCGTATCGTACACCGCGATGGCATCGGTGAAGACCGCACTTTCGCCCTCGCCGGTATCGAAGCCGACGTACAGCCGCCGGCCGTCGGGGGAAAGTGTCGCGCCGTCCCACACGGGGAGCCAGTGCTCGTTCACTTCCAGTCGTCGGGCCGTGACGATCTTCCGATCCTGCAAATTGGCGACGGCCAGCGTGGCGTCGGCATACAGGACGTATAAGCGTTCTCCATCTGCGGTGAGGAGCCACGCGACTGTTTGCCCGCTGGGAACCTTGAGCAGGGTCTCGACGACGGCCCTGCTCGAAGGATCGACCACGTCGAGCGCAGCGCCGTTGGCGCACAGCCAACGATCGGCTTGAACCCGAATCCGATCCCCACACGGCGGCCAGTCACCCTCGCGTACGGTCTGCAAGGTCGCCGGATCGAGAACGGTCAAGCGCGTTTGATGAGTGTCGGGATCGCCGTACTTCATCACGTAGAGTTGTCGCCCATTGTCAGACAGAAACAAGAACGGCTCGCCGAGTGGTAAGCCTTTGTACAACAGGCGACCTTGAATGGGTGTATCGTCCAGCAGCAATTCGCCGCTTAAGGCATCGTACACGCTGAGGACGTCTTGCGTTTCGCCACGAATGACCTGCGTCCGGTACGAGTCGGCGACGTACAGGCGGCGACCATCCGCAGACAGAGCGATCTCCGGCAGGAAGCGCGTCGTTAGCGTGAAGGCGATCCGAAGCTGATCGGGATCGACGACCAGGATTCTGGACACGGTCCCCTGATCGTTCGGGTCCACGATATAGATCGGTCGCCTGATCGGTGGCGTCGGCCAGGGTGTGGCCGTGACCGGTGCGGGCGGAGCATCGGTCGCCGTCGTCCCAGTACGTGCTCCCGAGGGCGCGCAAGCCGCAAGCGACAGGAACACCAGACCGACAAATGCCATCCGCCTCGCCATCATCCTATCATTCCTTGCCCGAGTTCAGAAAGGCAATGAGCGCTTCGATCTCATCGTCACTCAAGCCCAGAGTCGGCATCTCCGTGTTCGGCTTCACCGACGAAGGGTCTTTCAACCAGCGGTGCAGGTACATCGGATCGGCCCTGAAGTTGGTCAGGTCAGGGCCGATAGTGAAGGAGCCGAGTTCTGCCCGCGCCTCGCGGACGGCGTTGTGCTCGTGGCATACCACGCAGCCCTGGGCGAGGAACAGCTCGCGGCCCAGGCCCGCCAAAACGGGCTGAGACACGGGCGATGTGTTCGAGGCGTTGCTCACCGCCGAAGCGCCCGAGGTCACGCTCGCCGCCGATGCGAAGCCGACCACGCTGATCAGCGCGCAGGCGAGGATCGGCGCGAAGGCCCGGCGCGTCCGCGCACGCAACGACATCAGCAGCGCGCCCGCCGCGCCGATCAAGCCGGCGATCCCTGCCGCCAGCGGAAGCGAAACGGGTATACCTGTGCTTGTGTTCTGCGCTGGCGCGGCGGCAAGCACGTTCAGCGCGGGCATCGGCTGTGCAAAGGTAAACGCATCGATCGACCAGTTCCACATCCCCGCACTGGGGAAGGTCAGCGTGGCAACATAGTGGCCGACCCGGCCCTGCGCTTGGGCCGTCACGCTGAAAGACTGATTCGTCCCCGCGCGCGTTGCGGTGATCTGGGGTGTCAGCCCATCAAGCGGCGTGCGGCCATGTTGCCTGACCATGAAACCGATCGTGAGCGGCTGGTTGGCGGCAACTTGCGCGGGCAACTCGTCGAGCGTGACGACAGCCCACCCGCCGGCCCACACGGGCGCGACCAGCGCCAGCGCCGCGATCACAGCACATACACCTATTCGAGCAATTCTCCACCACATGGCTCTTTCCTCCCTTTACTCCCTGACAACTGGAAATTTCGATTCGAGTAGATCGGGATCGTGCGCGTGGATCGCATCGCGCAGCTTGCCCAGCGCGCGATGCAGCCGCGATTTGATCGTCCCGGCAGCCGCGTCAAATGCCTGCGCCAGTTCGGCTTCGGACAGGTCGAGAAAGTAGCGCAGCACCAGCAGGCGTTGATCTTCGGGCTTGAGGCGGCCAATCGCGCTCCACACGCGGCGGCTGCGTTCGCGGCTGAGGACGTGCGCTTCGACCGCCGGCATCTCCTGCCTCTCGATGCTCTGCACGCCGTATCGTTCCGCCATCGTTTGTCGTCGCTGCGATGCCCTGACGTGATTGATCGCGAGGTTGGTGACAATGCGCAACAGCCAGGGCCGGAAGGGCCGGCGTGCGTCGAAGCGGCCCAGCGCGTCGTAGGCGCGGATGAAGGCCTCCTGCGCGGCGTCCTGCGCCTCGGCAGCATCGTGTGTGATGAGATAGGCGGCGCGGAAAGCGGCTTCCTGGTGCGCCTGCACGAGCGCATCGTACGCACCCGTGTCGCCGCGCCGCGCGCGTTCGACCAACTGGCTTTCGTCCAACCGCGCTCTCCGGAGAACGACGGGTTCTGCCTATATTACAACGGTCGGGGGGAGGAGGTTCCCTTTTGGGAGTACTTAAAAACGCGAGGTCACACCACGGAGACGCAGAGGACGCCGAGTTTTCCCAAGGATTTCTCCGCGTTCTCGGCGTCTCGGCGGTGAAATCACGAATGGCGAGCACAAACAAAAAGGGCCGCAATCTCCCGCGACCCCTCAACCAACTAGCCAACCAGCTAACCAGCCAACTCTCCGACTACGCGACTGCCCGACTCCCTGACTGATTCGCCACCGGCAAGGTGAACGCAAACGTCGAGCCTTTGCCGATCTGACTCTCCACCCAGATTTCGCCGCCGTGCAATTCGATCAGGCTCTTGGTGATCGACAGTCCCAGCCCGGTGCCGGTCACTTCGCGCACCGCCGGATCGGCGGAGCGGAAGAACTTGGTGAACAGCTTGACCCTGTCTTCTTCCGAGATACCGATGCCGGTGTCCGTGACCGCGCACATCACAAAATCGGATAGGCCGCCGTTAGGCTTGGGATGCGCGGCGATGGAAATGCGTCCGCCGGTCGGCGTGTACTTGTAGGCATTGCTGATCAGATTCGTCATCACCTGGATCAGCCGGGCGCGGTCGCCCATCACCGGCGGCAGGTCGGCGGGCACTTCCACGTCGAGCGACTGCTGCTTCTCTTCGATCTGGCGCTGCGTGGTGCGCAGCGTCTCTTCGATGACCTCGTTCATCGACACCGGCTTGATGTCCAGCTTCAAGCGGCCCGTCTCGATGCGGCTGATGTCCAGCAAATCGCCCACCAGCGTGCTCATGCGCTCGACGTTGGTGCGCACCGTGTTGAGGAACTGCTGCTGCAAATCGGTCAGCGGGCCGGCCGCGCCTTTGACCACCAGATCGGTGTAACCCTTGATGCTGGTCATGGGCGTCTTCAACTCGTGCGAGACGATCGACACGAATTCGCTCTTGGCGTCATTGGCGCGCTTGACTTCCTCGTACAGCCGCGCGTTGGTGATGGCGACGGCGGCGTGATCGGCCAGGCGGATGGCGCTTTCAAATTCGGCGCTGCTGAAGGCCCGGGCGCGCGACGACTCCAGATTGAGCACGCCGACTACCTCGTTGCCCCGGCGAATGGGCACGCTGATTTGCGATCGGGTTTCAGGCGAAGCCGGCGCGCTCTCCGGGTCCGGCGGCATGCCCGCGTCGTCGATCAGCATCGGCAGCCCGGTGCGCATCGTCTTCCCGGCCAGCCCGCGATCGAGCGGCAGAACGGCTCCATCGCCGGGCGAGTGCGTCTCGGAGTAGCCCTGGCTCGCCAGGATCAACAGCACGTTCTGCTCCCGGTCGATCATACCGATCGACCCGGCTTCCGCGCCGGTCACGCGCACGCCCCACTCCAGCGTCAGCCCCATCACGCGCCGGAAGTCGAGCGCCATGTTCAGCTCGCGGTCGATCTCCTGCAGCGTGCTCAGTTCTTCCACGCGGCGGGCCAACGCCAGGTCGGTGCGGCTGAACAACTGCGCGTTCTCTACGGCGACGGCGGCGTTGCCCGCGAACGATTCGAGCAGCGTCTGGTCGTCCTCGTCGAACGGTGTGCCGTCCTTCTTGTTGAGCACCTGGATCACGCCGATGACCTTATCGCGCGCTTTCATCGGAACCGTCAGCAAGGCGCGCGTGACGAAGCGATCCGTCTGGCCGATGTTGCGCAGCCAGCGCGTGTCGGTCTGCGCCTCGTTGACGATCTGCGGGACGCCCGATTGCGCGACCGCGCCGACGATCCCTTTGCCCATCGGCAGGCGCGCGCCGTGCAGTTTTTCCGCCGCCGGGCCGAGGATCACTTCAAACACCAATTCCTGGGTCTTCTCGTCGATGAGCAGCAGCGAGCCGGCCTCGCAGTCCAGAATCTCGACGGCCTTCTCCATGATCGCGTTGAGCACGGCGGCCAGATCGAGCGTCGAGGTGATGCTGCGCGAGACTTCGTTCAGCACCGCCAGTTGTTGCGCACGCTCTTCCGTGATCTTGAACAGGCGAACTTTGTCGAGCACACTGGCCGCCTGGTCGGCAATGGCCGAGAACACCTGCAACTGCTGCTCGCTGTACGTCACGTCGGCCTCAAACGACGAGACGTTCATCACGCCCAGCACGCGGTCACCGGTGATCAGCGGCACGCCCATCCAGGCGCGCCCCGGCTTGCCGCCGGGCGTGATGTTGCGGCGAATACACTCCTGCACGTAATCGTCGGTGACGATCGGGCGGCCCGCGCGGACGATCTCGCCGGTCAGGCCCACCTCCAGCGGCCACTCGTCGTCGGGATACAGCCGCTCGCCGCGCTCGACGTAGAAAGCGAAGCGCATCGTGCCGCGCCGGGGATCGACCAGCGCGATGTAGAAGTTGGACGTGTCCAGCACCTTGCCGGCCTGGGCGTAGATCAGCTCCAGGATCGTGTCCGGGTCCACGCTGAAGTTGACCGCCTGGCTGATCTGGCTGAGCGCGTTCAGCTCGGTCACGCGCCGCTCCAGGTCGCTGTGGGTCAGCGCGCGCTCGAGCGCGAGCGACGTCTGATCGGCCAGCGCGCCCAGGAAGCCGATCTCGTCGGTCGTGTACGGCTGCCCCGAGGTTTTGCTGCCTAACGCCACCCAGCCGTTGAGTCGATCCCGCCCGTGCAGCGGAACCAGCAGCGAAGCCTCCATCGCGCTCAGCCGCGCGCTTTCTGTGTAGATCGGGCGAGGCAGTGGGCGGTCGGGCTGGATGTACCACGGCAGGCGCTGATCGCTCATCCAGCGCGCCAGCGGGCTATCGTGCGGACAGCGCGTCACCAGTGGCGGTAGTTTGACGCGCTCGTTGCCCGGCGCGTGGAGCTGGTACGATCGCGTGCGCGGATCGTACAGGTACACGCGCACCGGATCGGACGTGAGCGTGCGCTTGACCGCGCTGGTCAGCAGCAAGACGATCGACGCGGGGTCGGCGGCTCCGGTGAGATCGTGGCTGTACGCTTGCAGCACGCTGCGCACGTCGATGCGCGTGCGGAAGAAGACGTGGTCGACGGCGACCTGCACGCGCTTGCGCAGCGGATCGAGCAGCACGGCGAGTGCGATGACGAATGCGGCCAGCAGGAACGGGTTGGCCGCCAGCGTTTGAGTGGTCTGCGCAACCGCGCCGATGACGGCCACGATCCCGAAGTATGCGCCGACGACCAGCCCGCTGACCAGTGTGTACATCAGCGTGCGGCCGAGGATCAGATCGATGTCGAGCAAGTGGTAGCGCAGCAGCGCATAGGCGATCGACAAGGGGAACACGGCGAAAGTCGGGAAGTAGATCAGCGGGTCGAACGGCGCGGTGACGCCGAGCAGGGCGAGGATCGCCCACACGCCGAACGGCCCGAAGGCCAGTATCGAGCCGAGCAGGATAATCCGGCTTTGCTGGCGCACGATCGGCGACGTGGAGCCCCAGCGGCGGTAAATCAGCAGGCTGAGGAACACGGCCAGCCCAAGCAGCAAGGACAGGTACAACAGCCGCCACGATCCGATATAGGCCCACGGGTCACGCAGGTCGAATAGCACGGCGAGGGCGTATACGATCAGCAGCGCCGCCGGGATGTAGGCCAGCAAGCGCAGCGCGGGCCACTTCAATACGAAGCGAGGTTCTTGCGGGAAGACGAGAGCCAGATTGATCGCCGCCGCGCCGGGCAACCCAAGCCCGATCGGCCACAAGAACTCCAGCGTGTGCGATGCGTTCGTGTCGAAGTAGATGCCGAGCGCGATGGCGACCCACGTGCTGAAGAAGGTGAAAGCCAGTCCGGCGCGCTGCCGGCCGCGCAGACGGAACACCCACAGCCCGATGCCCAGGTACGTCAAGCCGATGACGTAGGGCAGCCAGAACAGGCGCACCAGATCGTTGAGCGGGAAGGAGGACAGGCGCAGGCTGATCTCGCGGGTCTCCGGCGCGCCGCTCGATGTGCGGCGCTGATAGACGATCTGCGCCGGGCGCTCAGCGCCGGTTCCGGTTTCGATCAGCGCCTGCTCCAGTGTAGCCTGGCTATCGATGGCGCGGCCATTGATCGACTGGACGTGATCTTGCACGTCGAGCCGGTCGGGCGACGGCCCCCAGCCCACGCCCCGGTTGTCGTTGACGTTGAACGTCTGCTCGAGCGTGACGCCGAGGAAGGGGACGCGCGTCGCCCAGGTGTAGGCCAGGATCGGCGCGGCGACATACACGGCAGCGGCGATCAGCAGGCTGGCGATCACCAGCGGCCGCGCGAAACGCGCGGTGGGCAAATCCGTGGAATGAGATGAACCGGTCGAAAGAGCGGCCACCCAGGCCCCCAAGGTTCAGGCAATATCGCCAAACACAGCGAAATTCTAACATGGCGATATGGGTTTGTCTATTGGACAGTTGGGTTACGGTTGCGTTGCGCGCCCGCGTTCTCGGCATTCTCGGCGGTTAGTTCCCTTGTTGGCTCCGGCTCGTCCGGGTTATACTGCGCGCGGCCACAAGTTGCGCTTTTTGCTGCTCAAAGCCCGCGTCCA